>JAFGWE010000040.1 GCA_016937345.1 Methanomicrobiaceae archaeon
AATGATGCAATTGCTGCAGGTGTATCAGTGAATGTGTTCATGATACCCGGTCCCATTTTGATGCTGTCAGTTGCCTGTGCAATTGCAGCAAGTGTAGGGTAGCAGTGGCGGTTGTTGTAGTGGTTTGTAATCCACGCAAAGTCAATGTCTTTCTGCTCTGCAAGTTTACAGTAATTAACTACCTGTTTAACAGATATGTTTCCTGGTACAAATTCTATTCCATAACTCAAGGTAATTACCTCAATTAGACTATTATTGCGGGGAGATTTAAATACGTTATCATTTAGTTTCATTTTATACGTTCAAATCCAAAAGAGCCCACTATTTCCCAATATTAAGGACATTTGCCGTTTTTTAGACTAAAAATCTTTAAAAGGCTTAATAGTTGAAAAACTGAATTTTTTACAGATTTTTTCAGTATCAGAGAGATTTTTTTGGATCTGTTTTGATGAAGAGAATTATTAGCCTGTATGATCAAATTATACAACAGAAAAATTGTACCTGATACAGATTCTCCAGTCAGATACTTTTCATAAGCTACCGGAAAGTATTTGAAAATTCAGAATTTGTACTTTAATATTACAATATAATGAGAAATTTGAGTAATATTTCTTGAACAGGGAAAGTACCCGGGTTTAAAAATATGAGGATACTTGCCATTGGTGTGGGAGGAGCAGGTTCCCGGATAGTAGATCAGCTCTACTATCAGGACAGGCGCAGCAGCGTTAGCTGTATCTCTTCAGTTGTTGTAGACATAGATGGCAATTTACTCTCCCAGCTCCGCAATCTGCCGGAGGAAACCAAATTATTTTTCCCCGCGCTCGATCCTGAAGTCCACTTTGATGTAAACTCAACCGTTGATGTCAGTGAGATTATGTCAAAGATAAAAAAGATGGACAATGTCAATCTGGATGCCATAATGGTTTTCGTGGGTCTTGGCGGCAATATGAGCAACATTATTCCGGAGCTCACAGAAGAGATAAGAAAATCCTATTTTGAGCCGGTGTTTGCAGTCTGCACCCTTCCATACCTAAGAGAGGGAAGATCCATTGCAAAAAAAGCCGCGGACGATCTTGACATTATTGAAGATTGTGTTGATGCAGTCATTCTATTTGACAATGAGACCTGGTACAGAAAGATCAAGGATTCTTTTGAGACAACCCTTGATGAACGGGGCATCCCGGTCGTAAAACCCTCACCATTTGGCAGGGCGTTTCCTGAAAATCCACGTGATTTATACAATATGCTAAATGACAGGATCTCTCGTCAGGTTGGCCTCCTATTGCGTGCAGGCGAATTCAATGAGTCCGGTTTTGACTCGGCAGAGATAGTTCTTGATGCGGGTGAGATATTAAACACCCTCAAGGGAAACGGCATGACCGCCATTGGTTATGCAATTGAGATTCTCCCCCCTAACTGGCTTGAAACTCTTGATAAATGGCGATCTGATACATACTTCACCGAAGGCTCACATAAGCGTGCAACAAGAATTGTGGCACTGGCAAAACAGGCAGTATATGAGGATATTTCCATACCATGTGATCTTACAAGTGCAGATAAGGCGCTTGTTCTGATTGCAGGACCTTCAAAAGAACTTTCAATGAAGGGATTTCAGACAGTCAGAAAATGGATTGACTCAAGTATTGCAGGCCTTGAAATGCGCTCGGGAGACTACCCTGTAAGAAATACCCGTTACGTCGGAATTATCATAATGCTCTCAGGAATTCACAATATACCACGTCTTGAGGAGATACGAAAATTAAGAGAGGAATATCTTCTGGAAGAGAAGGAAAGGGAGATGAATGAAGAGAATAACAGAATTCTTGAAGAAGAGGAAGCACTCCTGCTCTCCGGAAGAACAGGCATAATGAACAGAAATGATGACAACACGCAGTTTTCAGATCTCACTTCTCCTTACGAGAATGTATCAGAACAGACCCCACAGATAAACTCTAACAGAGCCGAAACCGGATACACCAGTATTTCAGACACGAACACCCCATCCTACGATGAACAGACGCTGGAGGATGAGGCATGGGGATTAATAGGCGGTTATTCCTCAGCTCCTCCCAGAACTTACAGAGAAAACTCTAATCTCCCACCAATAATTGAAGATAATGGTTTTTTACAGGGCGGCAGCTACCCGGATAAAAACCAAAATGGAGACACCTATTATAACAGCCGTTATGATGACCAGACAGGACATGTAGAAAATCTAGATATTGCTGATTTCTTAGAAGAGGACGATATGACACAAAATGAAAATTCATTATCTTTTGTAGAACTTTTAGACGATGATGATTCATCAGACTATGAGGATAATTCTGAAGAAAATAATAAATATGGTGTTGCAAAAACCGCCAGATTCTTGGATGAGGCATTTACATATATTCCAGAGGAAGATTCCAAAACAGATAATATCCCCCTGACTTCTCCGGAATTTGTAAAGAGACAGGAGTATGAAGAATACAAAGAAGAAGAGTCAGAAAGAGCGCCTGTCAAAAAAAGAGAGAATATCCAGGACGACAAGATAGTCATCGCAGGTAAAAAGGAGAAAGCAAAGGATAACAATGGAATAAATCTCCCCGGAAGGTCCCAGAAGACCAATCTTGACATGACACGCATGACATCTGTTGATCTCGGGCATGCACCAAAAGATTCAATGTTTGGAGTAAAGGACATAAAGGGTCCCGGAATTCCAAAAGAAAGAAGTGATGTTGCACGTGTCGGTGAAAAGATAAGTATTGGAGGATCTGTTCAGCACGCAAGCGACAGGGCATTTTCCGCAGGCACTTTCTCGGCAGGTTCAGGATTACGTCCGAATGACAATACCTTCTCCGGCAGAAAGATTTCAGGAGGCTCTTTTATAAAACCCAATGACAACGCATTTTCGGGCAGCAGAGTCTCCATAAAATCCAATATAAAAGCAAATGATAACAGCATCTCAGGAGGGAAGGTTTCAATCAGGCCGAATATCCGACCTAAAGATAATTTAACCGGTGGCAGGGTTTCAATGGGTGGTTCTGCAAAAAAACCTGTTGAGCTACTCTCAGGAGGAATAAAGGCAAAAACAGGAAAAAAACCCAAAGAGCTGTTATCAGGAGGAATAAGAGCAGACAAGGGTGTGAAAACAAAGGAGCTTTTATCCGGAGACCTCAAAATAGGAGGAAATCCCGTAAAACCAAAGGAGTCTTTATCAGGAGAACTTAAGGTTGGGAAAAACCCGGGAGCAACCGGTCCGGAAAAGAGAACGCAGGTGTCACAGAATATTAACAAAAAGAAAAGCGGGGAAAAAAGCAGTTTCTCCTCAGACAAGGATGACGATCTCTTCTGGATCTGATCAAAATCACATCTTTTTTATAATACCCGGCAATTTATTTTTATATCTTAAAAATTCAGGTTATGGACCTGGCGGGATTTGAACCCGCGGCCTCTACGTTGCGAACGTAGCGATCTACCCCTGATCTACAGGCCCAGAGGTATCTTTTAAATATTGATTGAATGAGTTTAAAAAGAATATTTTATGAATTTTTTAGAGAATGATCTCTATATCCAGCTTTTCTGCAAGTTCCTTGTATCTGTTTCTTATTGTAACTTCAGTGACACCTGCAACCTCTGCCACCTCACGCTGTGTACGACGCTCCCCTCCGAGAATCGAGGAGATATAGATTGCCGCTGCCGCAACACCTGTTGGGCCTCTGCCGCTTGTGAGTTCTCTTTCTCCGGCCTGTCTGAGAATTTCGACAGCTCTTGACTGAACCTCACCTTTAAGCTTTAATCCGGAGCAGAAACGCGGAACATAATCAATTGGTGATGTTGGAAGAAGCTTAAGCCCGAGTTCCCTTGAGATGAACCGGTATGTTCTTCCAATCTCTTTTCTTGACACACGTGATACTTCCGCTATCTCATCAAGTGTTCTTGGGACATTGCACTGGCGGCAGGCGGCATAAAGTGCTGCTGCTGCAACTCCCTCAATACTTCTTCCACGAATGAGGTTTTTATCAACAGCGTCACGATATACTACCGCTGCTGTTTCACGAACATTTCTTGGAAGACCAAGAGCTGAGGCCATCCTGTCAAGTTCGGAGAGAGCAAATGCAAGGTTTCTTTCGGTTGCATTTGATACACGAATTCTTCTCTGCCATTTGCGCAGACGATAAAGCTGTGCACGGTTCTTTGAGGAGATTGCACGCCCGTATGAATCACGGTTTCTCCAGTCAATCATTGTTGAAAGACCTTTGTCGTGGATTGTGAAGGTCATCGGAGCGCCAACACGTGAACGCTTCATTCTCTGATCGTGATCAAAGGCACGCCACTCAGGCCCTCTGTCGATGAACTCTTCTTCAAGAACAAGACCACAGTTCTGACAGGTAAGCTCGGCACGCTCATAGTCGTGGACAAGCTGGCGGCTGCCACATTCCGGACATACTGTTTTGCTCTTCTCTTCGGGTTTTTTCTGAAGCTTTTCAATCTGTTCTGAAGAACGATTCTTAAGTGCTTCTCTCTGACTCTGTAACTGTTTTAATTTTTCAATTTCCTGCATTGTGTTTTCACCAGGGTTTTATTTTGTATATAGCATCTCACCCAGTGTGCGGTTTTTTGTATCTCTGCAGTATACTGCCGCGCACGGACACTTTATATTTCCAAATACTTCAACAAGTTTTCCAACAGGCTCCTTTCGCCCGTCAACAACATCTGCATATAGAGGCGGGAGCTGTGCTGCATCACAATTCACAACGACTAAATGCTTTCCAACAACAGAACGGATCTGACCGGCAAGTTTCAAAAGATTACCTTCCTGAAAAACCAAGAACTAATACGACACTTCGCAATCTATATATATAAGTCAAAATAGTATTTAAAGGTTGTGATAATTATTATATATATGTTAGATATTCAGAATTTTTTCCAGAGTCTTATCCGATAAAATATTTTCTGCGTCATCCCCAGTCATCCCCGCACCCATAGCAACCATTTTTCGCGCGTTTTTTGTCAGGAGATCTGAAGGACCGTGTGTGTCGGAATCTATTATTACCGTACATCCTGATTTTAATGCTGCCTGAAGGACATGACCATTTGTTCTGTTATGCCCCCCGCGTGATGTTATCTCAAGTGCAATATTATGCCTTTTTGCCTCAGCTGCAACTTCAGGAGAGACAAATCCGGGATGGGCAAGAATATCAACATAATCTGACATACAGGCAGCAAGATTTGTTCCGGGCGCAACAGGCTCCATAATTGTCTCACCATGTACAACTACAATATCAGCACCGGATTTTTTTGCAAGCTCTGCAAGCTCCCCGATCTCCTCAGGAGGAACGTGGGTTATCTCAACCCCCGCGAGAAGCCGGACGCCAAAAATATCTGCTGATTTTTTAACCGCATTTACTGACTTTATCAGATCACGTATATTTGAAGCGTCAGCATGATCTGTTATTGCCAGTGTGTCATATCCAAGAACTGCAGCACGGCGTACAAGTTCTGTAGGGAGAAGATCGCCGTCAGACATTGTTGTGTGTGTGTGAAGATCGTACATCTCAAAGACCGTTAGTTTTTATTTTTTATTGTCCTGTTTTAACTTTTCGGCGACATTTTGAATTAGCAACTCTTTTGACTTTTCCCATTTGACAAGAACACGCCCTTCTTTGGAAAGCCAGTGCGCAGGGTGACTTTTGGTCTCTGCTGTTGCTGTTAAGCCCATTTTTTTAACGGCAGTAAGGATGTTTCTGGTAAGCGGATTTTTCACGGCATCGCTCTTTTTTACGCGCCTTCCCTCAGACCTTGTCAGAGTTTCATTGAAATAGCAGGGGTATAAGACCCTCTCTCTTTCCATATCCAATAATATGGTCAGGCGAACCTATTAACAGATACTGATCATACAATAATTATGCACCATATAGACGTCAGCATTGAAAAGGACATTTATGACGCCAACAACAGACTGGCACACAAAAATTATCATCAGTTAAAGGACAATGGCATCAGGGCATTTGATCTGCTGGGAGCAATAGGTTCAGGAAAGACAGCCCTAATCGAAAATTTAGTACCGGTTCTTAAAGAAAAAGGCCTGCGTGCAGGAGCAATCGCAGGCGATGTCTGGGGGGATGATGATTTTCAAAGAATTATTTCAACAGGAATACCTGCTGTAAACGCAAATACCGGAAAAGAGTGCCATCTGGATGCACATATTGTTGAGCATGCAATAGAAAAACTCCCTCTGGATGAGATAGACCTGCTCTTCATTGAAAACGTAGGCAACATGGTATGCCCGACAGACTTTTCCCTGGGGGCCGAAAAACGCATTGTAGTTGTTTCAACAACAGAAGGCGATGATGTGGTAAACAAGCACCCCATGATGTTTAGAAACGGGACAATTGCCGTTATCAACAAGGTTGACCTTGCAGAGCATGTAGGATGCCGCATCGAAAGAATGGAAGATGATATCCACCGCTATAACCCGATTATGCCGATTTTCAAGACAAATCTCAAGACAGGAGAAGGCGTTTTGGATCTGGTTGATGAAATCCTCAGATGAGTTATTGCGGTGCAGTTAAATAACTTCAAATTGAATATATATAGCACTTCAGAAGTTTTTGGAGCTAAAGAAAAACTCCGGAAAATCAAAGAGTTATCAAATTTTAAGGTGTATTGTAATGCTTTGGCAAGGAAGATCAGTAAGAAGTGAGACAGGCGGCCGCCTGAAGCCCTCACGCAGCAAGAGAAGAGTAGAGATAGGAAGATCACCGGCAGAAACCCATATCGGAGAGGAACGCCGCAGAATCATCCGTACTCATGGTGGCAACTCAAAGGTTCGTGCACTTCGTGCATCATTTGCAAGTGTTGCAAATCCAAAGACCGGCGAGACAAAAAAAGTTGCAATTGAGACAGTGGAAGCAAACACAGCAAACCCCAACTATGTCCGCCGTAACCTTCTCACAAAGGGCGCAGTAATAAAAACAGAAATCGGAAGGGCAAAGATCGTATCAAGGCCCGGTCAGGACGGAGTTATAAACGCTGTCCTGATTGAATAATTTTTTTAGTTGTTTTTTACATTTTTAATTGGATTTTTTATCGCACTTTTATTTTATTAAAGTCAGATTTTTTAAAAAATATTTTTAAGATTTAAAAAACGGTATTTTTTACAGAGTCCTGCCGCACAAATTAGATCCCTGCAGAGATGTCGTAGAAATTGTCCAATAAATCACTACGTTTACTTTTTATAAATACAGGGATCATATTGTAACGATGCGCAGAATATATCACCGTTTTCCGCTGAGGTGTGACCTCAATTTTGATATTGAACAACCTTTCACCGACGTTGTAAAAAAGGTTGTCGAAATGAACCATATGCATGTAACCAACCGTGTCGGAGAAGATCTGATAAGGCTTGATTTTCAGGTATCAGTAGCCGATTCAAAGACAAAGATGATTCCTGTAGAGAATATCCCGGGCCTTTTAGACAACCTTACAGAAGCGGCTGATTTCATGCTCACACTGAATGAAACAATACTCACAGGCGACAGGAGAATCCCCCGTTCTGAGACAGCATACTACCTCAGAGTGAATGAGAGCGGCATGATGTCAGAATGTTTTGTCTCAAAAGAGGGTACTAAAGGCAATAACGATGCCTACGACATTAAAAAACTATTACTGGGTGCTTTTTAGGTGACATTAAAAACGGTGATCTCAGCTCCGTTTAAAAGTATGCGAAAGGAGCAGCTGAAAAAAGGGGAAATTATCTATTTTCTGACAATTGACAAGAGATGGATGAACAGTGATCAGGCAGGAAAACTGATACGGATGGCAGCAGACGATGGACTGCTCAGTGAATCAGGTGGCCTCATATCACCCACCTACAATGTCTCTGAAGTCGATATTCCGCTTGGGTACAAACCATCATCCGAAATTTTTGTAAAGGACAATCCTGCCGAAGTGCTGATAGAGGATATTGCACAAAAACGAGGAGTTGAGGCAAGCGAAGTTGTCGCAGAGATAAACGGCCTGATTAAGAAAGGTTTTGACGGCAATCTTGGATTTGAGGCTGCAACAGTCATAATTGCCAGAAAGTACAATGTTTTTTTTGAGGACAAAATCCCCGAACTCTCAAAAAGTCTTTTTAAAAACAACTGAATTTCAGGAACATTTTTTTTGATTTTAACCGCATTGCCCATTTTTTACAAGGCGGTCAGTGAAATAAAAAATATTAAGAATAATTTATATTAAATCTACTCTGCTGCAGCTTCAGCTGTTTCTGCAGGTTCCGGAGCAAAGTACTGCTCAAGTGATTTCTCACCGTATTCTACAACTTTTGCATTTATCTGCACAAAGTCTGATGTAATCTCTGAACAGCGGATTGTCTTTCTGCGGCGTTCCCCGTCATATTTGTCGTGGAATCCAACACTCTCTGAGAGAAGAAGTCTCCTCTTGCCTGCTCCCGGAAGATCAGATCTTGCCGGAATGCCGGTTCTGTCAGTTGCGCCTGTAAGCTCGATCTTGTATCCTGCAAAACCTATTGCATCTCCACTGATCTGCTGTCCGATTTTCTTGCCGATAAGTGCGCCTGCAATTCCGCCGGTCGCTTCAACATTGTATGCCTTTCCTGTTTTAGGGTCGGAGAGGACTATTTTTAAATCTGCCATCTTTAGAACTCCAATATTTAGGTCTCTATAATTTTGTATTGTAACATTAAAAAAACTACTTTCCCCAGAAGGGTTCCTCTTTACGCTTCATGCGAGTGAATTCTTCCAGAATAATCTTCATACTATCGTTTAAATGCGAAAACATCTCTGTTTCAAGGATTTTTACATGGTGCTCAGGGATGTTGACATATAGCCCGTCGCCGACATTTATCTGGCGCCCCACAGTGGGGCCCTCAATTGATATTGCAACCTCATCACCCTCACTGGCTTCCTGAATATTATCCTGCCCTTTCTTCATCTGTTTTATCTTTCCGACTTTTCTGCCATCAAGATGTACAAGATTAGTTCCGGTCTGAAGTTTTCCTCCGAGCACTCTTACACCCACGACTGCGGGATTGCTCTGCCTGAACACACAGTCAGGAAGAAGAGTTATCTTTGCCGGCATGACCAGTTTTTCGAAACACTGCTTCTCCATCTCACGGCGGGTCTTATCCTCCCACTCAAGATAATCATCAATCAGATGATAGATTACCCCCGATTCAAAGACCATGACGTTTTCTACCTGTTTTTCCATTAAAAGCTCCATTGCGTCAGGAAGCTTTGTTGTGTTAAAGGCCAGAAGTACTGACATCAGGGGATTTTTAACAGTCGCTATCTCAATTATATCATGCCTGGATACAGGGCCCACCTCGGCACGCATAATCGGAATATTATGCTGCTCTAGCTCTTTTGAGAGGGCTTCTAAGGCACCTATCGTATCTGCCTTGATGAATATACCTTCATCAGAGAGCTTGACATTGATGTCCTGCATCTCATGCAGAACCCTGTCAGCTATCTCATCCCTGTTGCCTTTTACGACCATCAGGGGGGAACCTGCAACAACACCATCAAGATTTGGCGCTGCAACCTTGATTCCGCTTGCTGCACTCACGGATTTTACCCTTTCAAACCGGTCTTCTATGAGGATCTCTTTCATGGGACGCGGTTTTAGAAGTGAGCGCACCTTTGTTTCTATTACCCCGTTGTTTCCTCCGACAATGATCTCGTCACCGACGTTTAAGGTTCCGTCAAAAAGGATTACGTCAAGAGTTGTGCCCAGTCCACGCTCCTCTTTTACTTCAAGAACAGTGCCGACTCCCGGCCCTTCAACAGTGAGCTTTAAACTTTCAGTCATATATCTCTGGGCAAGACCGACCATCACCATCAAAAGATCAGGAAGACCCTCACCTGTTATTCCGCTTACGGGAACAATTGCGATGTTCTTCTGAAAATCCTTTATCCGGTCATACCTTTCGCAGTTAAAGCCTTCCTCGGAGAGTTTTCCTACAAGTTCATATGTTTTTGTTTCAATTTCTGTTTTAACACGATCATTCTGGGCATTATAGCACTGCATGAAAGGAGAACCCGGAGTCTTTCTCCACCCGTGAAGCCTGTCTATCTTTGTTGCCGCAACAACAAACGGGGTCTTGAAATTTTTTAGAATATGGAGCGCTTCTATCGTCTGAGGCTGAAAACCCTCATTTATGTCAACAACAAGAATCGCCATATCTGCAAGGGCCCCGCCCCTTGAACGGAGTGTTGTGAATGCATGATGTCCAGGAGTGTCAATGAATAAAAGACCGGGAACATCAAAATTTTTCTTACCTTTTGTCCCGCTCATCTCCTCTATTGCTTCTAAGGGCACGATTGTGGCCCCTATATGCTGTGTTATTGCACCTTCCTCTTTTTTAACTACTGAAGAGCCCCTGATTTTGTCAAGAAGGGATGTCTTCCCATGGTCTACATGGCCAAGTACACAGACTATTGGTGTTCTTATTGAATTTTTGCCTGAATTCTGAGTGTTTTCCTTGTCCTTTTTTTTAGCCATAATCTGCCCTCCAAAAAAACCTGCGTGAGACAAATGTTTCAGGTACCTTTTGATGAAAATGGAAGCTGCCATTTTCATTTTATATTACCGGCGGTTATTCCTGTATAAAATCGCCAGACTTTAAGAAATTACCTGTCTATTATTGGCACATAAAACAATATTAATAGTGCCCCGCACCAGGCACATTTTCTGATTGAAATGGATATCTTAATTAGTAACATCTTTTAAATTTAATAGAGCAGTTCAGCCGGGGTAGGGTAGTGGTTATCCTCAGGGATTGTGGCTCCCTGGACTCGGGTTCAAATCTCGGCCCCGGCCTGTTTTCTTTTTTTACTTTTGATTTAGAATATCATTACTGATAGATTCAATTCCGGTATAAAAAAAGCTAAAAATCTGCAGGTTATAAAAATAAAAAAATTAATCGAGAATTAAAATTGGTATTTTGACATCTTTTGCAATTTCAGCATAAAGCGTGCCTATATTGACATTTGATTTCTTGCCGAATGCCCCCATAACAATAAGATCGTATGAACCGGAATTAACCTCTTTTATTATCTCAGATGCCCTCTCTCCCTCAACAATTTTAGAGGAGCAGTTTATTTCAGCCCGGTTCATATTCATAATCATATCTGCCACTTCCTCACTGATATTCTTCTTCATATCACTGGAGATTTTGGCTTCATGCTCTGCTATCCTGTCACACATGTTGCTCTGTTTGCAAAGATAAAAAGCAGAAGATCTGACTTCAGCCTTGTCAAGAACTGAGAATAAAACAACCTCAGAGTCCCCTCCTTTCTCTTTTGCAAGCATAAGAGCATGCATTGCAGCCTTCTGACTCCATTTTGAGCCGTCTAATAAGACTAATAACTTCATCCTTACACCTCATCTAAAACATCAGATACAAAATTCCAAGACCTACTGCTACTGTTAAAAACATAGCCAGTATTCCGACTTTCAGGAAATCCACGAATGTAATCTTTATTCCTTCTCTTTCTCCTATTCCCAGCACCACAACGTTTGCTGATGCACCAATAGCTGTCCCGTTACCGCCGAGGCACGCACCTAGTGACAAAGCCCACCATAACGGATATGTGTCAATAGCTGTTGATGTTACGCCCATATCATGAATCAGAGGAATAAGTGCTGCTGTCAGCGGAATATTGTCAACAATTGCTGATGCAATTGCCGCAAACCAGGCTATAACAAACATCGCCTCACCGGTGGTACTTACATTGTTTATCACAATTTGTGCAAGGTCGGAGATTACTCCTGTGTTGATAAGACCTCCTACAAGGACAAACAATCCTCCAAAGAAGAATAGAGCAGTCCATTCAATCTTTTCAAAGATCATCTCAGGAGAGGATCTTGACCAGAACAGAATAATTGCAGCACCAATTAATGCCACCTCTGCCGGTTCAAGGGTCATTGAAGGATCTACAAACGGCAAAACGAAATGGAGCAGTTCACCGATGTTGTTGTGCATGAAAAAGAGTGCCACAACAATTACAAGCGTAATTATGGATTTTTTAAACAGTGTTTCATCCTTTATGGCAGCACGCTCGTCAAGTGCATCTATGGTCTTTTTAATAATCTTCTTCTCCGAATCATCAACCCTCATCTGCCTGCCATACATCACAAAGAACATAATCAGGACAATTGCCAGATCAACTACTGCAATAGGCGTCATTATAAATATAAATTCATTGAACGTAAGGCCTGCAGAGGATGCAATCATTATGTTTGGCGGATCTCCTATCAGTGTTGCCATACCCCCGACATTTGATGACATAATCTCGGCAAGCAAAAATGGTATGGGGTTTAGATTCATCACCTTTGCAATATAGAGAAGCATAGGCGTCATCAAAAGAACTGTTGTTACATTGTCCAGAAATGCACTTGTAACAGCCGTTACAATCGAGAACAACAAAAGAACTTTTATCGGGCTTCCGTTTGCAGCTTTCGCAGTTCTTATTGCAAGATATTCAAAAAGACCGCTGTTGCTTGCAACATTGACAATTATCATCATGCCCATTAAAAGAAATATGGTACCAAAATCAATGTTCTCCAAAACACTGTCCCAGGGAACAATTCCGATAAAGACAAGCACAGCTGCGCCTGCCATTGCAGCAACCGCACGGTGGATTCTTTCATCAATAATCAGCGCATATGTGAGCAGGAAAATTACTACTGCAATCAAAGTTTCTATTGGAATCATCAAATCATCCTTTCCCGTCAGTAGAGAACTACCGCTTTATTTACCTGATGTACAAGTCTCTGTGCAACAGGACTGATCTCATTATCATCACCGCGGCCCCCCCCGTAATTAAGTGATATTGCAACAAGATCGTAGTCTTTGGCAAGAATCTCTATATTATCCAGTTTATGCCCTGAAAAAAGCCTCTTTTTTGCACTAATGCCCCTCTGTTCAAGTTCTTCGGAGATCTTATCCATCAGGGAATGTCCGTATTTCTCTTTTTTCTCAGCGTATTCCCGTGCTGCATCTTCACCGAGAATTTCACCGACCATGGCAATTGCATCGCGGTCAGAGATATAAACAAGTGTAACTTCAGCGCCATATATGCCGAACAGTTCATAGAGTTCTTCAGGAATCTCCTTCACAAATATATCAAGTGGCAGAAGGATCGATTTTACGTCCTTTACAACCTCCTCTTCTGTGAGAAGAAACTCCCGGTATTCCTTTAAAACTCCTTCATAGCGGTTTCCCACTACATCTTTGAATTTTCTGTTAATAAGTGAAGAATAATATCCCATCTCTATCGTCCAAACTGATGAATGGTTATTATAAGATTTTTTAGTCAATAATATTTTTCTAACAGGATCTGCAGGGAATGTAATGACAGAAAAAATATTGTCTGCCGGACTCCGGATGTTATTATTTTTAAAAAAGACCTTTGGCCAATAAAATCCCGCCAATACAATCGCATTTCACTGATATGGCACCAGAAGAGTGAGATACTGATCTATTTTGGATAAAACAACAGCAGTATCCTGTTCAATGATACCCACCATATTCTGGTTTTCGGGGTCAAGCACAGAGGTATCAATCTCGCCCGCCATTACCTGAAGTCTTTTTGCCTCATACCTCTGATTCTCAAGATTTACCATAGTCTCCTTTAATTCCTTCTGAAAATCCGGATAGCTCTTTGAAAGCATTGTTGAAACAGTCTCTTCAGTCTCTCCAAACCGGACACAAAGGTCAAGGAATGCATATTTCAGCTCAAGTGAGCGGACCATGTTTTTGTACTGAACATAATTTATTCCATCACCGGCACATCCGGATGTCAGAATTAAAAGTGCATCATAATACTGTTTTTTTGATGCTTCTGCCTGCGCATAAAAAAATTCATCAGGATTGGCAATATCCATTGTTTTGAGACGCCCGTTTGCCGCTTTTTCAAGTGCAGATACATCAGAGAGAGTCTGATTGCAGGAATCCGAATCAGATGCACATCCCGGTGCCAAAATCGTCAGAAACAGTGCCAGCAGCAGAGCTGAAACTTTCAGATAATCTTTAAAGAACATTGAGAGTATCCACCCCGTACCTTCTCATAAAATAACCTTGGCCGGGAGAATCGGTCTTTGAGAGTCCGTCTGCATAGTAAAATGTAACCTGACCTGATGAATAATAAATTCTTCCGGGATGATAAGTATTCATTTCAGCCTCAGTATTGCCATATGTATAGTAATCCGGCCCGAATACTTTAGGAATTCCCCAGTCTAAATTCAGCCAGTATGCGGTTTTTCCATTCTCACCATTAAAGCTGTAATAGACTTTCTCGCACCCGTATCTTCCGGATATGTATTTGCAGGCCTCTTTTACTGCTGATTCACTATAACCTATAAAAACCTCAGGATAAGCATGTCCGGGCCTGTTTTCGACACCTGTCGCCGTTACAACTCTGCATCTGCCACCCACAGACATAATCAGTGAAGCTAAAAATACAGAATAATCATCACAGTCACCCCTTAAACCTGATTTTATGGTCCCGATTGCAGAAGATATGTATTCAGGGCCTTTTGGATCGCTAACAACGATCCAGTTCTGGTTTGTATAATCCCAGAGATCACAGGCCTGCGCAACGGAGTAATTTCCCGAATTCTCAGGCGATATCCTCAGATATGCAAATGATCTTACAGAAGGATTCTCATACTGGACTGCATCGGAATATATATCCGCAAGATTTTGTTCATGGGATACTGAAACAGATTCGGATATCCCCAAATCCTGTGCAATATCAGCATATGCTGCGCCTGAAAAAAGTATTACAGACAGGACTGCTGACAGGAGAAGTACTGCTGCCCCGTACTTTATTAAACGCGAATCCCGTCTCATCCTGTTGAATTAGTCTGATTTTTAAAGATATATAGATATTTAATCCAAAAAAATGAGATATTGCAATCAGCCAAAATAAATTAACGCAGATCAGTTAATAAAATGTCTCCAAAAAGTGCTAAGAGTTCTTATCCAAAGCAAAAAGGAGGACAAATGAATCATTTTTACCCTTAAAGGGTTTTAAATCTTATATCATCCCATGATGAATCAGAGTAGAAGACTTTGGCAGAATCCAGATCATTGTAATAGTTATCTCCCGGATAATTTCCAAGCCAGTCTAATTTAAGCCAGTATGTCTTATCACCATTTTGTTCATATTCGGAACTATAGGATATTTCCCTTAAGGAATAAACACCCGGGGAATACGTACTGTATCCGCTGTAACGGAATTTGAGATACATTATCTGAAAGTCTATAACATTTGAGTCAGGGAAAAGCAGGAGATACTCAATTATTATTGGATAGTCATAACAGATTTCACCGTACTTCTCAGGTTCATTTAATATCTGCATAAATGGTTTTACATATATCCAGCAGGATTCACCGGAGCAGATCTCTCCTGATTCATATTTGAAAACATTAAGCCCGGAGGGATCATTTGAAAAGGCATAAGGATACTTTAATTTCAAATCAGAAAGTGCCTGGGAATTTATCATCTTTGTATTGAAGTCTCCGCTGTTTCCAAGATACAGCTCCGCATACGTATGTTCACCAATCTGGGGGCTCTGCGCAACTTTGATTCGGGCCTGACCCCCGACAGCTTTTATCAGAGAGGCAATAAATATTGCAAAATCATTTGAGTCTCCTTTCAAACCGGTATTAACAGTTCTGCTTGCAGATGAGAGATCCCATATTCCTGCAGCATCAGCCTGATAGATCCATTCGTCTTTCACGCCATCCCAAATGTCGCAGGCATGTGCGATATTAAACTCTCCGCTGTTATCCGCCGGAATATATCGCGCCGCAAAATTTCTCGTATCCGGCTGATAATAGTCCATCGCATCCGATATCCTGCTTGAAAGCAGCCACATCTGATCTTCTTTTGTGATGATTTTGTTCTGATACGAAAGATAACCGGATTCATTTATTCCGACTGCAGGCATGTCATAATTTTCAGGGTAATTCGTTGCAACAACCTCTGCCGGCTCATCTTGTCCTCCGAAAGTATCAGATAAGAGATTCGGCTTCATTACAACTGCAATTATGATTACTATCAAAACGGCTCCCAAAAGTGTCAGTATATCATAAGAACGTGAATTCATCCTGTGCCCGGCAAATATTTCTTAAAAAGAATGGTATTTTTGATTATAAAATGATTTATCAGATATTTCCTTAAATTTTAACCGGGAGTCATCATTTTTTCAGGATTTTTATATTATTACCAGAAAACAGGTTAATCAGAGAATTTGAAGATGTTTAAGTTTTCACTGCATTTCGGGCAGAGCATCTTTTTCTTTCTGTCCAGTTCATCAAGAGTCTGCGGATAAAACATAATGCATTCCGGATTTTCACAGTGTGAAAGCCCCATGCAGTGACAAAGCTCATGTGTTCCCTCTTTGACAATTCTGTCCATCAGATCCTCGTCGCGGTTTGTCCTTCCATACCAGCTGTTCTGAAGCCTTGCGGCAGAGACGATTGATACATTGACACCGGGCCTTGCAAGACCAAATAAAAAGTCCCGGCCTCTCATGTAAAGATCTTTTCCTGTGACAATCAGTATAGGATCACCGCAGCCCATTTTGCGTGTATAAAAATCCTGCATGTCGCCAAGGATTTTGCTCGCATCATTCTGATTTCGGGATGGATCATAGCCCCTCAGCATAACAGGGTTATCTTTGGCAAAAACAGGCATATCAAGGATATCTGAGATCATCCTCACCACAGGCTGCTGAAGACCGGGAGGCACATCATTATCCCAAAAAATAAGGACACTCATTTATGAATTAAAATAGGAAATGAAAAACCATAAGAGTATTGAAGAGGCATTTTACGGGTACCTGAAGAGTTATTCAAAAAAAACAAGGATAATTGAGGCGGGAATAGGAAAAAATCCACATATTGCCCAAAAATTAAAAGATGAAGGCTATGACATCAGGGCCTGTGACATCAAAGAAAATCTTCCCGATTGTGGAATTTTGATTAAGACAGACGACATATTTGAGCCAGATTTAAATTTTTATAAAGGTGCAGATCTCATTTATTCGGTTCGGCCAGGAATTGAGATGATCCCCCCATTAATTGCAATTGCAAAAAATGTCAAAGCAGAACTTATCGTTTACCACCTCGGAAATGAAATTTATGAAAATGGTGGAGAGATAATCAATTGCGGCGTAATACTTCACCGCTACTATAAACATGATAGATAAAATAAAAATCAGAATGAAAAAAGGGTGGACTGAGTCTGCGGCGGTTTTTTTTCAGTTTCAACCGGCTTTTTCTCTTCTGCCTGCGGATCATCAAAGGAAAATCTGGTATCATCCTTTATCACAGGTTCAGCCGCCGCGGCCGGCATTTCACCCGCATGACTCTTATTTTTTGCTTCTTTTTTAAGCTTACTCTCCCGCTTTTCAAGCTCACGCTCCTCTTTTTTTATCTCCTTGATAGTATCAGAAGAACGGACTTTGTCATGAATGAAAAAATCAAGTTCATCTTTATCCAGAGAGAGCTCCTTTGCAAATGATAACGGATCAAGGTCTGCAATAATTGAAACAGGCTTCAGGTACTCATCCCGTAAAGTATCTCCGGGAACATGATATGCTTCAGAGAGTTTGTTTAATACGGACTGCCTGATTATCTTCTGCTTTTTTCCGCGCGACATCATCCCCCACCTTGACGGCGGCATGATTCTTTCGGACACTCCGCTGCCTCCTGCAGCAGTTGCTGTTCCAAGAACCATGACTGAAGTTGCATACCTCCAGAGAGTGTAGTACTGTCTTTTAAACGTTCTTCCAATGAATTCATCAGATAGTGAAAGATACCGGTATGCCTCTGCACAGTTATTTAAATCTTTTATCTGTAAAAGAGAGCCCTCAATCCACTGCTCCATTGTATCAGGAGTATCAGAGAGTTCATATGATATTTCCATAAGACGTCTGTCGTCCTGCACTCCTTTTAAAATAGCACCAACAAGCTCAAATATTGTAGATCTTTCATCTTTTTTTGCAGTACTTACAGTATCAACAGTCAGATCCTCAATCCCTGCACCTGCCGCGTACAGCATATTTACCGCAGATCTAAGATCGCCTGATGAACTCTCAGCAATCTCTGTCAGAGCCTCATCGCTGCACTTCTTCTTTTCTTTAGAGCAGATGTATCTGAGATGCGGAATTATGCTTCTTGCCTGAAGTGCCCTAAACTGAACCGGTTCGCAGAGTGATTTCAACTCCTTTGCAACACCATATATATCATTTGCAATCAGGATAATCGGCTGCCGCGAGTTTTTAATTACATCCATTATTGCACGCGCCCCTCCCCTGTCAGCGGTGCCGTGAAGGTTATCAGCCTCATCAAGTAAAAGAAGCTTTCTTGAGGCTCCGGAAAGGCTCATGGTTGTCGCAGTCGAACCGGCAATCCTCTCGATTATCCCTTTTGTCCTCTGATCACTGGCATTTAACTCAACAACCTCCCAGTTCATGTCATTTGCAAGGGCATAGGCTGAAGTGGTCTTTCCGATACCTGGTTTTCCGTATAATAACAGCGGAGGTCTGCCAGTCTCCCAGTTTTTTGCCCATTCAGCCATATGACGGATGACCTGCTGATTGCCCACAATATCCTGCAGTGATTGCGGCCTGTACTTTTCTACCCAGTCCTGCATTTTGATACATTATCTGTTTGCATCCCACAGTAATTTAATGAACGGTAACGCTTTTTAAAACAGACATCAGAGTAATTAAAGATTGATAACTTTATTATTCTTAAACAAAAGTAAAATGAAATCTTTACAGGGATTTTGCTTATTTTAAGAATTCACAAAGCATCCTGAAAATGTAATATTCATAAACAGATATTATGAATTTCACAGGCAGGACAAAAGCTGTAACCAAAATCAAAATAGCAGACTATATTTTATTGTGTGCAAAATCAAAAAAGTAGTTTAGTTGGTGTTAATTGTGGAGAAAAACTGTTCCACAGATTCGATTGCAAAAGCAGTCAGGGAATACGCAGGCGTCACGAGGAAACATGCAATAGGTGAGATAATCCACTGCTTAAGACTCGATTCTGATGACGTTATCGTCTCTTTCGGAGAAGATGCCGCACTAATAAAAAATAATGATGATGGAATTCTCCTGGCCGCTGACGGCATATGGAGTATGTTAATGGAGGCCGATCCCTACTGGGCAGGATTCTGTTCGGTTCTTGTAAACGTCCACGACATTGCAGCCATGGGAGGAAAACCACTCGCCATGGTTGACATTCTTTCCATACAAAATGAAAAAATATGCCATGAGGTCCTAAGAGGCATGGCAGATGCATCTAAAAAATTTGGCGTACCTATAGTCGGCGGCCATCTCCATCCGGATACAGAGTTTTCAGCAATCGATGTTGCAATAATGGGGATTGTAAAAATAGAAAATGCAATATTTTCACACACTGCAAAGCCGGGTGACAGGGTTATAGCAGCAATCGATCTTAAGGGCAGAATTCACCCGTCATGTGCTCTTAACTGGGACTCGGCGACTATAAGAACACAGGATGAAGTCAGAAACCAGATTGCCGTAATGCAAAAACTCGCAGAGAAGCATCTGCTTACCGCAGGTAAGGATATCAGTAATCCGGGTGTCATAGGAACCCTCGGGATGCTTCTTGAGACAAGCGCTGCAGGAGCCGAGATAGAACTTGCAAAAATTCCAAAACCTGATCTTGCAGAGCTGGGCATCCCATTTTCTCAATGGGTGCGCATGTATCCAGGAATGGGTTTTATCGTCACCGCAAAAGAGGAGAATGTTGATGAGGTTGTATCCCTGTTCTCAGGTGTCGGTATGACAGCTGCAGATATAGGTTCTGTAAATAACACAGGAAACCTTACAATAAAATATAACGAGAGAGAGAGTTCTGTTTTTGATTTCACAAAAGAAGGCATCATGTGTATTTTTGACTGATTTTACAGGGTTTTAAAAGGATGATAATAGGAATCGGTGCCGAAAAGGATCTTTTAGGGATTGAAGAAAGCCTGAAAAGAATAAAAGGCAGAGCAGACATTGTTATCTTTTCCAGAGAGATGCCAAAAAACCCATCTTCATGGATTGAATACAAAATATCCGATAATCCTGAAGAGGAACTTGTAAACGCCCTTTATTCAGGAAGTATTGATGCTGCAATACGTGGGACTCTGCCTGCAAATTCCACATTAAAAGCGCTGAAAAAGAGATGGAATACTGATACACTACGACGCATAGCAGTTTTGGAGACTGCCGGCGGAAAAAAATTTATCCTTGCCCCTGTAGGCGTTGATGAGGGCTGGAGTGTTTTGGAGAAAACAGAATTTATCAATGCCTCAAGACCTCTTGCAGAAAAATTAGGGATCAGCCCGAAGGTTGCAGTCCTCTCAGGCGGACGTACAGGAGATATAGGCCGCCATGAGATTGTTGACAGAACAATAAATGACGCTGAGAAAACAGCAGAGCTTACCGGCGCTGACAACTGCGAAATATTAATAGAAGACGCCATAAAAGATCACGGAATAATTATTGCACCGGACGGTATATCCGGAAACCTCATATTCAGGACTTTGTGCCTCCTCGGAGGAGGAAATTCACATGGTGCACCGGTTGTAAATATCGACAAAATCTTCGTCGATACATCGCGCGCCGGTAAAGATTATTCAAATGCAGTTTTACTCGCCATTTCTCTACTAAAAAAATAATTATGGCACAAAACAACCTATTTGTCATTTTAAGACCCATAACACCTCCAAATTGAAATCCCCCATTAAAGAAGTAAAAGAGAAAAAAATTGTCATAAACTACAGTATAACTGTTTTGAAAGGTAAAAACGGGTTAATTTCCCAAAAAGTATTTATGTTCACCGATATACTTTCATTTGAGGTGGAATTAAAAATGGCAAATGATCTACCAATTGCAGCAGTCGTAAGGATTGCAAAGAAGCACGGAGCAGAGAGAGTAGGCAGCGATGCTGCCCAGGCAATAGTTGACGCAGCTGAGTCCTACATTGCAAACCTCACAAAAGAGGCAAGCAAGTATGCACTTCACGCCGGCAGAAAGACTATTAAAAAGGAAGATGTTGACATGGCGGTAAACGCCTGAAATCTTCTCCTTTTCAAAAAAACAGAGTTTTATCAAACAAAATTTTAAGCAGAATTCTTTTTTAAAGTGCGAAATTTTTAAAATACTAAAAAATTAAAAAAAAAGTTTACTTTAGATTTTAGGGCTGTTTTATTAAAAAGTGCCTTTTGTACTGGGAATGCCTTTTTCAGGATCAACCCGGGATGCAGTTCTAAGAGACACACCAAATGCCTTGAAGAGCGCTTCACACATATGATGATCATTTCTTCCGGAGAATGAAAGGTGTGCTGTTATCTTTGCATTTAAGCACAGGCTGTAGAAAAAGTGCTCAATAAGATCACCCGGAAAAGGAAGACTTCCTGAAAAATCCCCATCAAACACAAGATATGGTCTTCCCCCCAGATCAAGGGTGGCATACGCTATTGCCTCATCCATGGGAACACCGATGTGTGCAAATCTTTCAATTCCTTTCTTATCCCCAAGTGCTCCGAAAATGGCCTGACCAATAACAATTCCGATATCTTCAATCGTGTGGTGGCAGTCAACATCAAGATCCCCTGTCGCCACAACACTCATATCAAAACCGCCATGCCTCCCCATAGCATCAAGCATATGATCCAGAAACGGAATCTTTGTATCTGCATCAACAGTTCCCGAACCTTCAAGGCAGAATTTCACCTTAATTGCGGTCTCTTTTGTTTCTCTTGCAACCTCAAAACATCTCATCTGCATATCTCCAGTGCATCCTTAAGGGCTATTTTGCCGCTGTACAGCGCCGAACCCAGTACTATACCATCAACACCCATGCTTTTTAGTGTTGCGACGTCTCCGGGGCAGGAGATGCCCCCTGCGGCTATCACAGACAGAGAAGTACTCTCAACGAGCCTTTTAACAGGCTTTGGATCAATTCCGTTCTGAAGGCCTTCAACATCAACATTTGTAAAAAGCAGGGCGCCGGCACCAAGGGATTCAAATTTTTTGGCCCAGTTTAGATAATCTCCGGCAGACTCCTCCCATCCCCTTACAACAACCTGGCCGCATTTTGCATCAACTCCTGCAACAACCGCATCTTTTCCGAACTCATCTGAGATTACTCTTACAGATTCAGGGTTTTCTATTGCAAGGGTTCCCAGAATCACCCTGTTGACACCCGCATTTAACCATGCTCCCGCATCATCCACACTCCGGATTCCGCCGCCAAGCTGAACAAAAACACCAGTCTCTGAGATAACGGATTTAATCAGATCAACATTCTTCTGACTGTCGCCAAAAGCACCATCAAGATTTATTACATGCAGGGCATCTGCACCCTCAGAAATCCACTTCTCCGCACATTCAAGGGGGGTTCCATAGACTGTTGCATCCTCACGTCTTCCCTGGACAAGCTGAACGCACCTGCCCCCGAGAATATCAACTGCGGGAAATACTCTCATAAAAAACACACCCTTACCTTATCATTCTCTCAATAGGAACGACAAGGATATCCTTTGCACCGGCACGTTTGAGAGTGCTTACAAGGGAATAGAGATGATCCTCATTTACGACTGCATGCACTGCAACCATGTTGATATCAGATACTACATCCATAACAGTGGGTCCCGAAAGACCGGGCAGGACAGCCCTTACTTCCTCGAGGTTCTCCCGTTTTACATTCATCATAAGATAGCGCTGGCCTTTGGCACGGATGACGCTCTCTATTGCAAGACAGAATTCATTAATTTTTTCGGAGAAAAATTCCTCAGCGTTTGGATTCCCAATCAGAATTGTTGTTGAGTTTAAGATCTCATCAATTATTCTCAGGTTATTTGTGGCAAGAGTTGTACCTGAACTTGTAAGATCGACTATAGCATCCGCAATTCCCAGATAAGGTGCCGCCTCACATGCACCACCTACAGGAACAAGAGAGACAGAAATACCTTTTTCTCCAAAATATCTGCCACATACTCCGGGAAATTCGGTGGCAATCCGAAGTCCCTCAAGCTGTTTTGCATCCTGTATATCAGAGTCATCCGGAACTGCAAGTACAAGTCTCGCATTTCCGGATTTTAGATCCAAAAGCTCTTTTACATCCGATCCTCTCTCAAGAACCATGTCCCTGCCGGTGATGCCTATATCAGCAGCGCCGTTTGCGACATACTCGGGGATATCAACAGGTCTTGCAAACAAAACCTCAATCTCCGGATCAGATGTCTTTGTGATTAGTTTTCGTGTTCTGCTGTTTTCAAGTTTTAAACCGCCGGCCTCAACAAGCTCAATAATCGGGTCGGCAATCCGGCCCTTGTTGGGTATGGCAAGCCGCAGAACAGTTCTTGCTCTTGTATTCTGGTTCATTAAATCAAAAAGTATGGTTTTTAGAAGGTCTTTAACTCACCGCGTATAACCCTCTGGGTTATCTCAGCAATATTCTCAAGTGAATCATCGATGATTGCGGAAATTTCCTTCTCTATCTTAGTGCAGTCACCGGTTTCATTTGAAATGTACTGGGCGCTTGCAACAAACGGCTGGTCAATCGGTTTTCCAATCTGTGAGAGGAGACGGATGTACAGGTCCTCAATTCCGTCCACTTCCTTTACGCACTGTTTTGCAATCTCGGTTGAGAGAAGATTGTATATCTTTCCAATATGGTTTATCGGGTTTTTACCTGATGTTGCCTCCATTGACATCGGACGCTGCGGAGTGATTAGACCGTTGCAGCGGTTACCTCTTCCAACACTGCCGTCATCACCCATCTCAGCAGATGTTCCGGTGACTGTCAAAAATACACTGTTCTGATCAACCCTGTCTCCTGTATTAACAGATACATTGACTTTTCTCTTTGTCGAGGCTGATGCAACCTTTCTTACATCCTCCTTTATGAACTCAACTGCTTCGAGGTAATCTCCCATATCCGAGCAGAAACGGTCTACCATAGGAACACAAAGTGTGAGGTCTATTAAATCATCCTGACGAAGCCCCATAATTTTTATATCTGTTCCGATTACAGGGTGTTTTGGTCTGACGGTATTGTCAATGTGGTCGCTCACACCAAGGATAATATTTTCAAGGTCACTGAACGGAGCATGTCCGATACCGAAAGATGTGTCGTTTGCGTGAGGAAGAGCATTTCCTCCGCATGCCTTAAAGACATCGCGAAGATCTGATGAGCCAACACCCATCCTGCAGTCTACAATGACGTCATGGTCCATGTCCAGAAATTCAAGAGTATTTTTCAGGTAATTCCGTGCTGCTTCAACTGCTATGGAATCTGTAGGAATTGTTGTACCTTCATAGGTCTTTGTTGCTCTTCCGGTCAGAAGAACATATATCGGCCTTGTTACCTTTCCACCGCCAAATTTTGGAATGGATTCTCCTGCTACAATCTCACCCTGATCTGTATTGTGGTGAAGGACTGCATCGCACTCCTCAAGATATGCCTTTGAAAGGGCTCTTGAGACGGACTCTGCGATACCATCAGCAAGACTGTCGGGATGACCGATACACTTTCTTTCTGCTATCTCTATACGCTGTTTTTCAATAGGTGTCTGAAGGATATTTTCTACTCCAATGTTTCTTGCCATTTGATTCATCTTTCTCCGTGGATGATTTATTATTAGTAGTGGTATTTTATTCCTTAAAAAATTACCACTAAATACTTTTAGATATTTATAAAAAAGAAAAATACCTTAAAAAGATCTCTCAAAGACGAAAAAACTATTTTAAAAGGTAAAATAATTATTACGAAAAAAATCAGGAAATTTAAGAGAAGGGATTATCCTACCATCTTATTCTTACATCAGAACGTATTGTCTGAACACATTTTCCGTCACGGAATATCCTTACAACACCTCCGGATTCAGATACGGTTACACCAATTACAGGAAGATCCAGGGTTATTGCCGCTGCTGCAAGATGTCTCCCACCCATTCCGCCGGGAAGATTTATAGAGCCTGTGTTAATGTTAAGATATCTTCCGGCAGCAACTATTTTTCCATCATTGTCAACGACAAAAACACCATCAAGCTGGGAGAATTCCTTTACACTCTCCCAGTTGTGCTCGTTTTTAATATCACAGTCATCAGGATTCTGACCCTTATAGGGATTTATTATAGCCTGATGGGAATTTTTCATGATGTCTCCGGAATTGCCGATTATAAAAGCCGTACCTATCTTTCTGCCTTCCCTTCCCTCAACAGCAATATCAAGCGCAAGCCTTAAAACCGCCGACATAACATCACGGTTTGCAATTCCGTCATAATCTCTGACGTTTATAAACCCGGGACCCTCTTTTATGTCATATATAAGAATTGCATATGGAAAGACCCCTACAACACATCCTTCCTCATAGTTCTTGCAGAGATAGATCTGCACTGCCGCATCGTGCAGATGCCTTTCGGAGATTTCAAGAATATCATGCATTGTAAGATCTTTTAAGACATCAAGCTGAAGATCCTCAACCCAGATTACAGGAAGTCCGGATTCAAACGGAATCGGCTTTATAAATGACACTATGGCTCTTGCTCCAATACTGTCTGCGATCTCCAAAGCCTTTTGCATCATCATTAAGGGGTCGGCAGATACCATTGGAATAACATATCTCCTTTTTATTTAAAGCATTTCCTCTAAAAGACGTGGAATATCAGATGGTTTATCTGCAACTGTGATGCCTGCTGCTTCAAGGCGTCTTATCTTTGATGCAGCATCACCCTCTCCGCCTGCAACTATTGCACCGGCATGCCCCATACGCTTTTCAGGAGGCGCTGATACCCCGGCAATATAAGTTACAATCGGAAGATCAGTATATGATGCACCCTCTTCTTCGAGATTTCCGCCGACTTCACCTATTAAGACAACAGCTTTTGTCTGGGAATCCTGCTCAAACCTTTCAAGAACATCTACAAATGTCTGGCCAATTATAGGATCACCGCCTATTCCGACAATCGTGCTCTGGCCGATTCCGGCACGGGTAAGCTCGTTTACAACTTCGTAGGTTAAAGTTCCGCTTCTTGAGATAACTCCGACATTTCCAGGAACAGAGAGGTTTACAGGCATAATTCCAAGTTTTAATTCTCCGGGAGAAAGTGTTCCGGGACAGTTCGGGCCAATCACACTGCATCCTTCAAGGCGTGCATATGATATTGCCTTCATTGCATCATGAACAGGTATATGTTCCGTAATTGCCACAACAAGCTCAAGGCCGTTGTATGCCGCTTCCATAACAGAGTCACCTGCAGCGCTTCCCGGGACAAAAAGGACGCTTGTTGATGCGTCGTGTTCAAGAAGGGCCTCCCTTACTGAATTGTAAACAGGAACACTATGCACTTCCTGACCGCCCTTTCCCGGAGTTACACCTGCAACAACACCAAAACCTCCGACCTCTTCTGCATACCGGTTCATAAGATCAATGTGAAATGCGCCCTGATTTCCGGTTGCACCCTGAACTATGACTTTTGTGCTCTTATCTCCGTAAATCATAGAGATGCCTCCGAAACTGCATACTTTACAACATCATCCATTGTATCAAGCATCATATAACCCTGTTTTTTAAGGATCTCGCGACCTTCAGCCTCATTAGTGCCTGCAAGCCTCACAGCAACCTTCTGGGAGATGCCTGCCTTCACAATTCCGCGTGCAACCTCATCGCACCTTGTGATTCCGCCAAGAAGGTTTACGATGATTACATCCACACCAGGCATCTCGGATACAAGTTTTACGGCATTGCACACACGGTCTTCTCCTGCACCGCCGCCCACATCAAGGAAATTTGCAGCCTTTCCGCCATAGTGGGATATTAAATCAAGAGTGGACATTGTAAGCCCGGCGCCGTTTCCGATAACACCTATTGAGCCATCTAATTCAACATATGAAAAACCGAATTTTTCCGCACGCCTTTCGCGGTCGGTCAGATCGCGGTTCACTTCAATTCCCTGCCTGTAAAGGGCATTGTCATCCACAATCAGCTTGGCATCTGCGGCATATACGCCTTTTGGGGTTGTGACAAGCGGATTAATTTCTGCAAGAAGAGCATCTGATTCACAGTATACGCGGTAAAGAGAGTTTATAACAGGTCCAAGCTCTTTTGGAACACCATTAAGAAGCCTTCTCATCATGAAAGGAGGAATGTCATGCAGAACCGGTGCAATCCATACCCTCTGGAGTGCATCAGGATTCTCCCTTGCAGTCTGTTCTATATCAACGCCGCCTGTTGCCGAGAATAAAATAACAGGCTCTTTTTTTGCCCTGTCAAGAGTTATGCTGACATAATATTCATTTTCGATTGGAAGCTTCTCTTCGACAAGAATTTTTTCTACAGGTATTCCCTTAATCTCTCTTGAGAAGAGAAGAGCCGCATTTTCTCTTGCAGACTTAACATCGGTGATGATTACTCCGCCGGCTTTACCGCGTCCGCCTACATCAACCTGGGCTTTTAGGACAACTTCCCCGCCCATATAATTTATTCTATCGTCAATTTCATCAGGATTTGTTATAACAAACCCAATACCCACAGGTATTCCTGATTTTTTGAAGATCTCTTTTGCTTCGAATTCCAAAAGCTTCAAAGTAATTTTCCTCCGTTTATTCCAAGTTCAAAACCGGCATTAAGTGCTTTAATATTCAGATCTTCGGTTCCCTTGGGAACACTGTCCAGAACAGCCTTCTCTATAGCCTCTCTGCTTACAACACCAGTTGAACTCACAACTGCACCAAGCATTATTATATTTGCAACAATTACACGCCCAGTCAGTCTTTTTGCCTCTTCTGTTGCAGGGACGGGCAGATTTTTGCATTTGGGGCGTGAGAATACAAGACCGGAATCAAGGATCATGACAGCATCATCAGATGAATCCATCCCGTATTTTTCATATCCCTGCTGGGACATAATAACAAAAATATCAGGATTTGAAACCTCGGGGTATAAGATCTCTTCATCGTCGATCACAACTGCACTCATTGATGCACCGCCCCTTGCCTCCGGGCCGTAAACCTGTGTCTGAACAGCATATTTTTTATCATATATTGCTGCGGCACGGCCGAGAATTACGGCTGAAAGTATTATTCCCTGACCCCCAAATCCTGAAAAGAGAACTTCATGCCTCATTTTTTGTATACCCCCATTGCAGGGCGGTTGCGCCGGGCGAATTCCCCCACAGCAAAAGTATCATCAGGCACACTCTTTCCTTCCTCTTCCAGCCTTTTTTTCTTTGAAAGAAGAATTGAATGATTCTTCATATGCTCAATCATATCAGACGGCTGCCTCTGCCTGTTTTTTCTTCCAAATGATGTAGGACACTGTGTCATTGCCTCAATAAATGAAAGACCGGGTGTTTCCATACCGGCCTTAATTGCTTTTGTAAGCTCTTTTACGTGGTATGTCGTCCAGCGTGCAGAGTAATTTGCACCCGCTGCAACCGCAAGTTCTGCAAGGTCAAAAACAGGTTCTCCGGCGCCGTATGGTGTTGTTGTTGATATCGCACCAACAGGAGTGCACGGACTACCCTGACCTCCGGTCATTCCATAGATCATGTTGTTCATACAGATTACTGTCATGTCGATGTTGCGCCTGCATGCATGTATGAAGTGATTTCCGCCTATTGCAGAGAGATCTCCGTCACCAGTAAATACAACCACATTGAACTCCGGCCTTGCCATCTTAACACCGGTTGCAAAAGCAAGTGCACGCCCGTGAGTTGTGTGAAGGGAATCTGTTGCAACATATCCGGGAGCACGTGATGAACAGCCGATTCCGGATATGAATATTGTATTGTCTATCTCCCATCCCATCTCAACAACGGCATTTAACGTACAGTTGATGACTGTCCCGTTTCCACACCCTGTGCAGAATATATGGGGCATCCTCTCCTGCCTGTACCACTCCTCAAGAGACGGCGTCACAGGTATTCCTCCATTGCTAAAAGAAGCTCTTTGGGATTATGCATCTCTCCGCCAAGCTTTGGAAGGGAGAGAACAGGCACATTTGTATGTCGTGCAGCTTCCCTTGATATCTGCCCGAGATTCATTTCAGGGATAATAAAAACCTTGGCGGATTTGAATTCTGATAAAACCTCTTCCGGAAAAGGCCAGACAATCCTGAGATTGATATGGCCTATGTGAAGGTCAGGCCTGTCTTTTATTATCTGGCGGACAGTCCTTGTCGCAGGCCCGTATGTTAAGAAAACTATCTCTGCATCGTTGTTTAGGATATCATAATCCGCAATTTCATGCCTTTTTGATTCTACCTTTTCAACAAGCCTTTTTACAAGATCGGAATGGATTTTATGGTTTGTTGTATCAGGATATCCTTTTGCATTGTGGGTAAGCCCTGTCACATGCACCCTGTGGCCCTCCCCGAATACCGGAAATCCGGGGATTAGATCTGAATCAGCTTCAAACGGAAGTTTTCCTTTTTCAAGCGGCTTACGGTTTTTTGTCTCAACAATCTCAGGGATTACAATTCTCTCACGCATATGCCCGATTGTTTCATCCGACATTAAAAAAACAGGGCATCTGAACCTTTCAGCAAGATTAAAAGCCCTGACTGTTAACTCAAACATCTCCTGAACTGTTGAGGGAGTTAGTGCAATTATTGAGAAATCACCATGTGATCCAAACCGGCACTGCATCATATCGCCCTGAGCAGACATTGTGGGCTGGCCTGTGGAAGGGCCACCCCTCTGAATATTTACAATGACACACGGGGTTTCTGTCATTACAGCATAGCCGATGTTTTCCATCATAAGCGAGAATCCGGGCCCGCTTGTAGCAGTCATTGCCTTTGCACCGGTCCAGGATGCACCAATAACAGAGGATATACTTGCGATCTCATCCTCCATCTGAATGAAAGTCCGCCCCATTTTCGGCATTTTCTTTGCCATATGTTCGGCAACCTCAGTTGAAGGGGTGATAGGATATCCGCCGAAAAAGTTGCACCCTGCTGCCAGTGCGCCTTCCGCACAGGCAATATTGCCCTGCATAAATTCAATTCTGCTCAAAACTCTATCACCACTCCAAGCGGTTCGTACGGTTCTTCTTCAACCCAGTGAATTGCCTGATCAGGACAGATAAGCTGGCATACGCCGCACAACCGTCTCTGATATAATTTCTGAAGTCTGCAGTTTGTACATCTGCCGGGTCTGTCAAGAGAAGGAACAACTATTCCCTTTTCGTTTAGTTTGCTGCCCTCCTGAAATATATTGTAAGGACAGACAAGCGTACATAGATTGCATCCTTTGCAGCGACTCTCATCGATTATTAGTTTCATGACTCATGACCCGTTAAAAAAATTATATGACAATACTATTGCGTCACTATGTTACTAAATATCTTCTTTTAAGACTATGAACAGGCAGTTTAATCTCCAATCACAAAGGGACGGGTAATCTTCTTACCCGGATAAAATCCCTGTTAAAAAGAATTTGTGAACTGCTTCAAAAGAGTTTCAAAAATTATATTTTTTAAAATTCTCTGCGGCTTTATTGGATACATCCCTGTAAAGATCATTTCCTTTTGAATCCATTCCGACTGTTAATGGAAGTCTGTCTGCCTCAATTGCCCAGACAGCCTCTGCCATCCCAAGCTCTTCATAAAAAACGCCTTTTAACTTCATCTTTGATGCCGCAAGAGCTGCACATCCGCCGGTATATGCAAGATATACACCTTTTCCACGAAGTGCTTCTGATACATTCTTTCCCATTCCGCCTTTTCCGATGAAGGCCCGGACACCATCTTCCAGTAAAAATCCACATAGATTATTTAATCTGGCAGACGTTGTAGGCCCTGCTGCAACCACAGCTGAATCCTTTATCACAGGCCCGCAGTGATATATCGCTGCCCCTTTCGGGTCAAACGGGATACCTTCTTTTATCATTTCAAGATGAGCTTCATCCCTTGCCGTATAGATGATTCCTGAAAGATACACCCTGTCACCTGCGTTAAGGTCCAAAACCTCATCACCAAGGGGCGTCATCAGTTCCGTCAGAATAATCCCTCCATATCAATTTCAACTGTTGCCCTGCGGTTTACCCAGCACTGGACATTTACTGCTACAGGGAGCGATGCCGTGTGGCAGTGGCCGCGTTTTACCTTTACCGCAATGCATGTGAAATCACCCCCAAGACCCATAGGCCCGATTCCCAGTTCGTTTACCGCATCGCATATATCCTGTTCATATTCATCCATTATATCAACAGGTTCCAAAAGGGCCTCTTTTGCAAGCGCTGTTACACCATCAAATGTGCTCCCTATCCCTACACCCAAAACTACCGGCGGACACGGCCTTCCCCCCGCAACAAGCATAGTTTCTACAATAAAACTCTTGATTTTGGATACTTCGGACGGAAGAAGCATGCAAAGCCGCGACATGTTCTCGCTGCCGCCCCCTTTTGGTATCGCAGTAATTGTGAATTTTTCACCAGGCCTTATGTGTATTGCCGGTACATTTACGCCTGTGTTATCCCCTGAATTCTTACGGGTTATCGGATCAACTGCATTGGGCCTTAAAGGGACGCTCTCATTTGCTCTTCGGAGTCCTTCATATATACCCTCATAAATATCAGAAGTAAGAGGTATTTTTGGCGGCAGTGTAACAAAAAAAATGTGCAGACCTGTGTCCTGGCATATCGGAACGCTTAGTCTGTCAGCCTGTCTGAGATTCTCAAGAATATTTTCATATTCTGCCTTTGCAACAGGATTGGTCTCTTTTAATATTGTATTTTTAAGGGCACGCATGAAATCATCAGGTAGATGAATCTCAGCCTCCATTATCGCTTTTTCCGTTGCAATGGAAACATTTTCCTTAAGCATTTTTTCTCCGCATTTTATTATTAATTTATAAAATATCTGTATTATATTTCTTAAACATGCGCTTTATGAAAGCATAAACCGTTTTTAAAATTAATTGCACCCGTTAATTTTCACGACAGGATCTGCCAAATCAAAAAAACAGATTTCTTCCATAAATCATTAGAAGAACATTATTCAGAATAACTAATCTGCTGTCGGATAAAAAAAATGGAGATCCCATTTTTAAATAAAATCAGGCTGAATAAACCCGCTTAAGAAATTTGAACAATCAAAAAAGATATTCAGATTAAAATATGGGGGAATATTCAGGCATTAATTGTATTTGCCTTAACCACAATACGTGTAGGAGTCGGAAGCTTATATCCTGCTGAATTCAAGGCGATTTTTGCCTTTTCGACATAGTTCTCAGTCGTGTATACAGTCATGACCTTCTGGCGTTCCTGTACACGTGCGGCTGTTCCTACTGCCTTTCCAAAAGCCATCCTCATTCCCTCTGACACACGGTCAGCACCTGCGCCTGTTGCCTGCTTGTTCTCACGAAGCACCTGGTGCGGGAATGTACGAAGCTTGAAATGATAGTTCATCCTTCCTATCTCCTTTAGGAGCTTACGGTTGACTGTCATACGTGCTGCCTCAAGAGCCTTGTTCTGGATCTGGCATGCCTCTTCTGCAAGAATCGAGATTTCAACCGGGAACTGCTGCTTTGGATTTCCCATATCAAACTGGACAATCTTTGAGCCGGGTACACCGCCCATATATTCACGTCTGGTGTATGCCCTCTTTGAGATTGCTCTGTACATTTTTGCGGGTTTTCGAACCATTTGTATAAACTCCTAGCTATCTAATTGTGCTATAAAAAATGGGGATAAATCCTAATAAACCTAACTATCTAATTACAGATAACAGGAAATATCTAAATTGTCCCTTCACCCATGAGAGAGAGGACGTATTTACGCAGATTTGCAAACTCCGGCGCTGTTCTCTCCCTGCATCTCGGAATGTCAACCGCAACAATCTCTTTTATTTTCCCTGGCCGCGGGGACATTATGATGATTCTGTCAGCCAGAAATACCGCTTCATCCACACTGTGGGTTACAAAGATTACGGTTTTTTTTGCACGACGCCAGATCTCAAGAAGTTCTTTCTGCATCATATTCCTTGTCTGTGCGTCAAGCGCACCAAAGGGTTCGTCCATTAAGAGAACCTTTGGATCGTTTGCAAGTGCACGTGCGATTGCAACGCGCTGGCGCATTCCTCCGGATAGTTCATGAGGAAATGAACCGGCAAACTGCTTTAAACCGACAAGTTCCAGATATTTTTCTGAAGTTTCACTCCTTGCTTTCTTGGAAACACCCTTCATCTCAAGCCCGAATTCAATATTGTCGATGACACTTAACCAGGGGAAGAGTGAATATTCCTGAAATACCATCCCGCGCTCAGGGTCAGGCCCCAGGATCTCATTTCCTGCCAAAAGAGCTACACCTGACGAGGGGGTATCAAGGCCTGCAACTATTCTGAGCAGTGTTGTCTTCCCACATCCCGAAGGGCCTACAAGGCATATAAACTCCTCATCTTCTATTTCGAGGTTTATGCCTTCAAGCGCCACAACCTCATCCGTTTCACCTTCGGAAAAGACCTTCCTTAAGTTTTCTATTGACAAAAGTGACATTTATAGATCCTCCTCGCGCCATTTCAGCATCTGTTTGTTTACGTAATGCCGGAATATAAGATCAATAAATATGCCAATAAATCCCAAAATCAGCATATAAACAACAACGCTTGGCATCTGATGCAGATTATAATATGTCCAGAGATTCTTTCCAAGTCCGTATTTACCGCTTCCTGCACCAAATATTTCAGCACCGACAAGACACATCCACCCCACACCCATTGAGATTCTGATGCCGGACATTATCGAGGGAATGGCTGACGGAAATGCAACCCTGCGTATAAGAGAGAAGTTATTTGTGCATCCCAGAACTTTTCCTGCTTCGATGAAAACCTTTGGAACCTCACGAAATCCGGTATACGTATTGATAAGGATAGGAAAAACCGCACCAATAAAGATAATAAAACCGGCGGCTGCATTTGTGAGTCCGAACCATATGATTGCAAAAGGAATCCATGCAAGAGGAGGAATGGGCCTTATAAGCTCAATTAAGGGATTTAAAGCAATATCAACATCCTTAAACCAGCCCATTGCAACACCAACAGGAATTCCAACAATTATCGCCGCAACCATACCTATTGCAAAATGCAAAAGACTGTACCACAGATCCTTTGGAAGAGAGCCTTTCGGACCGAATGCCATCGACAGAAATGCCGATATTACATCTGTAAAACTCGGCAGGAGAAACGGATTATTAACATAAAATTCAGCAACAATCTGCCAGATTATTATGAAGATTAATATTGATGCAGCAGGAAGCAGAACTCTTTTTAGATTATCCTTCTTATTAGATGCCATATTTTCTGTCCTTATAAAAATAAACTTACTGTCTAAATATAAACCGCCGGAAAACAGCAAAAGCTTTCTGAATGTTTATTGTTGCATTTATGATTTGATCAATATAATGTAAAAAACATTCATTAAATGATGCTCTGATGCTTCCGGAGAGAAAAGACTTATTCAAAAAAAAAAGTTTCAGGCAGTTGAAACTGCCTTTTCATAGAATGTAAGGTCAAATATCTCATCAGTGGTAAGAGGTTTTTCGATGTATCCAAGTTCATTTTGTGTCTTCACATAAGACATTACACCGTCAACAATCAGATTGGGATCTGAGACCCATGCACCGTCCCAGTTTTTAAAGGAGGCTTCTGCAACTTCTTTTGTATTCTTTGTGTAGTCAGAGTAAATCTGTGCAGCCTCATCCTGATTCTGTTTGTTATAATCTGTGGCCTGAAGATGTGTCTTCACAATCTCTGTTACTGCATCAGGGTTTTCCCTTATGAGTTTTCCGCTTACAACAAGGACACAGCACGGGTGATCAGGACTCATGGCGCCTGACCAGAGAACAATCTTTCCATTTCCTTCCTGTTCAATAACAGTCGGAGATGGTGCAGGGAGAAGGACTGCGTCAACCTGTCCGGCGGTAATTGCTGTTATTGCATCACCTGGCCCCATAGGCCTTATATCAACATCATTTTCTGTATCAATTCCGTTTGCAATAAGCCATTCCCTTAAGATTGTGTCCTGAATTGTTCCCGGCGGGAATGTTGCGATTGTGTGTCCGACAAGTGACTCAGGACCAGTGTATTCAAAGTCAGGTCTTACGACAAGTGCCGATCCCTGTGTCTGAACGGCAGCGATAATTTTAGCGTCAAGTCCGGTTGCTATTGCCGAAAGAACAGGTGCTGCGCCTACATATGCAACATCAATGTCCCCTCCAAGCATTGCCTGCATCTCAGGTGCTCCTGTAGGGAACTGATACTCATTCTTTGCAGGATCAACTGTAAATCCATATGATGCAAGGTTTTCTGCCCACCATCCCTTCTTCATCGCAGTCATATATGCAAGCTGATGAGTACTTGGCTGGTAACCAAAGTTAAGCTCTTTAGTCTCCGCAGCTTTTGTTCCGTCAGGCGTTTCTGTACAACCCGCAACCAGCATAAATCCCGCTGCGATTAAAAAAACCATTAAAAGACCGGTAATTTTTTTCATTTTAAATCCCCGTTTATGATAAAACAGTAGTTCTTGAACATGGATTCTATAAGACAATATCCTTTTTTACACAGTTGTTTACCCATTAGAATAATTTTCTGAGAGAATAATTCCTTAAAAGCCAAATAAAACAACAAGCATCCAAAATATATTCAGATAATATCACAGGCAGACCAGTATTTCTCATTTCCGGCATCTGATTCTGACAACTGCCAGTGACAAAAATGCTGCAAAAGAGGCTATAATATAATCAGGTTCAAAAATTTTTTCAAAACCAGATCCCTCTTCACTGTTTTCGGGGGATTTAGGGACAGTTTGGGTTAAATACGATTCAGAAGGAATTTGTGTTTTTAAATCCGGCTTTATGGAGTCTTTGTCTATCTGCTCCGCCCCCCCCTCTGATGTTATTGCAAAATACGAATAAAAAGGAATTTCTGCAGAGTATGAATGAAAACCGGAATTTTCTCCGTCATAAATAACAGATGTGTGAATCCAGCTTTCAGTATCAGTGTTGTAGAGAAGAAAACCCACACCGTCTTTGGAAAGAGAATTTTCTTCAAGCCATCTGCGGCTTACATCAAAACTAACAGCAGATGCCATAACAGATGATTGAGTAGCCCAGTAAACCCTGATCTCCCCGTATTCATAGACAGGCAGATTTGGCGGCCTGAAAAGATCTCCCCTCTCAGACATTCGTTCTACTGTAAACATAGCTTTGGGAGTATCATCCGAAAAAATTGCAGACAACATCTTTACAGCCCCTTTATCCATTTCAAACGTGACAGTCTCCCCGGCTTTTATATTATATGCAGAGCCCGTGGAGGTTTTTGTGTTGCCGGAATTGCCAGAATGACTGAGACTCCCCCCTGTATTTTGAGCGGCCGGATATTGTTCTGAAGGATTTGAATAAACCGTTACCATATTTCCACGTGTTGTTGTGTTTATAAGACCATTTCTTCCTGTTAAAAGAGAGACTGTATAGTTTCCGGCACTTTCATAGATGTGAGAAGCATTTTTTTGTGAGATAATTGTTGTATTTAAAAATTCACCGTCTCCAAATGACCAGTTCCAGAATAATGGCTCACCACGGCTCTTATCTGTAAAATTTACACATAATGGGGCAAATCCTGAAACATTTACCGCAGCAAAATCAGAGTATGTATTTACATCTATATTTTTTGTTATTTCAGATGTACCGAATATGTTTGATACATTCAGGGTTACCGGATAAGTACCTGATGTTGGATATTCATGAATAGGAGGAGTCCCTGTGTATGACTCATAGCCGTCGCCAAAGTTCCAGTGCCAGCCTGTTACAGGAGACTGCGAAGATGTTGAATCAGAAAATAATACAGTCATATTCTCATCATTGTAAGATACGGATGAACTAAAATCCGCCTCCGGTTTTGCACCTTTTATTCCAAAATAAAGGTCTCCCGCATCCTCCCTGTAAAATGCAACCACAGGAAGATCGGTTGCCGGATCAAATGACAGCGCGTTGTAAAGACCTGAATCTGATTCAGAATAAACAATCTCTTTCTGCCATGCAGAAGGATTGTTCAGGTCACAGAAGGCAAACTTCAGATCGCCGGGAAGGCCGTTTCTGCCGTCATAGTAACTTATTCCGGGGCAGCCCGACTTGTTGTATGCAAGTTTTGTGTAAGGAACAGCGCTGTATTTTCCTACTGTCCCATCAACACAGGTCTTTTTCCAGGATATTCCATCATACCATGCGTACCAAAGAATTCCTGTAGTCTTCTGGATATAGCTGATTCCCGGATATCCGGATGAATTAAATGCAAGAGAGCAGCTCAGACCATACCCATCGGAGTTATGTGGAGTAACAGGGAATTTCCAGGATGTGCCGTCAAACTCAGTAAACCTCAGTCTTCCATCCGGAGCTCCCCTCAGATATGCTATTGCAGGCAGTCCCGAGACAGGATTTACTGCAGCCGAGGTGTAAACTTTGCAGTCGCTTCCCCAGACCTCTTCACCATGCCATGATTCATCATTAGCATATGCAAAAAACAGCTCTTCTCCCGGACCGGTATAAGAGATCAGGGGAATATCTGAATTGTTAAAGACAAGAGATGGAAATGAAGTCTTAATTCCAAGAGAACCCACAAGACTTTCATTCCAGGATTCAGAATTTCCCCATTCAGTGTTCAGCGCTTTAATGAATCTTACCTCTTTAAAAGGCAATTCTGAGAAGAATACAATACAGGGATTCCCTGATGAGTTAAAAGCGAGTGAACTATACAGAGAATTATCTGATATGAGAGCATTTTTGTTCCAGATACTCCCGTTATACCATGCAAATCTGAGGCTTGATGAGCCGGATTCCATATAACTTATGCCAGGATAGCCTGTCAGAGGATTGTATGACAGAGAACAGTATTTTCCGGAATCACCGTCTGAATCCACAAGAGTGAAGTTCCAGGAGTATTCATAAGAGCAGACATGAGCTGGAATTATAAATATCACCAATACTGTCAGCAGTAAAAAACGCCTTAGATTGTCCTTTCCCGGCATTATTAATGGCTTTATCAGACATTTTTTTTAAATTTTTTGTTTTTAATCAATTCCACAATTATCGGATTTAAAGCCAATTATTACCAAATAACACCCGTTTTATAGATTTATTAAAAGATAGGATATTTTGCAAAAATTACCGGGAATTGGAAAGTCAGATAAATAGTCGCCTTAAATATGCTTCTGTACATATATTACTGGCAGGAGTGTTCTGTTCATGAGTAAGGATCCGTTAAGGGGAGGGCGTCTGGGAGATGAGCGCCCTTCAGAAGTCTGGGGATATCTGTCATCCGCAGAGGCAGACCGTTTTATTGGAGAATCAGATATTCTCGTTGATATCGGGCATCTTCTGATGCTGAAAAAACAGAAGATCATAGAACCTGATTCTGCAAAGTCAATTATGGAGGTGCTGTTGGATCTCCATAAAAAAGGACTTGCAGAGTCTGTTTATGATCCGAAATATGAGGATATCCATGCCGGAATAGAGGCATATATTATTGAAAGGACAGGGCCGGATAAGGGCGGCAGGCTTCATATGGGACGTTCGCGAAACGATGAGGTCGCAACTTGTGTCCGAATCAGACTAAAGCAGGATATTCGGGAGATTCTCGAAGAAACAGCGGAGTTAAGACGAGAGCTTCTAAGGCTTGCAGGCGAAAACCTCAATACTTTTATGCCTGGATTCACCCACCTCCAGTACGCCCAGCCTACAACACTTGCTCATTATTTCATGAACTATGAACAGGCATTTGGCAGGGATTTTGAAAGGCTCGGCGATGCATACATGAGAGTTGATATGTGCCCCCTGGGTGCTGCGGCCTTTGCATCCACCGGCTACCCTATAGACAGGGAATATACGGCAGAACTTTTGGGATTTTCAGGAGTTCTTGAAAACTCTATGGACTGTGTATCAGGCCGTGATTTCTGTCTTGAGACAATTTCAGGCTGCAGTATTCTGATGACTACACTTAGCAGAATGTGTGAGGAGCTAATAATCTGGAGCTCCTCTTTTGCAGGATTTGTGAATCTTAATGATTCATACTGTTCAACAAGCTCAATTATGCCCCAGAAGAAAAACCCCGATTGTGCAGAGATTATGCGCGGAAAGGCAGGCTCTGTTGCAGGCGCACTCATGGCATCTGTTACTCTCATAAAAGGTCTTCCCATGAGCTATAACCGCGACATGCAGGATTTATGGCCTCATCTGTGGAGGGCTGTTTCGGATACAAAGTCTTCAGTTAAGATAATGTCCGGAATGCTTAGGACAGCTGTTTTTAACAAAGAGAGAATGGCAGAGGAAGCTGGAAAAGGATTTTCAACAGCAACGGAACTTGCAGATGTCATGGTAAGAGATTATGGCCTTCCCTTCAGAACTGCGCATGGAATCGTCGGCCGTGCTGTAAGGCTGGGAAGACTTGATATTGAGACTCTTGAGAAGGCAGGCATTGATATGGCAGAGATCTCCTTAAAGGAAAGGGGCATGGATGAGAATCACGTCAGAAAAGCCCTTGATGTTGAGTTTTCCGTAAACGAGAGGACTGCAACGGGAGGACCTGCACCAAAGGCAGTAATAAAGAGTCTTGAAAAGCGCGAATATGCCTTAAAAGAGGATATGGAATGGACAATCTCCCTTAAAGAAAAGACAGAGATTTCGCAGAAGACAATGATAAAAAAAGCAGAGGAGCTGATTGGTTAACAATGGAGACAGGAGAGAGAGTTCTTTGTAAATATGCAGGGACACAGCTAAAAGGAACATACATAACAGAAAGAAACGGAAAAGCAGTCATAAAACTTGACAGCGGATACAACATCGGGGTTTTACACAGCACGCTGGAGGTTATACCAAAAGAAAAGCCTGCAGCACCTTCACCAAAGAAGATTGAGCAGAACGAAAAACTTCCCAAACTTTCAATAATATCCACAGGAGGAACGATTGCATCAAAGATTGACTACAGAACAGGTGCTGTTACAAGTCAGTTTGAAGCGGATGATATTCTCCGTGCAATTCCGGGCCTAAAGGACATTGCGCATTTTAACGCACATGTGCCTGCAACAATTCTCTCGGAGAATATGACGCCTGCAATATGGAAGACCCTTGCAAGGACAATCTTTGATGAGATAAATTCAGGAACAGAAGGAATTATTGTAACCCACGGAACGGATACAATGGCATACTCTGCTGCTGCTGTCAGTTTTATGGTTCAGACACCTGTTCCGATTATCTTTGCAGGGTCACAGCGTTCTGCTGACAGACCGTCAAGTGACAATGTCATGAACGGAATGTGCAGTGCTGCGGCAGCACTATCAGACCTTGGAGAGGTTGCGGTTGTCATGCATGCAACCACAAACGATGATTACTGCGCAGTTCACCGCGGAACAAGAGTACGAAAGATGCACACATCAAGGCGAGATGCCTTTAAGAGTATGAATATAAAACCGCTCGGAATTGTGGATTACCCGTCCCTTGATGTGAAGCTCGAAGATAGTGTCGTCAGAAGAGGAGAGAATAAAGCAGCGCTTTTTGACAACCTTGAGGAGAATGTCGGACTTTTATACTTCTACCCTGGAATGAAACCTGAAGTCATCTCGGCATTTTCGGGATACAAAGGTCTTGTTATTGCAGGAACAGGCCTTGGTCACACATCATCCGCATGCATTGGAGCTGTCAGAGACTTAACAAAGGCAGGAACTGTTGTTGTTATGACATCCCAGTGTCTCAACGGCCGTGTATGCGACAGGGTATATGATACGGGCCGCGATCTTCTGGATGCCGGAATAATTGAAGGGGAGGATATGCTCCCCGAGGTTGCGTTTGTAAAGCTCATGTGGGTTTTGGGACAGGAAAAAGACACAGAGAAGGTAAAAGCGCTTATGAAAACAGACCTCCGCGGGGAGACAGGGAGGTGCACACCTCATGGATTATGAAGATATTGGCCTTATGGCCGGAATTGAAATACACCAGCAGCTTGACACAAAAGAGAAGCTCTTCTGCCGGTGCCCGACAAAACTCCGCGATGTATCAGAGAAAAACGGCGAGTTTAAAAGATATCTTCGTGCAACCGAGAGTGAGATGGGTGAGATTGACAGGGCTGCAAAAGAGGAGATGAAAAAGCAGGACAGGATTTATACATACTACGAATACGATACCACCTGCCTTGTCGAGAATGACGAGGAGCCTCCGGCACCGATGAATCCGGAGGCTGTCGAACTTGCCTTAACGATGGCAAAGATGATGGATATGAGCCCTGTCGGACAGGTCCATGTAATGAGAAAGCTTGTGATTGACGGTTCAAACACAAGCGGTTTTCAGAGAACATCACTTGTTGCATTAAACGGCAGAATACCGTGTATTCCGGGAGGTGCGGGAATTGAGTCCATATGCCTTGAAGAAGAGGCGGCACAGCGTGTTGAGGGGGATCTCTTCTCTCTTGATCGTCTTGGAATTCCGCTTGCCGAGATCACAACAGCGCCGGATATGAAAACACCCGAACAGGTAAAGGAAGTTGCCGCATATATCGGAATGCTTCTTCGCTCAACAGGGCGTGTGAAACGCGGTATCGGAACAATCAGACAGGATGTAAACATCTCAATCCGGGGCGGTGCAAGAGTTGAGATAAAAGGTGTTCAGGACTTAAATCTGATTGACGAGGTTGTAAGAAGAGAAATTTTAAGGCAGCAGAATCTTCTTTTCATCCGCGATGAGCTGATTAAAAGGGAAGCATCAGTCTCAGATGAAATCTTTGACGTAACAGAGCTCTTTAAGGATACAGGCTCTGCAATTCTTAAAAAAGCTAAATCAATTCTTGCAGTACGCCTTTTGGGATTTAACGGGCTTGTCGGCAAGGAGATTCAGCCGGGAAGAAGACTGGGAAGCGAGATGTCTGATTATGCAAAGAAATGCGGAGTAGGCGGTCTTTTCCACACAGATGAACTCCCTGCATATGGCGTTTCGGAAGAGGAGGTCATAAAGCTTCGCGGGTTTACAAACGCAAATCCGGGGGACTGCGTTATTCTTGTTGCAGATACCAAAAAACGTGCACAATGCGCAATAGGACAGATTTTAATGCGTGCCGAGATGGCATTTTCAGGTGTACCTGAAGAGACCAGAAAAATGCTTGAAGAGGGTTCAACCTCTTATATGAGACCTCTTCCCGGCGCTGCAAGGATGTACCCTGAGACTGATGTCCTGCCGGTTGATATCACTGATGAATACTGGGAAGAACTCAGGATACCGGAGCTTATAACAGAAAAAGAGAAGCGTTTTGCAGAGGAGATGGGCCTTGATCCGGCGCTTGCAAAAAATATTGCCTATTCTGTGAGAAGACCGCTGTTTGAGATTGCGGTTTCAAAGGGTGTTAAACCAAACCTTGCCGCAAGAACGCTTTACTCAACTCTAAGGGAGCTTAAGCGTGACGGCGTTGACACAGTTTCTTTGTCCGATGCTGATATCCTAGAAATAATGCTTGCCGTTGAGGCAGAAAAAGCTGCAAAGGAGGCAGTTCCAGATTTATTAAGAGCGGTTTCAAAAGGAGACAGTGTTGCATCCGCTATTGAGAAGATTGCACCGTCTGTATCTGAAGAGGAGCTTTCGGAAGTTGTCTCAGCCGTAATAAATGAAAGAATTGACTTTGTAAAAGAGCAGGGCATGCGGGCACTCGGGCCTTTGATGGGCGTTGTCATGAAAGAGATGCGGGGCCGCGTTGACGGTAAAGTGATAAGCGAGGCTCTGAAGAACGAACTTAAAAAGGTTCTTTAAAAATATTTTTTTGATCTGTTTCTTATTTTTCCATTACTATCTTATGCATAAGAGCTGTTATGCCCGGTTTTGCCCTTCTTCTGCTCCTGCCATAGCCACCCATTCCTGCCGGAGGCTCCTCAAACATCTCGGTATCAAGCCTGTCTGATATTTCGTCAAAAATTCTTTTGTATGCAGGGCAGTGCGGATCAACACCTTTTACCTCACCGCCGGTTGGTGCAATTGCATTATACGGGCATCCTCCACGGCAGTAAGTGATGTGCCGGCAGCTTTTGCAGTTTTCATCTACGTAATTTTTAAACTCCTGCATAAGCCGCCATGCCTTTGTGCTTTCAATCTCTTCCTGCGACGGATTGTCATGCACATTCCCCATCACGTATTCCGGCATTCCGACAAAACGGTAGCACGGGTATATGCCGCCGTCAGGCCCTATTGCAAATGTTGTTCCCATACAGTCCGCGAATGTGCATACATTTCCCCTTCTTGTAAAGACACACCGGCAGAGATCGTTTATGTTCATGATCACGGCCTTATTCATGTGAAGAAGAGCCATGTCCAGAAGATATACTAAAAGTTCTCCGTATTTTTCAGGTGCAAGAGCATATTTTTCAGGTTCATTATCCCTAAGGGAGGGAAGTGCCGGATGAAGCTTTAAGGTTAAGCCGTTGTCCATGAAAAATTTAAAAATCTCTTCCCTTTTTTCATACGAATCTGCAGTGAATGTGCATATGAATCTTACATCAAGTCCGTTTTCGGTTGCGATTTTATATCCCTCAAATGTCCTGTCATAGTATCCCTCACCTCTCTGGGAATCGTTGATCTCTTTTGGCCCGTCAATGCTTGAGCCAACCGGGATGTTGTACTCCGCAAATATCTTTGCTAATTCAGGAGTCATCCTCCAGAGATTTGTCTGTATGGCAAATGTCGGTTCAAGGTGGCGAAGTCCATCTGAGAGAAGAGGCAGGGCCTCTTTATAAAATTCGGGACCTGCAAGAAGGGGCTCTCCGCCGTGGAAGGTCACTGTAACCTGATAATCGTGCAGTTGTTCTAACCATTCTACCGTTTTTTTTATGGTATCAATTGCCATAACAGGAGAATCCTCCTCCGAACTCCAGCAGTATCTGCAGTTTGCGGGGCATCCGAGGGTGGGGATGAGCATTACATGAAAGGGACTTTTCATCAGAATACTTTTTGCCGCTCTTTAAAGTATAATTTACCTGTATTGCATCAGACCAAAATTTCTATTTCTCCTTTACTAAGAATTCATTTGTCTCCGGCATAACTATATACGCAATTTACTCATATGAACAATAAATCAAAAAAAGGAGGCAAAATTTATGATAGCAATGAAACATGTTTCTGATTTTGCAGTGCAGAAAAATCCCCATAATGTTGATGCAAAAAAGATATATGAGACAGAGCATGCAACAGCGGTTGTGATTACCCTTAAACCGGGTGAGTCATTAAAAAAGCATAAGACACCGGTTGATGTATTTTTCTATGTTCTTGAGGGAACAGCTGTTGTCGAGATTGGAGATGAGAGACAGACAGCAACAGAGGATATGATAATAGAAAGCCCTGCAAATATCCCGCACAGATGGATAAATGACGGGCCGGATCTGTTCAGGGTGCTTGTTGTTAAAGTTCCTGCACCGACAACAGAAACAAAAATACTTTAAAAAATATTCCCAAAATGGTCTGTTAAAATTATTCTTCTGTTTTTATTTCTTTTCCGTACATGTTGATAAGCCGTATCAGGTCGGAAAATCCATCCATCTCCATCTGCAGGACGCCGTTTTTATCCATTCCCATGCTTGTCTCGCCATCGGCTGTCAGCATATCCGGTCCTCTTATTACTGTTCTTTGCACACCGTCTGCAGACAGGACTTCTGTCGCCTCTTTTTCATGAACAAAGCATCTTCCGGGTATTATTACAGTTTCAGAAAGTCTGGATAGATCAATATATTTTAAGTCATCTATTGTAATAAGGCACGCAATCTCTTTTTTCGTCCCGTAAACCCAGGATTTGTTTCCGCAGGCATCAAGAATCTTCTGAATCGGACGTGCCGCAATGCTTCCGGTGATAATCGTTGCATCCTTTTGTACTCGCGGAAGTTTTTCCAGAAGATCAGGTTCGTCCATTATAGCAAACGGCGATCCGATGTCAGGGTCTCCAAGAGGTGTTCCGTTTATCTTAAAGCTGTAGCGTGAGTTTAAGGAGACTATCATCTCGGCAAATTCCCTGACAGTCTGGACTCTCTGACCTTCTATTATCGGGGCATTTCCAAGTATAAGCCCCTGGTCGGTGCGGTTTGCAAACCTCATTAAAATAAGGCCTTTAACCTTGCAGTCTTCAAGCCATCTGCACATATCCTCAAGGACTTCGCCGTCGTTTACACCCGGAATTATGACTGCTGCGGCATATACATCTATTTTTGTGCAGAGTCTTTTAAAGACCTCAAGGGAGGCTTCAGGTGTTGGGTCGCCCATGTAATCCGCACGAAGTCTCGGATCGGATGAAAATACTGTAAATGATATCTCGGTAAGGCCGTTTTTGACCATCAAATCCGCAATTTCGGGATCATCAAAACCTTTGCCGCTTGTGTACCCGATATGTATGGGAACCTCCATGCTGCCTAAAATTTCCATTAAGTCCCGGAATTCCGGATAGCATGAGGGGTCTCCGCCGCCGCTTATTGTAATCTTTTCAAGCTCGCCCCCCATCATCTGGAGGTTTGCAAGGATATCGTCTGCAACACTGCGGAGGGGCTTGAATCCCTCGTATTTCTCCCGTACACCGTTTGTGCAGTAGTCACAGCCCTTTGTAAAGGGAAGACAGTATTTACACCCGAATGGTTCGGGTTCTTCCTCTTTTTTGAGGCGCTTGAAGTAACAATATCTGCAAAAACCCCGGCAGTCGGCTCCGGGGCTTCCTCCTATGTCTACGGTAAGGTGCGCCATAATTAATCCTAAGTATTGTTTTGTTATTTTGAAGGTTTAAATAATGGGTTTTTATCTCTCAGACAAAAATCAAAACATCACATTTTTTATACAGAACATCCAACATTAGTAGAGCGCCTCAGTGGCTTAGCGGCATAGCGGCTGATTTGTAATCAGCAGGTCGGGGGTTCAATTCCCTCCTGAGGCTTTTTTAAGAACTATTTTGTATTTCAAAGACTTTTCAGAATAAATATTTTCTACAGGTTTTTATTTAATTATAGCAATAGATAAATCCATGGATCAAAACTTTTGCAGGCACTATAAAGGCGACTGTTACCCTCCTACAAACAGGTATTGCAGAAACTGTCCGGAAGCGGAACCTGCCTGCAACAGAATATGGCAGGCGGTTTTAGATCTTTCAAATTCAAACAACGGCGGCCCCGTAATTTTGCCTGACACACGTGCTGTCATGTATCCAAACCCGAAGAACCCGAATATCGTTCATCTTAAAATAAATGTAAAATGGAATCTTACAAAAGAGGATTTTCTGCACTATATCGCAACCGGACATGCCAGAATGGGCCGAAAGGAGCAGAGAAAAGATCCTTCTGTTTCACCAAGCCTTACAAGACAGGAACCATACGTTCATTCAATAGCCAAAATGTTAGGCGGAACAAAGAATCCTTTAATACAGGATGTATTAAAAAATCAGAAAGGAAAATAAGGTTTGAAATGAAGAAAGATTCTTTCAGATCTAAAAACCCCTTTTTCCCATATATGCCTTAATCCTCTCTCCGACATTCTTCCTCAGATTTTCATAAAATATCGCATAGTCATACATGTGATAAACCCCTTTTGGAAATGTAACGCTTGTTGCAGGAAGCTCTTCCGGGTTTGATATATCAGTAATCACAAGAGCGTTCCCGACAACCTGAGCCGCCGCAAAATTCGGATACCTGTCAGGTTTTTCCTGGTGTTCATGCTTAAAAAACACAGCCCCGATATTCATAGAGGCCGGTGCAAACGTAGTGTCCGTCTTCCAGTTGAGAGGATTTACAACAAAAGTTCCCGGAATAATTGTCGGGCCTTCCTTCTCCTTATCCTTCTCATCCGATATTGTATTATATGCTACAAAACAGCCGGTATCGGTTTCATTTACACTAATCCTCATAAGGGGATTTATTTTAAGATCAGACGGTGTTATGGAGTATCCTATCGTATATGCACAGACCAGACGTTTTAATGATTCAAGATCCCCTGTTAGAAGTTCTCCTGCCTTTGAAAGTTCAACCACCCTCACAGACCCCTGACTGTGTGCCGCAAGGATTATCGGCCGCTCTCCCTTGTTTATGTTTTTCAGGAAATAGTCAAACGCCCTTATAAGATCATTCTGGCCCAAATCAAATATTGGTCTGGCGTCTGTGAGCATCAGGGGATTTATCTTCACATTGTTCTGCCTGTAATAAGGTGCATAGATATTTGCCTGACCATCAAAGATGCTTGCCTGCTCAACAATCGTCCACTCAGCCTTTTTCCTTAACTCAGGGTCCTTTATATCCATAAGATATGTTTTATCATCCGAAAGAATGGTAGGATAAACAAAGAATACATCAACAGGCTGTTTTTCGCAGCTGAAATATTCAGGAAGGCGAACCCAGCAGTCAGGACTGTTATATTCAGGAGCATCAGGTACATCCCTGTCAGGATCAAAAGGCGGAAGCGTCACAGGAACGCCCAGTTTCTCCCCCCTTAACTCATACAATCCGTCCGGATTCTTATTCTTCGGAGTTGAAACTGCAGTGCTGCAGCATACGGATACTGCAGCGGCTGCAAATAAAAGACCAGTACTGATAGTCAAAAAAATATATGCCCCTCCAAATTGTCTGATTTCATAATTAGCCTTTATTTCCAATTATTTTTATAATTTATGAAAATTGGAAGGAAAGATATTTCGGGATACATACTTTCTCTAAATTAAATGCAGGTGAAAACCTATACAGATTTCAAATAATTACTCTGCCGGCCGGTATTTGCCCTCAGGAACAAAAATCGCAAACAAAACCCCGTTTTCGTCTCCATTCTCCTCAATAGTAATACCGGTTATACCAAGAATCTGCCTTATCAAAAACAGTCCAAGACCTGTATTTTCACCATAGCGGGGATTAAAAATCATCTCTTTATTCTCTATAGAAATCCCCCTGCCGTCATCGGAATATTCTATTAAAAGCCCGCCGGAAACCTCAGATGCAAAGATTCCAATTTTTTTCACATCCCCTCCATGACGAATGGTGTTTTCTATCAGATTATAAAAGACACCCCGAATCATTGGATCCGCATAAATCTCCCATCCGGAAGTCTGGTTTCTAACATTTATGTCAACATCCTCGGCAACATAACGGAGATCATCAATTATATCATAGAGATTATACCATGTCGAACTCTCGATTCCAAGATCCTGATACTCACTTGTGAAAATAATCTGATCCCTTATCTTGTCAAGCCGCATTGCTGCACTTTTAAGATATGCCCTGGACTTCTCCGGGTCGGTTTCATCCTCAGTGAGGGAAATAAACGCCATAACCTTTGCCAGATTATTTAAGACATCATGCCTTGTAATGCTGTTTAACAAAGAGAGTTTTTTATTTAGCTCCGACATTGTTTCATGCGCAAGCTTCCCCTCGGATATATCCAGTATCAGCCCCTCAAGTGCCAGAAGCCTGCCGTTTTCAAATACTCCCCGTCCCTGCTCCCAAACCCATTTTTCCTCACAGGATTTGCTTATAATACGATATAGAAGCTGGAATGGCTTTAAATTGCAGAGGCTTTCCTGAATGGTATCCCCGACCATCATCCTGTCATTAGGGTGAATTATCGACCCGTAAGAGACTTTTGCATTATTAACAATGTCCTCCGGAGAATAGCCTGTCAGCTCCATGCATCCGGCACTGATAAACTGCATAGTCCAGTCAGAATCATTCAGACACCTGTATGCAACTCCGGGGAGATTATCCATCAGTGTCTCCATCATCCGGTTCTTCTCAAAAAGATCACTTTCAGTCTGTTTTATTGCCGAAATATCCCTGATAGACTCAATTGCACCCTCTATCTCTCCGGCCGGACCGTAAAGCGGAGATGCCCTGAGCCAGAGATAGCCTCCTTTTCCCCCGTAAAGTTTGGGAGCAAAAAACTCTGATGTAATCTTGTCACCCTCAAGGGTGATGCGGTAGTTGCTCTCAGGTTTAATTGAACCGGGATCAATCAACTGATTTATTAATATCGGCCTTCTTTCACCAACAAAAGGATATGAATATTCATAGTTGCCCTTCCCAATCATATCCTCTCTTTTAACTCCGCTCATCTTCTCCATTGCCTGATTCCACTCAATTACAACTCCTTTTTTATCAATTGCAAATGTGGCATCAGGCAAAAATTCGATTATTTCTTTAAGGCGTCTGTTGGATTCTTTAATCAACATCTCAGAGCTTCTAAGCAGAACCGCCTTTTTAATGGAGTTTGAAAGCTCTGCAAACTGGGATTTTGGATCCCCGCCCTTTTGGATGTAATAATCAGCACCTTCATTTAAGGCCTCAATAACTACTTTTTCCCTTCCTTTTCCCGTAAAAATAATAAAAGGAATATTATTCCCTGATTTGCGCACCGCTTTTAAGACCGCAATACCGCTCATTCCTGATAACTCATAATCAGAGACCACCGCATCATAATTCCTGGTTTTGAGCATTTCAAGCCCTTCTTTTCCTGACAGAGCTTTATCTACCCTTATATCTCCGGATTTTTCAAGAAACATCCCGGTTATTTCAAGAATGTCAGGTTCGTCATCAATTAAAAGCAGTGAAATCATCTGATGAGTGAGTGATAATCACACATCATACATTAATATTTTTGCACCATTATTCTCAATCATAAAATAATTAAAAAAGAAGGCATCAACCAAAAAAACTGAATCTCTTTTCTTCTGTCTCACAGTCGCATTTATCGCATAAACCACCCAAATAAAATTTAAGGAGAATATGATACCTGAAAAAAGCATAGGACTTTTAAGGACACTTACACTTCCCGAGGTTACACTTTCAGGAATTGGAGTGATTCTCGGAGCAGGAATCTATGCACTTATTGGAGAAGCGGCATCAATGTCCGGAAATGCCCTGTGGCTTTCCTTTGCATTTTCATCACTTATTGCCGCATTTACAGGTTTATCATATATGGAACTCTCTTCAATGTTTCCACTCGCAGGAGCAGAATATGAATATACAAAAAATTCATTCGGACCTTCTCTGGCATTTGTCATTGGAATGCTTGTAATATTATCCGGAGTTTTAGGGGCATCAACGGTAGCCCTCGGCTTTGCAGGATATCTCAATGGTTTTTTTAACATTCCAATCCTGCCTGCTGCTATAATCCTTCTTATATTACTCTCATTCATACTTGTTGCCGGAATAAAACAGTCCACAAAAGTTGCAATAATATGTACACTGGTTGAAGCAGGAGGTCTTGTCGGAATTATAATAATCGGAATTCCATATATAGGCAGTGTTGATTATCTTGCAATGCCGCTTGGACTTGCAGGTATTTTTCAGGCATCGGCACTGCTTTTTTTTGCTTATCAGGGATTTGAGGAGATTGTTAAATTATCCGAAGAGACTGTTGAGCCTGAAAAGAACATCCCAAAAGGTCTGATTCTTGCAATAATTATTACAATAATTCTCTATCTGGCAGTATCCATATCAATTGTAAGTATCGGCGGCTGGGAGGAGGTTGCAGGCTCACCAAACCCGTTTGCAAAGATAGCCGGCATCGCAATTTCGGGCGGATATCCCCTTTTTACAGTAATAGCACTTTTTGCAACGGCAAACACAGTCCTGCTGATGCTGCTTTCCGGTTCAAGAATCATGTATGGTATGGCAAAAAGAAGCAGGTTGCCTGAAAGTTTTGCCAGGATACATCAAAAAAGAAAAACACCCATAGTCACAATTGCTGTCTGCTGCCTTTTATCGATACTCTTTCTTGGCCTTGGAGATATCAGGGATGTTGCATACTTCACAAACTTTACCCTGTTTGTGACATTTGCAGTCATAAATACAGCTGTTATTGCACTAAGGTTTCAGATGCCTGAATACAGGCGTCCCTTCAGAGTTCCCGGATCTGTATTTAAAGTACCGGCTATTCCGGCAGCAGGACTTATAACATGCCT
>JAFGWE010000005.1 GCA_016937345.1 Methanomicrobiaceae archaeon
TCAAGGCTTACGTTAAGAATTGCCTCAAGATAATCTTCTGCTTTTCTGCTTAAACCGCTGTTCTGACTGTTCATTTTTGTGTCTAATCTCCGGTGCCGGAATTTTTATTTTTTAAGAATTTATTCTTAGGAGCTATTATCTGTCATCCTAATATTATTAGGTTTGCTGAAAAAACCAAAATACAGCCCTGAGGATTTGTGAAAAAAAAAATATCAGTTGCTTATTAAAAAATGCTGATACCTGATTGCATTAAGCCCTGATTAAACCGGTAAAACTGATATTTAAATCAATATATAGGGTGCGTGTGCTGTTTTTTAAATCCTTATTCTGCCGGATTTCGTGTGTTAGAGATATCTTTCCGGAAATAATCTGGATTGTAGAGGGTTTTTGCCAAAAAGATAATGAATGACATTTTTTAAGCTTTTAATAAGATATTTTTCCGGATGATTTGTCTTTTTACCGGTTTTGTATTGTTATTGTAGTGGTGACAAATATAACCTGATTGGCCATTTTATACGGCAAATGCATCCTCTTTTTGATAATGCAAAAGCCTTTTTACTTTGCTGCTTCTTTTTTGTAAAATGCCTCCTGTGAGTTTTCGTCCAGTATTCCAAGCATTGCGAGCAGTTCATAAGGAAGATTTTCCATTCTGCTGACGCCTCTTACAGATGCCTTAAAAAGCATTCAGTAGCGCCTCCCGAGAAATTTTTCGAGTGTTATTATCGAACGGCCGAAGTTTTCGGCTGATTTTCTCATTGTGTCTGATTTTTCTTTTTTGTCTGCTGCGGATTTTGTGTTCATAAAATCCTCCATCTTCTCCGGGATGATTAATCCCGCAGTTTTAACTGAAAATTTCTTCCAGACAGGTGAAGTCTGTTGTCCTTCACTGTCTGTTACAATAAAAAGATAGTCTGTTAGGTTCTCATAAAGACAACCCGAAATAAAACCGGCTTTGTTTAACACGCCAAACATTTTTAGGATTTTTTTAAAAATCTAACTTTTTTCGGGAAAATTGGCATTATCAATCTTTAAAAGAGTATTCCCGTTTTTTCCTAACATTTTTAGGTCATCATATTTCTCTACCGAATAAGAAAAAACTGGGCAGAATGATGAATGTACTAATTGTCGATGATGATGAAGGAATACTTGATATAACAAGGATATTCCTTGAAAAAACCGGCAGATTTAATGTGACAGCAGAAAATTCGGCTAAAGCCGCACTCGGGATGCTGAAATCAGGCGAATTTGATGCTGTCGTATCTGACTATGAGATGCCGGAAATGAACGGAATTGAATTTTTAAAATGCGTCAGGAACAGCGGAAACAATATACCGTTTATAATTTTTACAGGCAGAGGCCGTGAGGATGTCGTGATTGAGGCATTAAACTGCGGTGTCGATTCATATATACAAAAAGGCGGTGATTTAAAGTCACAGTTTGCAGAGCTTACACACAGGATTTCAACTGCGGTTGAGAAGAAAAGAGCCGAAAGTGAACTTATTGAGGCAAATGAATACAGTAAATGCCTTATAGAGGCTCATGTCGATCCTCTTGTGACAATTGACTGCAACGGCATTATCGACGATGTCAACAATTCAATGGAGGAGATGGCAGGATACAGTCGTGAAAGACTCATAGGTATGCCGTTTTATTCATTCTTTAAAGACCCGGAGGAAGTAAAAAAGGCACTTGATCTGGTTTTAAGTGATGAGGAGATTTGTGATTATCCTCTTGTGCTTAAAACCAGAAAAAAAGATTCTGTGCCGGTTTTTTTCTTTGCAACCCTCTATCATACCGGAAACTCGCGTGCAAGGGGCAATTCGCGTGTAAAAGGAATATTTGCGGAGCTTCATTATGCCGGAGAGGAAAACATCGCGGAATTTAGCGAAAAAGAGCAGAAAAATTCTGATTTGTGCCTGGACATTCTTACGCACGATATCAAAAATGCCCTGTGCACAGGATATGGCTACTGCGATATTCTTGAGGGAATGAAGGAGATGCAGGCAGGCTCAAAGGAATATCTGAAGAAGACCGAAGGGTGCTTTAAAAGAATTGAGAGGACTTTAAACTGCATAAACTGCCTGAAATCAATAAAAAGTCAGGAATTTTCACCAGGGCCTGTTTCTCTTGACAAAATTATGGAGAAGGAGACCCGGTGCTATTCACAGGTAAAGATAAATTATGCAGGATGCGGACTGCATGTTATGGCAGACAGCCTTTTAGGCTCGGTTTTTGAGAACATTTTCGGAAACTCAATAAAATATGCAGATCCCGATAGTGATATCGGTGTCCGGGTTTCTGATGAGGGAAGTTATGTAAAAATCACTGTTGAGGACAGCTCATCAGGAATGCCCGCCGAAATTATGAAAAAACTCTCCGACGGGGAATTTATAAACAAAAAACCAGCCGGGTATGAAGGTTTCGGGCTTTACATTATATCATCGCTTGTGAACCGCTATGGAGGAAAGGTGTATGCAAATGAGCGTATAAAAGACGGTGCCGTATGTGGAACATCTCTTGTCTTTACGCTTAATAAGGCAGAGGAAGCGGACTGCACAAAAATTAAGAGTCCTTTAGCAATACAGCAGCCTCTATGAAAAAGCCCGGCTAAAAAAAGCTTTATTTGATATGCAGAAGTTCTCAAATTCATCAAATGTATGATTTTTTAACAGCGTTTTTTTAGGTAAAAGTAAAAATCATATTCTTTGGTAAGATATATCTCTTTTATTGTCATCCTGTATCATAGGGGGGGTTTTGCTTACAGATGTTTGATATGGCAATTGTCTTTGGGACCTTAATACTTGCACTTGTGCTTTTTGCAACAGGCAGGGTCCGCTATGATATCGTTGCTTTAATAGCACTTTTAATAGTTACAACTGCCGGCATAATCGATCCTGTGGACGCCTTTTTAGGTTTTGGGCATCCTGCAGTGGTTACTGTTGCAGCGGTCCTGATACTAAGCAAAGGCCTTCAGAATTCAGGCATTATTGAAATATTTACAAGGTGGGTTACAAAGGCAGGGGACAGCGAGGTGAGGCAGGTTTTTTCACTCACCGGAATAGTTGCCATACTTTCTGCATTTATGAACAATATAGGTGCTCTTGCCCTGATGCTGCCTGTTGCAATAAGAACTGCAAGAAAGAGCGGAAAATCTCCTTCTTATCTTCTTATGCCTATTGCATTTGGCTCCCTTCTCGGTGGAATGACAACACTGATTGGAACACCTCCAAATATCATTATTGCAACATACCGTGCTCAGAGCGGCAGCGCACCTTTTCTTATCTTTGACTTTGCATATGTCGGAGTTTGGGTTGCAGTCGCCGGAATAATTTTTATATCGGTCATTGGCTGGAGAATGATTCCTACACGTCAGAGTCCTGTATCCAAAGAGGAGCTTTTTGCAGTCAGTGACTATTTAACTGAGGTTAAGGTTACTGAAAAGTCAAAGTTTGCAGGAAAGATAATCATGGATATCGGCACTGCAACCGATGCAGAGGTGATGGTGGTTGCAATTGTCAGAAAAGGAAGAAAAATAGCTGCGCCTTCTGTTTATGAAACAATATTTGAAGGCGACATCCTGGTTATCAAGGCAAATTCAGATGATTTGCAGACTCTTCTGGACGCAACACGCCTTGAGCTTTCTGAAAAGAGGGATATATCCGAGGAGACTATAGGATCAGAGACCGTTGGAGTGATAGAAGCAATAGTAAAACCTGATTCCCCTATTCTTGACCTGACGGCACATTCGGCAAATCTCCGCTGGATTTATGGCATTAATCTACTTGCGGTTGCAAGGGAAGGAGGTCGGATTAAGGACAGGCTGAATTCTGTCCGGTTTCAGACAGGAGATATACTTCTTCTTCAGGGAAAAAAAGATTCACTTCAGCAGGCCCTTCCCAAAATAGGCTGCCTGCCTCTTGCCGAACGCGGTATCCGGATAGGGGGGCCAAGACTTATTTTTCTTGCTGTTTTGATCTTCGGTTCTGCCCTTGCGATTTCGGCGTTTGGCCTTCTGCCTGTTCAGGTATCATTCAGTGCCGCTGTTGTCCTTATGATATTGACTTCCATAATCTCACTGCGTGAGGCATATGAGAGTGTTGAATGGCCGATAATAATTCTCCTTGGAGCAATGATCCCCGTAGGTCAGGCGCTTCAGATAAGCGGCGGTGCAGCTCTTATTGCAGGAGTTATAGTTTCTGCGGCTTCTATATTCCCGACTCAGGCCACTCTTCTTCTGCTTCTTGTAATAACCATGTTCCTTTCAGATTTGGTGAACAATGCAGCCTCTGCTGTTATTATGGCCCCGATTGCCATCGGGATTGCATATGATTTGGGGGCATCTATTGATCCTTTTTTAATGGCGGTTGCAATAGGAGCCTCCTGTGCATTTCTGACACCTATTGGGTATCAGTCCAATACCCTGGTCATGGTACCCGGCGGGTATTTATTTACAGACTACTGGAGAATGGGGCTTTTACTTGAGATAATAATAGTAATAGTCTCTATTCCGCTTCTTCTGTTCTTCTGGCCGATGTATTAAAAAAATAACAAATATAAAAAAGATAAACTTTTACAGCAGATTATCTGCTTTTTTTGCAATATCCGGGATTTTAATCAATTTTTCAATCATTTCTTCAGCCTTCTCCTTAAGCCCTTTAATGCTTCTGATATCTCCTGTCTCATCTGTATTGTCGCAGAGAATCATGCCCTTTTTTATGATGCCGGCAGTATCCATGAATGCGTCACATACGGGAACAAGGGAGTCAAAATTTGAGCATCCCTTCCTTCCTGCAACTGCAAAAAGGATACCTTCGGGGTGGTTTTTGCACCCGTTAAGAGAACAGAATGCATGATACGCCAAAAAACGGTCGAATATTATTTTCAGGCTTCCCGGAACCGTATTTGTATAGACGGGTGAACATATCACAACAAATGATGCATTTTTGATAAGACTGATAATATCTGTCATATCATCACGAAAAGTACAGCGGCCGTAATTATAGCACTGATAGCATCCTATGCAGGGGTGAATTATGTATTCATCCGGATATATGACATATACCGTTTTTCCAAGTGAATTTAATATCTCCTTTATCCATAATGCAAAAGCGGAACTGTTTCCGTCAGGTCTCGGACTTCCTTCTATTATTACAGCATCAAATTTCTCGGATCCTGTTAATGAATATAGTTTTTCCTGCCGGTTTTTTATTTTTTCCTGATATTCAAGGAATCTGTGGGGATTTTTGGTAAAATCCCTCTCCCATTCTGAAAATCTGTTAATTGCCGCCTTTTCGGCATCAATATCCATCCCGCCTGTATATTCAAAGGTATTTGTCCGAAAATCCAAAACAATTCTGCCGTTTAAAATAAGTTCAAGCCTGTAAAGGTGCATCCCGGGATATGAAGTTCTGCCGGACTCCTTTCTTAACCGGAGCAGGTATTTTCCCTCATCACCTGTTATGAGAGACTCCCTTATTATTTTGGAAGTTACGGACATGTTTGACTATTAAATAAGCATTGTAATTTATATTTTGTTATGAAATTGTTCATGAAATTTTATTTTATGCACTTTTTAATCTAAGTTACAAAGAAATTTCATGTAAAATTGCTTACTTTTTTAATCCCGATGAAAAAAGTAAGTATTCTCATTATCCTTTTTTTTTAGGTCGAACACAAAACGATATACTCCCGGTGCAATATTCCCGCAGCGTCTGAAAGATATTGTTTTAAGCCCTTTTCTTTTATAGTCGCTGATAAGTCCTTTAGTCTCTTCTTTTGTCTTAAAAGTATAGAAATGAATTATACCTCCTTTTTTTACAAGAGGTGCCGCTTTAAAAAGAGCCTCATCCAGTCCGTATGCGGTCGGAATTATGGCACGGTCAAAAATTTCCTTTTTACAGAACATATCGGGGATAAAGAGTGCATCACCGCAGATTACTTCTGCTTTACCCCTCAATCCGTTAATCCTGAGATTCTCCTGAAAATACCGGCATGCATCAGGATTTTTCTCAACCGCAATTACAAAAGAGCCTTTGTCAGCAGCAGGTATCGCAAAAGAGCCGCAGCCGGAGAAAGGAACCAGTATCTTTTCTTCTGGCTCTATAAGGGATGCAATTCTCATTCTTTCATAAGAAAGCTTCGGGCTGAAAAAGACTGATGCAAGATCTATTTTGTACAAATATCCTGCCTCTTTATGAATTGTTTCTGTCTTTTTTTCGCCTTTTAAAAATTCAAAGCCTCCGACTCTCCTCTCACCCTCAACAGCTGAGGTTTTTTGAAGAACCGTTCTTACATCTTTTCTGATTGAAATTATCGCGTCAGCAATATCCTCTTTATATGGCAGACAATCCTCCGGAATCCTGATTAAGGTAATATCACCAGTGACCTCAAAGTGTTCCGGAAGAAATTTTAAAATATCTTTTGGAATTACACCTTCGAGATTTTGCTTAAATCTCATCAGGATAAAAATTGGGAGTCTCTCTAAAAAAAGACGTATGTCAGCGGATGATTAAAAAAGCGACTTTACTGAATAAAAAATACCTGCACAGATATGATACAAAATTTCAGGCCTTGTTTTAGTCTTTTTTTATATTACAGTAAGAGAGCAGCTGAATAAAATAAGGACCTGATTTGGATAAATTAATCAGAAATAGTTTTACTGCAGGGTGTTTGGAAGAATATTATTCTGAGATTCTCTTTTCTGGATTACCATTAATATTTATCAGGTCAATTATTCTTTTCAGCGGATGACAAAAATTTCAGAACGCCTGATTTTAAAAGTCTTTTTGGGAATGTGTTTATGGGCAGAATAATTGATTATAACGAACTTTGGAAGCTTACCGTAAGACGGCGTTTTTCATCTGTGACGCCTGAGGAGAACGCAGGTGTTGTATGGGACAAGAGGGCAGAATATTATGACAGATCTGTTAGTGATAACCAAAAAAATGCCCTCTCTGATGTGGCACTTCTGGATCTGAGGCCGGATGATACAGTTCTTGATATGGGTTCGGGTACAGGAAGGCTTGCAGTTCCAATTGCAGAGAAGGTATCTCTGGTTACCGCAGTTGACCCGTCTGCAAGGATGCTGATGTATCTTCGGGAGAATATGATAGAAGCAGGCCTTTTTAACTGCCGTTATGTCCAGAAAAGATGGGAGGATGTCTGCTTAAAAAGGGATATGGAGCCCCATGATGTTGTAATATCCGCATTTTCAATGGGTTTTTACGATGCGGCATGGGCTCTTGACAAACTGCACCGGGCCTCCAAAAGGGAGGTTTATGTATTCTGGTTTGCGAAAAAAAGGCATGATGAGGATCTTCTGCAGTATATATCCGAATCTGCGGGAAAGAAGTATGTGGAAAAACCGCATTTTCCCGACTATGTCTGCCTTTTGAACATTCTTCATGATATGGGTATATATGCGGATGTAAAAATTCAGGAGTATGAATGGAAAAATTCTTTTATGAGTGTCGAAGATGCCGTCGCGAAGGCTATTTTAAACAGAAGAATTACGCATTCGGAGAAGGAGTATGCGTATGAATACTACAGGGAGAATTTAAAACCTGATTACGAGAACAGGCTTGTTTTAAAAACACGGATAAGGCAGGCATTAATCCGGTGGAATCCGGATGAACAGGATTATATAAGCACTTATGTATGACAGGGTGACTGTCCGCATATATTTATTCAATTAATCTCTTTTTATACAAATCAGGCCTATTTTAACACTGGTTTTATGAAATAAATTTATATATTGCCGACACCGCCTGGTGTCTTTTTCAAAGTCATTTTTTTTGAATTTATCTTATTCTTAAAAAAGAAAAAAATCAAAAATTATTTGTCGGATTATTAAAAAGAAAAAATCAAAAATATTTCTTTCTGATTCTTATTTTAGTCGGATAATTAAATATGTGATTTTTTAGTGATTTGATTCAGAGCTTAAAAGATAACGTGGTTAAATTGATCAAATAGATTATGTTCCTATTCTTTGCAAAAAAAATGCCTTTTGTAAGATTTTATTATGCATAGCAAAGCAGATATGCAAAAGTTTATCGTTATAATGCTCATATGATAATGTGGTGGTTGTGCAAAAGTGCATCATCAGGTCTTGCGGGGGGGGCATTTGATCTTAATCTGGTGCAGCCGTGTCATGAGGGTTTTTCCTCTTTAATAAATACAGCCATCGGGGGAATGCAATCAAAAAAGGCATTTGGCGGGTATAAAATTCTTTTACAGATACCCTGTCATCTAATCCGTAATTCTCAAAGATAATATTATCAGAACTTTTTTGCAAAATAGTTTATATTTTACATGAAAGTTACTTTGTAACTTACATGAAACAGTGCATGAAATTTAATCTCATGAATGTTTTTGATAAGTTTTCAGATTGCTTCAAAGCCGAGAGCAGCGTTGGTCATTTTTATGGATACTTCCGGGTCTTTTACTTCTCCTGCCATTGCCCGTATTGCATCCACGTTTTCAACAACAACATCGGCCTCCTGATGAATTGCCTGGAATAGATACAGTTCATTGTCATCTGATACAGAGACAGACTCTTCAAATATGCATGACTCCCACAGATCTGAACGCGGTCTTCCAAGATCGGATGCGTACTCCTTTATCTCTGCAGTGCTTGTGATTCCAAGTCCTTTTCTGACAAGCCCCATTCTCGGGTGAGCCTTAATTATTTCAATAACCTTCTCTTTTGAGGCCTTATTTTTAAGATCCATCTGGACAATGTGCATATGCATGAATGTTGTCGGAACAACAAGCGCTGTTGTCACAATCTCGATTCCGGGAAGAACGGTCTGTACATCCGGTCCGTGATGTGAAGGGATTGTAACAGGATTTAAGACAATTGCATCGACAGGGCCTCTTTTTGGATCACCCGGGTCTGCACCGCGGCGAACCATTGTTGCACGCACTTTTTTAACGCCGAACTCAGCATCCATTGCCTTAATTATTCTGCAAAGTCCTGTTGTATTGCATGAGACAACCCTTGTAAACTGCCTGCCTGTGGCCTCATTGTAATTGCATGAGGAGTTAAAGGAAAATCCTGCAACCTCGTGGTCTTCTCCGCCCTGCCAGAGTGCTTTTTTCCCCAGCTTTTCATAAAGCGCCCTGTTTTTTGCGCCGATACCTCCAGGCGTTGCATCCACAACAACATCGCACGCTGCAATCATCTCGTCAACAGTGCCTGCAACTTTTATTCCTGCGGCTTCAAATAACGGCTTTTTAGAGATGTCTGCGATATATAACGGATATCCCTTTTTGTTTGCTATCAGTGCCTCGCTGCTGGGTCTTGTTTTGGAAACCCCGATAATTTCCATGTCTTTTTGTGCAAAGACAGCATCCGCAACCCTCTTTCCGATGGTGCCGTACCCGTTTACTGCAACCTTTATCATTGCATAAGTGTATGGGGCTGTAATTAAATTAATAATATGCAATACAAAAATCTGTCTTATATTCTCTAAAGAATTCTATGCATTGAGAAAAAGGCTGAATCAGGGGCTTCTTATGGATTATTCTATAATAACAGTTTTAATCAATCTGATGGCTTATAATTTTATATTAACAAAAACGAATAAAGGATCCAATAATAAGTGAAAACAGAATAATGGTTTGGTAACTGTTAAAAACGGTGATATAAGTGACGTTGATATCCTTTAAGAAGATATATCTTGTATTTTTTGCACTTCTGATGATTTCTGCCCTAATTCCTGCAGCTATGTGCTCTTCCGGTGCCGACCCGGCCGGGCCCTCGTATGAGTGGATGAAATTTTTTTCCCCTGAAGATTTGGAAATATCCTCTGTATGGCAGCTTTCTGACGGAAGCTATGTAGCCGGGGGTAAAGGTGAAGAGGGAAGAGTTCTTTTCTGCCTTGACAGCTCCGGGGAGCTTCTATGGACAAAAAATATTCCTGGCGGGGATAAGAACGGAACTGTCCGCTTTGTTGAGAAATCCTCAAATGGCGGTCTTTATCTCTTTACTGACGGTGAAAACCTGATAAAAACAAACACTAAAGGAGATGTGGAATGGTCATACCATCAGCCTCTGGGTGCTATAAGCTCAATAGAGGTTTCAGACTCCGGTGATGTTTTAATGTCCGGAAACCATCTGCAGTCTTTTATAACAATGGTGGGCAGTAACGGTACAGAACTCTGGAATAAAACCCTTGGAAGTCCGCAGGGAGGCGGGCAGTACATTCTTACCTCTGTTCAGAAAGCAGAAGATGGTGGATTTATCATTGCAGGCTACATCAATCCGATAATATACACGGGTAAATACCGTGGATTTGTGATGAAGACTGATTATAATGGAAATCAGGAGTGGGCCTCGCAGTACGGCTATGACAACTCTGCAATAATAACCAGCATAAGTCCGTTGGATAACGGCGGTTATGCCGCCGGACTGGTTGAGATAACAGACCTGGATGTATCAATGAATACTGACAGAACCGGATATAAATCATATATTCTTGTAATGGATGGAAAAGGGGAGGTTTTGTCTAAAAAGGCAGTTCCTGGTGTTGATATAATTCATTATATTAAAAGTGCCGGTGATGGCGGGTACTACCTTCTTGCAAGCAGTTACGATGTTGTTTCCGGTTTAACCGATTACATGGTTATAAAAACCGATTCAGACGGATCTGTTGAATGGGAAAAATTTTTTGGACAGACGAGGATCTCATCTCTTCAGATAGCCGATGACGGGGGGCTTTTACTCTCAGGCAGGGATGAAAATTCAAAAGACGGAATCATCATAAAAATGTTCCCCGAAGATATAAAGCCGGAGAAATCCCCTGGATTCGGAGCTATAATTATGTTCTCTGCCCTTTTTTGTGTAATGAATATTCTGAATAAAAAAAGGCGTAAATAAAAATTCCTGATTTTTTTAAAAGCATCTGCTGCAATTGCAAAAGGTAATCTGTTAAAAGGAGTGTTATAACCGGATTTTTTTATTTCCGGCGAAAAACGGCAGATTTGTGGTGTTAATCTGCTCATTTAGCTTTTTGGTGAAATGATTTTTGTACGTGTGTTTTTTTGGTTTGCAATTATGGGGTCAATTCTTTGTCTGGGGGGTTTATATGCCTCCGGAACATCCGTTTTTGGACAATAGAGAGGTATAGCCTTACTGTCCTTTAAATGATAAATCACAAAGTGATTTTTCAGTTTTTTTTGGTCTGATTGAAGCAAATTGTTTCTCAAACCTTTTTTGAACCCTTTGGTAGTGTTGCATTCTGCGGGTTTGGAGGAAATTATGGATGTTTTTGAGTTACGGAATATGTGCCTTAATAAAGGATATTCCGGAGGCGCAATCAACTTCTGCATTTGGTTTCTGTCGTTCTCGCATGAAGCGCCGGAGAGAAGGCCTGGGGGGATTTGGCTGAATCTCCTTTGTCATGTTTTTTTATAGTTTTAAACAGTTTGTAGAGGTTTTTCCAGAGCCAAAAAAATATCTGGTCTGGTATTGCAAATAATATGTAGTAGTAATAGTATTTAAAATATCCGTCTAATGCCTTGCATTGAAATATGCATTGAATGAATCATTGTATCTGGCGATAACGAAAGCAATATCTAATCCAAGATATAAACCTGAATCTGAATAATATGGACAATTACGCAGAGGAGCTGTCAGGTATTATAAGTGTTTTAAAGGAAAACCCGCGTGGTCTCTCAGTTACAGACATTGCCGCAAAAATCGGGGTTAACCGCAATACTGTCTCAAGATACCTTGACATGCTCAGAATATCCGGTCAGGTTGATATGAAAACCTATGGGAAAGCCAAGGTTTTTTTTATTTCCCAGAGAGCGCCGGTATCTGCTATGCTGAATTTTTCATCCGATATGGTGGCTGTTGTAGACAGCGAATTAAATATTGTTCAGGTAAATGATGCACTCTGCAGCCTTCTGGAAGTAAAGAGATGTGATATAATAGGAAAAGAGCTCAGAAATTCCCCTCTCGTCGGGTTTGATCATCCTCTTATAAATGAAAGATTAAAGTTTGCTCTTGAAGGCGAAGAAACTGTTGATGAGATAAAAATTGTCAAAATAAATGAAGAGTGCTACTATAGAATAAGAATAATTCCAACTGTTTTAAACGATTCCTCTTCCGGAATAACAATAATGCTTGAGGACACTACAGAAGAGAGGCGTGCCCGTGAAGCACTTGAAAAAAGCGAGAAAAATTTCAGATCCCTTGTTGAAGAGATAAAGGATGCTATCTGGAATATAGACGAGGAAGGAAGATTTGTCTATGCAAGCCCCATGACAGAGGAGATTTTGGGAACCGGCATTGATGGAATAATTGGAAAACCGCTTTTTGATTTCATCGATGAGAATTCTGTCGGGCTGTTTAAAGACTGCATTTTAAAAGCTGAAAAGAACGGGAATTCAAAATTAATCGAGTGTTCTCTTAAAAATGCCTCCGGCAAATCCGTAAAAATAGAGTCCAGTATATGCCCGATATTTGATGAACTCGGGGATCTTACGGGCTACCGGGTTGTGAGTCGTGACATATCTGCAAGAGAGGATGCAGTAAAGAGCCTTTTTAAGTGGAAGTCATTTTTAAACTCAATTGTTCAGAATATACCTGCAATGGTTCTTGTAAAAGAGGTACGCGGCGGGAAGTACATCTTCTTTAACAGGGCTGCTGAGGATTTTTTTGGATTAAATGGCGAATCTTCTACGGGAAGGATGGGATGCGAGCTTTTTGCTGACAGAATAACCGAATATTTTGTATCCGGCGACAGAGAGGTTACCGCAACAAAGAATCCGGTCTTCCTTCCGGAGATCTCTGTAAAGTCGGCATCCGGTGAGATACGTATCTTAAAAGTAAGAAAGGTGCCTATATCGGGGCCGGATGAGAGTCTAGAGTACATAATGACCATTGCAGAGGACGTTACAGATAATAAGCGTGCAGAGGAGGAGATAATTGCGCAGCGTGATCAGGCACAGAGTTATCTTGATGTTGCAGGTGTTATGATTGCTGTTGTAAACAGGGAAGGCAGAATTGAGAGCCTCAACAGAAAAGGATGCTCTCTTCTCGGGTACTCTGACAATGAGATACTGGGTCGTGACTGGTTTTTATCGGTGGTTCCTGCAGATCTCAGAAATGATCTCAAAATCCGGTTTGATCAGGCAATAAACGGAGAATGCATCCCGCGTTCAGGAGAATGCGGCAGGATTGTCCGAAAAGACGGTTCTGAACTGGAGGTTGTCTGGCACAACACCTTCCTTAAAAACTCCAAAGGCAAAATAATTGCGATGGTCTCTTCTGCATCTGAAAAAAGCTAAATCAGCTATTTTTCCTTTTTAAATCCGCTTTTATCCTATGGGTACTTCATCTCACAATCTGAGGTTTTAAATAAATTAATTTTTTATACGAAAAGTTATTTCAATTATTGACTCTCAAAGACGGGTATAGAATTTTCTTGCCAGTATTACAAAGGATATCAGGAGATTTCCTAAAAAATAATTCAAAATGATTTGAGGAGTAAAAAATGAAAAACAGATATATTATCATATTAGCGGCATTTTTTGTTATTTCTGTTCTGTTCTGCCCGGTATCGGCACAGGCCGGCACATATGCAAAAGGAGATACTGTTTCAATAACAGGTACTGCAACAGGAAGTCCGCAGGAGGGTCTTGCAGTATGGGTTTTTGGCCCCAACTACTGGACAAGGGAGATACAGACAGTATCAGGTGATTCATACACTTATGAAATTCCCGGCAGTGTGACCGGAAATATGGCTTCAGGCCAGTATTTCTGCATCGTTCAGCACCCTATGTATAACGGGGTTTTTGATGCAGACCTTGTCTCTGGCGCCCAGACGCAGGTTAAATCCTCGGCAGGACCGTCTTTTGTAATTGAAGGGTCCGGAAGGCTTCAGGGAAGCTCTGCTGCTTATGCACTGATGAATATGCTGGATTCTCCTGATATTGACGACACATATACAGTTACGGAATTTTTCATATCAGAGCCCTGGATTCGGTTCACGCCAGAAGAAACTTATTATTCAGGTGACACGATTCTGATATCGGGCCGGACCAATATTGCGGCCGGTGAGAAGCTTTTATATGAATTATACTCCGCCTCTTTTGCCCCCACATCAAAGAGCAGCTCGTCGGGTTTTTCCGGAAAATCCGGATATACTGAGATTATTCCTGCATATCCTGACAATACATGGGAAATTTTGATTGACACGGCCGGTATGATACCCGATGTATATATCTTTAAAATTTCAGGAGAGGACTCAGCCGCAGCCTACTCTGCCGAATTCACTCTTGCAGAAGAAAGACCTGTGGAAACTGTGTCTATGGAGACTCCGACAGATCTCATAACATTGGATCAGGAAGTATCTTTAAATGAGGAGATGCCAACATCTGCACCGGCTGCAGGAGCGGGAGTTATTATCGTTATAATCTCACTTGCCTCTGTATTTTTGATTTATGCCTTAAAAAGATCATGAATCTTTGAAAAAATCCGGATTTTATTTTTTTGTCTTAAGACAATATACTGTTTTTAAGACTATTTTATTACTATTAAGGACTAATTTTCTCATATGGTTATGCGGTTGAGGCGATATGGTCAGATTGCGGATGTGATGGCTAAATATGGTTTTGGTATTTTTCTTGATGAAATAGATCCCGATGCATCCAGAAGAAAGAAGCTGTTTAAAAAGTCAACTCAGGACAGCCGCTCGGTATATGAAAGAATGAGGCTTGGAATGGAGGAGCTTGGCCCTACTGCAGTCAAGTTCGGGCAGATGCTTGCGTCAAGAGGTGAGACACTTCCGCCTGAGATGATTCAGGAGTTAAAAAAACTGCATGACCATGTAACCCCTGTGCCCTATGAGGATCTTTTACCGACAATAGAGGAATTCTGTGGTCCTGTAGACGAGACCTTTGAGTATTTTGAAAAAACCCCGATTGCCGCCGCCTCAATCGGACAGGTTCATCGTGCTGTCTTAAAAGACGGAACAATTGTGGCAATAAAGATTCAGCGTCCGGATATAGCTGATACAATTGAGGCTGATACAGTAATAATTGAGAATATGGCACGGAGATTTGAGAAGGTAAATCCGACGCTTAAAGCCTACAATCTCACCGGGATGGTTGATGATTTCTCAAAGATGATGAAAAGAGAGCTGGACTATGTCGCAGAAGGTAAGAATGCCGATATATTCAGAAGAAACTTCCAGAGCCGGCCTCATATAAAATTCCCCAAAATTTACTGGGAATACTCCGGATCAAGACTCCTTATGATGGAGTATATTGAGGGAATCAGGGTAGACGACGTAGATGGAATAAAGGTTCTGGGGTATGATCCAAAAACATACGCCGACTGGGGATTTGAGACCTATCTTAAGATGATATTTGAAGACGGTTTTTTCCATATCGATCCACATCCCGGAAATCTCTTTGTCACAATTGACGGAAAGCTTGCATTCATTGATCTGGGTGCCATTGCTGTGATACGCCCTGAAAGAAGACATACTTTCATAAAACTGCTTCTTTCAATTGTGGACACAGATGTCGATATGATAATTGATTCATTCAAAAAACTCGGTGTCAATATTGATGATGATGATCTGGATGACATAAAGGATCAGCTTTATTATGCACTCTTTGACACAGAAAGCTTTGAAATATCCTCCGTTGATGCAGGTAGTGCACTGGAAACAATACCTAAGGTTTTAAACAGGTATCATATACAGATACCCGGCACCCTGATGTCTCTGTTAAAGGTAATTATGATGGTTATCGGAATGGGCCAGACCTTAAACCCCAGATTTAACTTCTACGACAAGACCAGGCCGTATCTGACAGAGGTCGTAAAGATGCAGTATTTCTCACCACAGAGCTTTAAAAAGACCTCACATACCTTAATTGAGAGTATGGACAGCATAATGAAGCTTCCTAAAATCTTTAACAGGACAATGAACAAATGGGCTGCCGGAAAGCTTCAGATTGATATCGTTGCAAAGGATGTGGAGAAGCTCTCAGAGACTATTGAGAAGGCAACAGACAAAATTCTGATGGGAATTGTTGCATCGGCACTTGTAATCGGAGCTTCCCTTGTAATGTATTCGGCAGACTTTGAATATGCCGGCTGGCTCATGTATTTTACAATAATAATCTATCTGGGTGCCTTTTTGATAGGCCTTGCAACCCTTGCCAGGGTTTTGTTCTTTGACCCGGCAGCAAAAAAGAAGCATTAACCAGAACTCTTTAAAAAAGCTCTGATACAATATTATTATCTCTTTTTGGGGCAGACATTCTTTCAAGTTTATGTGTGGTATTGCTGGTATTTTTTCAGACAAGGGTGAAGCTGATTCTGTTCTTCTAAAGAAGATGTCACTATGTCTTTCACACAGGGGACCTGACGGCGAGGGAATTCATATGTCAGGCAGAGTTGGTCTTTCACACCGCAGGCTCTCGATTATTGATCTCTCCGAAAATGCCACACAGCCGATGTGCAGTGAAGATGGAAATTTATGGCTTGTTTTTAATGGTGAAATATTCAATTATGTGGAGTTAAGAGAGGAACTTATTGAAAATGGGCATAAATTCCGTTCGGAAAGTGACACCGAGGTAATTTTGCATTCCTATGAGGAATGGGGATGTGACTGCACAAAACATTTCAACGGTATGTGGGCATTTGCAATATATGATGGCGTAAAAGAGGAACTCTTCTGCTCACGTGATCGCTTTGGGATAAAACCCTTTTACTACGCCTTTGCAGAAGGGAGTTTTTTGTTTGCCTCCGAAATAAAGGCGCTTTTACTTCATCCTCTTATTGGAAATGAGCCGTGCAATGAAAAGCTGATGTCATATCTTGCAAATGCTGCACTTGACACTGATGAAAAAACCATGTTTGAAGGTGTCTTTCAGCTCAGACCTGCTACCAGCATGTATGTAAAAGACGGTGTTGCAGAAAATCCCCAAAAATATTGGGATTTTAATGTGTCTGCGGAAGTTATCTCATCTCCGGATTTTTCTGACAAACAGGCTGCAGAAGATCTTCTTAAAAATTTATACGATTCTGTTAGGCTTCGTTTAAGGAGTGATGTTTCTGTGGGAACCTGCCTCTCCGGGGGTCTTGATTCATCCACAATTACGCTTATCATAAATGATCTTATAAAAAAAGAGAATATTTCAAGCGTTGGAGAACGGCAGAACACATTTTCAGCGTGTTACTCAGACCGGCGTTTTGATGAAAGCAGCTATATGGATATTATAATTGAATCCACAGGCGTATCAGCGCATAAAACATATCCGAATCCCTGTGATATTAAAGATGATATAACGCATCTGATTTATATGCAGGATGAACCGTTTGGCTCTCTGTCCGTTTACTCACAGTACAGGGTCATGAAACTTGCAGGTGATTATGTAAAGGTTGTTCTGGACGGGCAGGGTGCTGATGAGCAGCTTGCAGGCTATATTGGATATCAGGCCGCATATGTCAGGAGCTTAAGGGGTCAGCCTCTCCGGATGCTAAAGGAAATATGGGGGAGTGCAAAGTATCACAGTGGATTTTTTTTGAGTGCTGTAGGTCAGCTTAACCAGAGAAGAAGGCGCAGGAGTTTTCTAAAAGGAGATCTGTCTTATATTGACAGATATGAGGGAACACTTGATGCGGTCTTGAAAAACGAGCTTTCAGGTAGCAATCTTCAGGCGCTTTTACACTACGAAGACAGAAACTCCATGGCATTTTCAATAGAGTCCAGAGTTCCTTTTCTTGATTACAGGCTTGTTGAATACATCGCAAAACTTCCTTTAGATCAGAAGATAAGGGGAGGAGTTACAAAATATGTCCTCAGAAAGGCGATAAAGGGTCTTGTTCCTGAGAGGATAAGATGCAGAATGGATAAGATGGGTTTTGTAACTCCTGAAGAGGTCTGGATGAAAGATGAACTTCATGAATTTGTTCTCTCTGTATTTGAATCAGAGTCTTTTGGAAGAAGAAGATATTGGGATGCTGATTCTGTTTTGAATGACTACAGAGATTTTTGTGATAAAAAGACAGAATATTCCCCTGAGTTTTGGCGTATATTGTGTACTGAACTATGGCTGAGGATATTTTTTGATAAAAAAGGTAAAAAAATTTCCTGATATTTTAATCTTCAAAAAGCCTTTTTGGAAGACCTTTTAACACCTTTTTCTCTTCAAATTTTATCTCCGGTGAAAAAAGTTTCAGATCAAAGAACAAACTTCCTCTGATAATTACAGTAAGATCCCCTGTCAGAAAATTTGCCGCTGCATAAACAAGGGAGCGGTTTTTAACCGATATCGGGATATCCAAAAGATTTTCACGTAATTTTTCAATCTTAACTCCGTTCTCCTCACCCTTGCCCATATACTCCTCATGCATGTCTTCTGTAAGCCGGTATATGGAGAATGAAACTTTTTTTATTGTTGCATCAACAGGCAAAGGATTTTTAACGGCTATTTTAACTGAAAGATCTGTCTTTTGGGGATCTATATCTGTGATATAAACCTCTTTTATCGAGACTTTCGGTTCATTTTCTTTGGCTGCTTTCTCATCAGACATATAATCAAAGTTATTCTTTTTGTCAGTGATTAGATTTTTGGCATTCTTGCATATACTGATAGAGGTTGTCCAACGACTCTTCAACTTGTTGGACAGATCTTATCGCAGGTCCCACATCTGGTGTAAAATAATCCATTGAAATCGAA
>JAFGWE010000041.1 GCA_016937345.1 Methanomicrobiaceae archaeon
AAATGTACCTGAAGATGTCTTGAAAAATGGGACTGACTGATTTTAGAGTTAATTTTATATGCAAAAAGGCTGGTTGGACAAACTCTATAGATGATTATCAAAAAAGAAGAAGTTAAGGTACTGCTCGAAATATGCCTTTTTATAGCATTAAAAAACCAGGTTAGATGCCAGATTTGAGTTTAATATGAAGATACTGACAAAATTCCATCCGGAGAGAAACGGATTAATAACTGACAGAAGCAGTATGAAATTTCAGAAAGCCAATTATTGTATTTTTATGAATCAGTATAATTCTGTACGGAGTGGTCTTTTTTGAGCAGCGGACTAAAAGTGCTGATTGTTGAGGATGAGGCATTAATAGGTGTCAGTCTTGAAAGAGTTCTTGGCAGAATGGGCTATCAGACTGTAGGAGTTGCCTCTTCCGGAGAAGAGGGAATAGAACTTGCCTTTTTAACACATCCTGATGTTATCCTGATGGACATCCGCATCAAAGGCAGTATAGATGGTATTGAGGCTTCAAAGAGGATAAATGAGAGACTTAGTGTTCCTGTAATATTTCTTACTGCTTACAATGATGATCAGTATATTGACCGCTGTGTAAAGACAGAATCCTATGGATTTCTCACAAAACCTGCAGGTTCACAGGAGATAAAGGCCGCAATTGAGATTGCCGTGAGCAGGCACCGGGCCTTTAAGGCAGAGGAGGGGATGAGAAAGAAGGAATCTGTTTTAAAAGCCGTAGGTTTTGCCGCAGAACAGTTTCTCTCAAGCTCTACTTTTGAAGAGGGAATAAAAAAGACTCTTTCAAATCTTGGGTGTCGTACAGGTTTTGAAAGGGTCTCTCTTTTTGAAAATATTTATGACGAAAACGGCAAAATCTGCATGAAACCCTTCTATTCGTGGGATTCACAGCCGGGAAAGTCTGATACGCTCTCTAACACCCTGCCTTATTCAGCCATGGCTCCCAAATTTGAAGAGATGCTGCGAAAAGGGGAGATAATCTTTGGAAATATTGAGGATTTTTCAATGTCGGAGACAAATCCTTTAGTAAACAGTGCTCCTGACTCAGTTCTTGTTGTTCCTGGTTTTTCAGGAGATTTATGGTGGGGCTTTATATGCTTTGAGACATCGCGGATGGCTGAAAACTGGTCAGAAGGGGAAAAGGAAGGTCTTTGTGCTGCGGCGACATTTATCGGTTCTGCAATCCTCAACAAAAAGCTTAATGATGATATTAAGAGCAATGAGGAGCAATATCGCTCCTTTTACACTCTTCTTAGGACAATGTGTGATAATGTGCCTGATATGATCTGGGCAAAGGACCCTGAAGGCAGATACACATTTGCAAACCGTAGTTTTTGTCAGGATATATTAGGAATAAAAGACACAGGTGAACCTGTTGGAAAAGATATTCATCACTTCATCGAAAAATTAAGGCAGAAAAACTCTGAAGATTCCAGAATAAAGGCTCTTGAGGAGCGTATAAAATGCCATTCCCCGGATATGATTGCATATAAAAAGCCTTTTCAGTCCATATTTGAGTTCAGGGATGAGGACAAAAATCTGTATTTTGATTCTTATGAGGTTCCTTTCTGTGATGAGGATGGAAATTTTCTTGGAACAGTCGGATGCGGGAGAAATGTTACAAAGGAGAAGGAGTACGAAAATAGTCTTCTTGAGATTAATGCCCGTTTTACAGCCTTCATGGACAAACTTCCCGCATGTGCCTATATAAGAGACCGTGCCGGGAATATTATATATGCAAACCAGTACACAAAAGATCTTTTTGGTGCTGAAAACTGGTCTCTTTTATTCAGTCCTGAGATTTACGGTGAAAATGACCCCGGTGCAATAGAAGAGATAAACAAAAGGATCCGGAAATCCGGACCTCTGGAAAGGGAAGGAACATTCATTTTAAGCGACAAAAAACCGCATACCCTAAAATTCATACTTTTTCCAATATCCTACAGCGGTATTGAGGATTTAACAGGCGCAATAGCTATTGATGTCACAAAGACCAAGGAGGCGGAGCTGAATCTTTTTGAATCAGAGGAAAAATATCGTCTTTTATTTGAGACTGCAAACGATGCAATATATGTTGGTGACGGAGAGGTATGCCTGGACTGCAATTCAAAGATGTGCCAGATAATTGGATATGAGAAGGATGAAATAGTCGGACATAGTGTTGCAGATTTCTCTCCGGAATATCAGCCGGATAAAAGACGTTCGGCTGACAGGGTAAAAGAGCTTATCCAAGAGTCCCTTAACGGTGAGGAGATTGAGATCTTCGACTGGCAGGCGAAGAAGAAATCCGGAGAGATAATAGACACAAGGGTAAGCATGAATTCTGTTAAAATAGGCAGCAAAAATCATATATTTCTGATTTTACGTGATATAACAGAAGAAAAAATATATGAAAAGGCACTACGGGAGAGTGAGACAAGATACAGAAGTCTTGTTGATAACTCTCCTATAGGAATTGAAATATTCCAGGATCAAAAAATAGTCTATGCAAGCCCTGTTTTAGCAGATATCACCTCTATGAGCATTGAGGAGATACTGTCCAGACCCTTTTCAGATCTGGTTCACCCTGATGATCTAAAATTTATTCTGGAACTGAACAGAAGAAGACTTGAAGGTTTTGATGATGTTCAGAATAATTATAAAATCAGGATCATTGACGGAAAAGGGGATATAAAAGTATTAGATGTGAATGTCGTTTTAATAGAATGGAACAACAGGCCTGCAACACTGAATTTCCTTCTTGATATCACAGAGAAAGAGAAGGCAGAAGATGCCTTAAAAGAGAGCGAAGAGCGTTACCGCGGTGTTGTTGAGAATGCAAGAATAAATATTATGATCACACAGGAGGGCAGAATTTGTTATGTAAATCCTTCAACTGCTGAATTCCTCGGATTATCAAATGAAAATCTGATCTCAAGACCTTTCCTGGAGTTTATCTATGAGGATGACAGGGAGATGGTTCTGAGAAATCACATACTCCGTCTGTCGGGTGAAAAAAGTGAAAAAATCCCCGAAAAGTACATCCTGCGGGCATATAACTATAAAAATGAATTAAGGACGATGGATTTTAACACAACTGTTATCCAGTGGAAAGGAAAACCTGCAACATTAAATTTCCTTCTTGATATAACGGATCAGATTGAATCAACCGAACTTATCCAGAAGGCGCTTATTGAAAAGACAGTTCTTCTCCAGGAGGTTCATCACAGGGTTAAGAACAATCTTGCACTTATAAATTCGCTTCTTTCAATGCAGGCAAGAAAAGCATCCAGCGATGATGTAATAAACAATCTCAGGGATGCCGAGACAAGAATATTTTCAATTGCAGCTGTCCACGAGGGTCTGTACAGGTCTTCATCAATATCCGGAATTCCGGCTGATGAACATTTCAGAAACCTTGGGAGGGAGATTATCAGCAGTTATTCTCCGGATGTCAAAATACAGTTTGATGTTTTTACAAATGACTGTGAGCTTGGTTTAAATGATGCAATCCCGATAAGTCTTATAATCAATGAACTTCTGACAAATTCTATAAAATATGCTTTTGCCGGCAGGAAAGAAGGCAGAATCCGCATTGAGATGGACTGCACAAATGACAGTGTCAGTCTTTTAGTAGAAGACGACGGAGTCGGAATTCCCCCGGATTTCTCTCTTTATGAAAATGAATCACTGGGTCTTACTCTTGTAAGAAATATTGTTGAAATGCAACTTGAAGGGACAATTAATCTTGAAAGAGATGGCGGAACAAGATGGATTATTTCCATGCCGAAAGTGTAGATAATAAAAAATCAGCTGAAATCCTGATTATTTTTTTGAGTCTTTTAAGCCCGGGAATTCATACGGCCTTATCATTTTTCTGTTGTGAATAAGAAATTTTAACCCTCAGGAAATCATAAATGACTCTGATGGGTTATAAATCCATTAAGAAGAGAGTCTATGAGGTACTTGAGGCATCCTGTGACAGTGATACTGCAGGTTTTGTTTTTGATTCCTGCATTGTCGGGCTTATTGCTCTAAATATTGCTGTAATCATTCTTGCAAGTGTCAGCTCTTTTTATGCGAAGCACTATGCTTTCATAATCCTTGTATCGGCTATAACCCTTGTTGTCTTTTCTGCAGAGTATCTTCTGAGGCTTTGGACCTGCAATCTTTCATCAGATTATCAGAAGCCTGTTATCGGCCGGATAAAATGGATGTTAACTCCTTATGCAATTATCGATCTTCTGGCAATTCTTCCTTTTTATCTGTTTATAATCTTTGGTGTTGATGTTACAGGGCTTATTGTCTTAAGGGTATTTCGTGTGTTTAAAATTGTCCGGTATTCAGACTCAATCAATAACATAATTGCGGTGTTAAAAAATGAAAAAGACACACTGATTACATCCTATGCTGTCCTTTTTATTGTATTAATTGTTGCGGCAACTATCATGTTTCAGTTTGAGAATGCCGCACAGCCTGAGGCATTTTCAAGCATTCCGGCTTCGATGTGGTGGGGGGTAATCACACTTGCAACGGTAGGCTATGGGGATATAACCCCGATAACTCCGGCCGGAAAGATATTTGGATCTCTTATTGCACTGATTGGAATTGGCATATTTGCGCTTCCTGCAGGTATTCTTGCATCCGGATTTGCAAGACAGCTTGAAAAAAAGGACGAGGCAATGGAGGATGAGAGGGTCTACCTGTGCCCCCACTGCAAAAATGAAGTCCGGATGAAAGATCTCTGGAGAAAAAAATAGAATCCTGATATAAAACTCACTTTGTGATTTATATGCTTTTTTTAGATTATTATTTTTTTACTATCAGAACTTCACACTCATGATCGCCGTTGCACATATTTTTCTGGACAACAGGCCTGTATGCAGGGTTTAAGCCTTCAATTGCGGAGTCTGAAAAAACTTTGCACAATCCTGCGGCACCTCTTGTGTCTGCCCCTCTTTCAAGCGCAATTTTGAGGATAGGGCATGAAAATATTGTGATTTTTGCAATATCATTTTTCTCTTCTGTTATTCTGTTCTGAAACCCCGGGCCGAATATTGCACCCGAGAAAAATGAAAAAGCTTCTGCAACGTCTTTTGCAGTTGAAAGAGAACAGTTAAACTCTTTTGCATATCTCTTCTGCTTTTTGCCGGCATCTTTCCAGATATTTAATTCCGCCTCTTTTATCTCCGCATCACATCTGCCCTGTGAGATTTTTCTCATCTCCTCATCAAATATATTAGGCAGATAACCGGCAAAATCTGATGCTATCTTCCAGCGAGCCTCGGTGATTGAATTCAGGTCTGAATTTTGCATTTTTATATTATCCCCCCGTTGCGGAATATCCCCTGAATATGCAAGCTGAATTGCTGAAAAGAATTAATCCTTTTTTTAAGGAATATTCCCCCTTTTATTTTTATTATATCAGCTTTTTTCAGGAAATTTATTATTCCTCCGCAGGACAGATTCTAAATCTGGACTATGAGGATATAAATTTATGTATATGTGATTTTTTATCGCAGAAAAAGCTGCAAAACTTCCGTTTTTCGGGTAATTTATTCTTAGTTTATTAGTTTTCTTATATTTTTCATGCAAAAATTCCCTTTGATCCTATAGATGTTAATATCCGGTTATGTCTTATTCATGCAAGAGATATTTTTTTAATGATTGAGGGAAAACCGGGATAATTTTTGAGTATTGAGGTTTAAAAATGGTCTGCAATATTTTTATAATAATATATGGATTAAACATTATTTCTGCAAGTAGTATTAAACCTCATTAATTACATATATATAGTTATATTTTCAATAATGGGGGCCCCGGGTATTAGGGAAACACAAAAATTGTTTCCACATTTTTTGCAGCGGGTCATTTTTAGGAGATATTTGATAGCATGGCAAAGTTAAAAGCGATATACTGGGATGACAGGACTCTTTTTTCAAAGGAGAAACTGGATGAATATATTCTGATTCTGACAGATCTGATTAAGAAATGGGATCCAACAAAATACAATGGCACAGCTTTTATTCTGATGTCTTATTTTGAGGAGATGAAAAAAGCCCTTGATCTTTTAAGTCAGGAATATGAAGATAAGAGAAGGCTTGATGATATTATCTCAAAAGACGATATAAGTTCATTTGTTCCTGTGGCAGAGAATCTCTCAGGATATCCTGTATGGGCAACAGACAGATGGGGTGTTGCCTTCATGATAGACGATGATGAGACTATGAAGACTATGAAAATAAAGGATATGATCTTAAGCCACTCCGGTGTTTCAGATTATACAAATTAATTTTTTGCTATAATTTCAATTAAAAACTGATTTTTCCCATCTTATTAGAATCTGATATCATCTGTATGATGTTTTTTAATCAATAATTAAGAGCCAAAAGCGCCGAGAAGGAGATTTGAACTCCTGTGGTGCGGACACCAGCGGCTTTCGAGGCCGCCGCCTTACCGGACTAGACTATCTCGGCTTTGGGAAAAAGTGAATCAAAAACCCTGCGGTTTTTTGATGAGGTTATATATTGTTGATATTTACTGATAATAATAACGCTGAATCAACTTTATCAGCCTGTTTTCATCCGGACCTTATTAATGAAATTTATTATGATTTTTTTGGATAAACGGGTCTTTATGGTCTCTAAAATTTCAGGAGTTAACCTGCAGGCTCTCTAAAAAATTTCCATAATTTTCAATCATTCTGCATCTTTTGTCAGCATCCGGCATAACCTTCTTTAACGTTTTATAAAACTCCGGTTTGTGGTTGGGATGAAAAAAATGGCACAGTTCATGTGCAACAACGTATTCAATAAGAGAGTCCGGAAGCATGGCAAGGCATTCATTGAATATAACCAGGTTTTTTGCCGGTATGCACTTTGCCCAGTATGTCCTGTAAAGACTGATATCAGTTTCCGGAGTGCATATTCCAAACATTCTGGCGTATTTTGGTACATAACTGTTTATTTTGTTCTGTGTAGCATTCTGAAATAAACCTGAGATTTCATTTTTAATCCGCTTTTCATCTTCCATCTGATTGTCAGGAAGTGTAATTGTAAGAATGCCGGATTTAAGATTTGGTTTTGCCCCTGCTGCAGATCTGACTGTTTTTATCCTGACTATTCTGCCCTTAAAAGGGACCATTCCCCCGTCTTTGAGTTCTATCCTGCTTGTTTTCTCTCTCTTTTTCTCATTTAATTTTTCATGAATTAATGAGATATTTTTTCTTAAAAATGACTCCACATCTTCCTGTTCTGTAAAGACGGGGACTGCAACTTCAATTCTATTGTCTTTGAATAATTTAATGCCGAAATCATCTGCCCTTTTTTTGTATTTAACAGTGTAAATGTATGTTATATCCCCGAATGTCATCGAATATTCTTTTTTTTCCTTTTTTTCAGCGGAGGAGTAATTCTCTGCAATCCATTTGGATTTACTGTTTAAAACAAAGTATATTTCTTCTTTTCTTACACCTTTTGGTGCTTTCACAAGAAGTTTTGGCCCTTTTATTATCTCAAGGGATACTTTTCGCCGCTTTTCTGAGTATTCAACGATAAAATAAAAATTTCTGTTATTTATCGTTACAAAACCCTCATTCAGTTCATTATTATCTGTTTTAGTCATGTTGTGAGGTTCCGGGAAAGAAATATCCGGGGATTTATATTTGGACCGGATCTCTTATCAGTCTTTTAGTGCTGACTGTTTTGTCTTTTTTTAAAGACAGTTATTTGCGTTTGTTTTAATACTCACAAGAGCCTTAATTTCAGTGGTTAAGATGCGCAGTGATGAAGCAAAGTCAGGATATACAAGAGCGCCAAACAGGTCTTTAATACGCTCACTTGGAATATCGGATATGGAGATGGAAAAACCCTTTATAGGGGTTGCAAACTCCTGGAATACAATTGTTCCCGGTCATACCCACCTCAGGATGGTCGCCGAACGCGTACGTGAGGGAATCGCAGCTGCAGGCGGAGTTGCATTTGAATTTAACACAATAGGGATCTGTGACGGAATTGCAATGGGTCATGAAGGGATGCGTTATTCTCTTGCATCAAGGGAAAATATTGCAGATTCCGTTGAGCTTATGATACAGGCGCACCGCTTTGACGCACTCGTCTGCATATGCACATGCGATAAGATTGTCCCGGGGATGCTTATGGCTGCTGCAAGATGCAATATTCCGGCAATTGTTGTAACAGGCGGTAATATGCTTCCCGGACATCATCATGGGTGTGAAATTTCCTTGACAGATGTATTTGAGGGAGTTGGGAAGGTTGCGGCAAAAAAGATGACTGAAGAGGAGCTTTTTGAACTTGAAGCAGCCGCAATGCCGGGGTGTGGAAGCTGTCAGGGGCTTTACACTGCAAATACTATGGCATGCATGACAGAGGCAATGGGAATGTCGCTTCCGGGCTGTGCCGCAATTCCTGCGGTTGACTCTGCAAAACTGCGTATCGCATATGAGAGCGGTTACCGTGTTGTTGAACTTTTAAAAGAAGACTTAAAACCCTGTGATATCATAACTACAAAATCGCTTAAAAATGCAATTGCAGTTGATATGGCACTCGGAGGCTCGACAAACACTGTTCTTCACCTAATGGCAGTCGCACAGGAGGCAAATGTCCCGTTAAGCCTTGATGATTTTACAAAGATTGGAGAGACTGTTCCGCATATATGTTCGATGCAGCCCGGAGGTCCGCACTCCATGCAGACACTGCACAGATCAGGCGGCATACCTGCGGTTTTAAAGCAGATAAAAGGTCATCTTGAGGAGAGTCTGACTGTTTCGGGCAAAACCGTCTATGAGATCGCAGACGGTGTCAGATATATTGATGACAATGTAATCAAGGGAGTTGATAGCCCTGTTCACAGCGCCGGAGGATTAAAGATTCTAAAAGGCACTCTTGCACCCAACGGATCAGTTATAAAATCCGCGGCGGTTGTAGATGAGATGTGGAGGCATTCCGGTCCTGCACGTGTATTTGATGGTGAAAACGAGGCGATGGATGCAATCCTCTCCGGAAAGATTGCCGAAGGCGATGTTATTGTAATCCGCTACGAAGGGCCAAAAGGCGGTCCGGGAATGCCTGAGATGCTCTCACCCACATCCGCCCTTATGGGTCTTGGCTACACCCGCGTTGCGCTTGTAACAGACGGCAGGTTTTCAGGCGGAACACGCGGTCCGTGCATAGGTCATGTCGCACCCGAGGCCGCTGCCGGCGGCCCTATAGGGCTTGTTGAGGAGGGCGATATCATCTCGGTCGATCTCTATTCCGGAACCCTAAATCTGGATGTCGATGAATCTGTTCTAGCACACAGGAGAAGGACGTGGGTTCCAAAACAAAAGATTCTCAAAGGTGTTCTGGCAAGATATGCAAGATATGCCGGTCAGGCAGACAAAGGCGCAGTTCCTGAGTAAAAATAAAGGCTCCAAATTTATTTTCAAATATTTTTTTTAATTCCCCAAAAGATTCAGTCAGGGAATATCGGCCTGGAATTAATACGGATACCCGTATCATTTTTTATAATATTAAGGATAACCGTAATAATATGGATAAAATGCTGCCAATAGTGGCATTAAGAGAGTGCACTGTTTTTATTCATACGTGGATGAGTGTTCTTTTACGGACAGAAATGGGAAAAAAAGGCATGTTTTCGCCTGTTGCACTTGGAATTTTGTATATGGCGTATTTTCACAAAATAAGAATGAAGGATATTTCAGAGAGGTTTAATGTGTCTGCCAGCACTGCAACCGACTATGTAAACAACCTCGAAAAGAACGGGTTTGTAAAGAGAGTCCGTGGCGAGGATGACAGGCGTGATATTTATATTGTTCCGGAAAAGAAAGGGGAAAAATGGATTCTTGAAAGGGAGACTGAAATATTTTCATTTTTGGATAAGAGGCTTGCAGTTCTTGAGCCTTCCGAGCAGAAGACGTTCTTAAGCCTTCTTGCAAAGTTCACCGGATACGGTGACGGAAAAGATCATGACATTCTTCTTATGAATATGGTGAATGAGGCTGCAAAGGAAGGGACTGCTGCGGCTGAAAAAGAAGGCGGGGGATATGAGCGTGTTGAGGAGATGGTAAAAAGAGTTTACGGTCAAAAAAATCCTTATATTACAAAAGGGGGCTTTGAAAGTGTTGAAAGAAAGGATATGTGAAACAGATGACGGGATTCAGTCCGCCGAAATAGTATCTGATTTTAATTTAATGCAGAGGAGTCTGAGGGATAAAAATCTTCTTTCAACGAATGATATAATCAAATCCGGAATAAATTTTGGATGCGGTCTTGAAATAGGCCCGGGCCCCGGATACCTCGGTCTTGAATGGCTTTCAAAGACATTGGATACAGAGCTTTTCGGTCTTGAGATAAGCCCTGCGATGATAAGTACAGCACGGGAAAACTCAGTTGAATACGGACTTTCGGAGAGGGTATCTTACTGTTGTGGCAATGCGCTTGATATGCCGTTTTCTGACAATTCACTAGATTTTGTATTCTCAAATGGATCCATGCATGAGTGGGAGGATCTCAAGTCGGTTTTTTCTGAGATCTACCGCGTTTTAAAGCCCGAAGGGAGATTTTTCATATCTGATCTAAAGAGAAATATCTCTTTTTTCATTCTTTTTCTTATGAAGATAACTGTAAATAAAAAAAGCTTAAAAGAAGGTCTTATAACTTCAGTAAATGCTTCGTATACAAAAGAAGAGATTGCAGGTATCCTTAGCGGAACAGATTTCAAAGGAGATTTTTTCGTATCGGAAGATCTGTTTGGTCTCAATATTTCCGGTAAAAAATCCCCCTGATAATTTTTACTTGAAGTTGTATTTCCAGCGCTTTAATTCCGGTATTACCTGAAGATTTATTTCAATGGCCTGCTTGTATGGCATAATCCCCATTTGATCATATTTTTTCGCACAGGTCTCTATCATGTCTTTGAGAGTCAGGTCAGGTTCTATGAATTTTCCTCTCATGTAGCAGTAATTGCAGTAATCCAGAGACTTTTTTCCATCCGGTTCGATTCCGAGATCATCCCGGTTTTTTATCGGCATTCCACAGGACTGGCAGATGAGATCCTCTTCCCCCTCCATAATCAATCACCCGTTTTGAGTCTATGTGTTTTTGTCTAAAAAACATTTTGATTTTATATTTTCTTTTATATTATCTAATAATAAGAGGAGATATATATTCAGTCTGTAAGCAGAATCGCCATATTTTCGGGTTTTATCAACGCAAGGGAAGGGTATGGCAGTCCCGGCTGTCTTTTTCATGTTTATTCCGACTGCATGGCTTAAGTATACCTGTATAAAAATCTGAGTCTGTTCGCTTCATAAATGTTTTTTTTGACAGCAATCAAATAATATTGCAGGACAATGACACAAATTACAATAGAAAAAATAAATGAGAAAAATTTTACAGATTTTCTAACCCTTATAACAAAACTTGCCGAATATGAAAAACTGATGCCGCCAAACGAGGATGCAAAATGTCGTCTTAAAGCGGATGCCTTCTCCAAAAATCCAAAATATGAGGCGTATATTGTATATTCAGACGGAGTTTTGGCCGGCTACATTACGTTTTATTTCACCTACTCCACATTTCTTGCAAAACAGACCCTTTATCTTGAGGATATTTTTGTTCTGGAGGAGTACAGAAAGAGAGGAATCGGAAAGACTCTCTTTGAATTCTGCAGAAGTAAAGCTGCAGAAAGAGGCTGTGGGAGGATGGACTGGACAGTTTTAACATGGAATGAGCCTTCGATAAAGTTTTATGAAAAATTCGGTGCGGAAAGGCAGGACTGGTACTTATACAGGCTTAATGAAGATAAGTTGAGCTAAAATTTGCAAATTTTTACACTCTCGCGGTGCACGGTTAAGACACTTATAATGTTTTGATAAAAATATGAATTGAGAGATTCTATTCGTTGTAATATTGGATTGTCATTTACATAATTCAATATGGCGAGACAGATAATCTCTTAAAATTATTGAATTTAGAATTTGAAAATATGAGATAGTAGGTATTATTTTTCTTAATATCCCATATGTTTCTTATTCAGGACACGATAGTTCAATTTATGATTAAAGGACTTTTGAGATATGAGAAAAAACAAACTTGTCATGCCAATTCTTAAATGGGTCGGTGGAAAACGTCAGCTTTTGGATGAAATAAGTTCATTATTTCCGAAAAGAATTACATCCTACTGCGAACCTTTTATGGGGGGCGGAGCAGTTTTGTTTTTGTTACAGCCAAATAAGGCCACAGTAAATGACTTAAATACTGAATTAATTAATGTCTATCAAGTATTACGTGATGATATTGATGATCTTATAACTGATTTACAAAAGCACAAAAATGAATCTGAATATTTTTATCGTATAAGGGATCTTGATAGAGATAAGGATATATATAGAGGATTATCTAATGTGGAAAAAGCCTCTCGCATGATATATCTTAATAAAACCTGTTATAATGGCTTGTTTAGAGTAAATAGTGCTGGGGAGTTTAATACCCCTTTTGGAAGTTATAAAAATCCTAATATTATTAATGAGCCTGTATTAAGGGCTGTAAATAAATATTTTCAAACCGCAGAGATCACTTTTTCAAGTAAAGATTATTATGAAGTATTAAAGGACCTCTCAAAAAATACATTTGTTTATTTGGACCCACCATACGATCCTGTTTCAGGAACTGCAAATTTTACAGGATACAATAAAGGGGGTTTTGACAAGGATGAACAGGTTCGATTAAAAGATGCCTGTAATTATCTCAATGATCATGGGATCAAGTTTTTACTCTCAAACTCGGCAACTGATTTTATTAAGGATTTGTATAAAGATTATACTATTACAACTGTAAAAGCAAAACGTGCTATAAATTCTATTGCAAGCAAAAGAGGGGAGATTGACGAAGTATTGGTAAGAAATTATGACGAAGTCAGAACCAACAAAAAATGATGGAGCATGGGAATGTTTATTTGAAAAATACTCTATCCTCAAGAAAATAGAACAGGATGGAGGATATAGTATAACTGCAGATCAAATTCGTGATTTCCGAGAACCTCGTTTAATGGCAAAATTTGATCATAGAATCAATTTACCTGAAATTTTTTCAAAAAACAATCTCTCTATTTTGCCAATAACTAGGGGGAAATACTTCATATCTCATATTAATACATATCATACATTTGAAAATCCGGAAAAGGAAATCATTCACATAGATTTTCCATCTCATATACAGAGTATATCTCCTCAAAATATTCCTAGTGAAGCTATTGCTCTGAATTGTGCATTTATCACTGGTATCATGGAGGACTTCTTGGAAGATTCAGATTTATGTCCCACTGTTAATGGAAGAATGGGTGCTGATTCATTCAGTTTTGAGATATCCAGTGCAATAGGCTCAAAGAGAACCCTTATTCAAGTGAACAATTCTCAAATTGAGATTGATGCAGCCTATGAGGGAGTAAATTATCTCTCCCTTATTGAAGCAAAATGTGATATATCTGATGATTTTCTAGTTCGGCAAATCTATTATCCTTACAGGGTTTGGAAAGACAGAGTTTCAAAGAGAATTAAATTGGTTTATCTGGTATATTCAAATAGCATTTTTAGTCTCTATGAATATTGCTTTGATGATCCTAATTACTATAATTCACTTAGGCTAAATAAGCAGAAACATTATTCTATTGAAAATACGGATATTGAAATTAATGACATAATGCAGGTATCATCGGCAGTATCTTTCGTAGATGATCCTTTTGCTGTACCCTTTCCTCAGGCAAATAACTTTAAACGTATAATTAATCTATGCGAATTGCTTCAAAAATCAGATCTCACAAGAGAGGATGTTACAAGCGAATATGCCTTTGATATAAGGCAAACCAATTACTATACAGATGCCGGTAGATATCTTGGACTCATAAAAAAAGATTCTGTTAACAGTAAAATAACTTATTCATTAACTGATTATGGTCGTCAAATTTTGAAAATGCAGTATAAACAACGTCAACTTGAATATGTTAGATGTATTTTATCGCATAGAATATTTCATGAAGTGCTCAGAGCATATTTTGAAACAGGTGAGATGCCAAATAAAGATTCTATTGTGGAAATCATGAAATTGTATAAACCCCTAAATATCAAATCAGAAGATACCTATAGAAGACGTTCATCTACAATAAAGGGCTGGATAAACTGGATTATTGGTTTGTTATATTAAAAATGCTGGCAATTTCTGATTTTTCCATAATTTTCTAATTAATTAGAAAGTCAATGGGAGTATTTGTATTAAAATGAATCTGAAATTCGGGCATAGAATGCTTTTAATGGCGGCCGGCCTTTTTATAATGACTTTTGGCGTTGCCCTCTCAACAAAAGCAGACCTCGGGACAACTCCGGTTTCATGCATACCTTATGTACTGAGTCTGGCTTCTCCCCTAACGATGGGAACCTGGACTTTTATCATGAATGTGCTGTTTGTGATAATCCAGTATCTTCTGCTTAAAGGTGAATTTAAAAGTTACCAGTGGTCACAGATAGCGGTAATCTTTGTGTTCAGCGCATTTATTGACATTAATATGTATCTGGTTTCAGGTCTTTTGATATCCGGTTATCTGATGCAGTGGATATTTTGTCTTTTGAGTTTTTTTTTCATTGCAGTCGGAATCAGCCTGCTTTTAAAGGCAGATATTCTTATGATGGCGGGTGAGGCGCTTGTCCTTGTAATATCCCACGTATTGCATGCGGAATACGGGAGAATAAAAATATTTTTTGACTCAATAATGGTTCTGGGGGCTGTTATTCTGTCGTTTTCACTACTGGGAGGCCTTTTAGGCGTCCGCGAGGGAACAGTTGCAGCGGCTATCTGTGTCGGAATGATAGTACGCCATATCATGCGGCTTCCGGGATTTGGCGTAAAGACGCATGATAAGTGATTTTGGGTTTTGGTTATTAACTGTAGAATAATATTATATAATTTAGTTGAGTATTGAGTAGTATACTTATGTCTCAACTAAACATCGGGCAAAAATTTGTTGACCGTGATAATGAACTGGAGTTTTTAAACGGGCATTACAACTCAGAAATTCCGGAATTCATTATTATATATGGCAGAAGACGGGTGGGTAAAACAACTCTTATCTTCAGATTTTTGCAAGATCATCCCGGTTTTTATTTTATGGCCTCAGAAGAGGGAAGAGAGGCAAATATTCGGGATTTTGCCGATGTGGCCGGGAATTATCTCAATGACCCTGATTTTAAGCGTATAAATTTTCCCGACTGGGATAGTGTTTTTAAATCTCTTTTAAATCACAGAAATTTCTACCCTGAAACCGGTGAGAAGGCAGTAATAATTATTGATGAGTTTTCATATCTTATTTCGAAAGATTCGGGTGTTCCTTCTGCATTTCAGAAAATATGGGATCTTCTGCTTAAAAATGAGAATATAATGCTTATTTTATCAGGTTCTTCAGTAAGCACGATGGAGACTGAGGTTTTAGGATATAAAAGTCCTTTATACGGCAGAAGAACCGGGCAGTGGCAGGTTGAGCCTCTTTTTTATCCATATATCAGGGAATTTCTGCCATACCGTGAAGAGGAGCTTGTTATGGTATGGTCTGTTATCGGCGGAGTTCCTGCATATCTGAGACTTTTCGATCCAAAAGCAGGATTCTGGGATAATGTTCTTCTGCAGATGATAAACAAAGGTTCATATCTTTACCTTGAGGCTGAGATATTGCTTCATTATGAGTTTCGTGAGGCAGGCAACTATATTTCGATTCTTCGTGCTTTATCCTCCGGATTTACAAATCTCTCCTCTGTATGTCAGGCAACAGGGCTTGATAAAAGCATGGTCTCAAAATATCTTTCAGTTCTCACAAATCTGCACTTAATTCTGGATGAGGCACCGGTAACTGCACATGCCGGTTACAGAAGGAGGCATTACCGCATTTTGGATCCTTATCTGAATTTCTGGTTTGCAGTTATATATCCGCACAGGATGGAGATCGAAACAAAAAGAGGTTCAGATGTGCTTTTGTCAGTAAAATCCCGGATGTCTCCGTATTTCGGAAAGATGTTTGAGAATCTCTGTATGGATCTTATAAGGGGCGGGTTTTTCTTCGGGGATTTCTCATTTTCGCGGCTTGGCAGATGGTGGTTTAAGGAGGATGAGATCGATATTGCAGGCCTTGATGAAGCGTCCGGAAAAATTCTTCTATGCGAGTGCAAATGGATGAGTCTTTCTGAAAAGAAGGCCAGAGGTATTTTAAAAGCTATTGAGGAGAAGTCGGCCCTTGTTGAATGGAGAAATTCAGAGAGGGAGGAGGTTTTTGCCCTTTTTGCGAAGGAGATTTCAGGAAAGGAAAAACTCAGGGATGAGGGTTACCGTGTCTTTGATTTAAAGGATTTGAGAGAGGAGAGTGAGAGGTTTTTGATTATGAAGAGTCAGGATTAATTGTGAACTGAGCCTGTTTACTTATTAATTTTTTTTAAAGGTCTTCAGATCTCTAGCTACCTGATGTAGAGAATATCTAGGTTCCTCGGTTTATGGCATTTTTTGCCGATATAATTTTTAAATTTAGAGATATCAAATACGTAATTTTTTCATTTTTTTAAAAATAAAAAAACCGATTTAATTATTTTTTATTGTATATTTTCCAATATTTTTTTTGAAAATTTACACTAAGATAATATGACTAATATTTTTTAATCTTTAAGAGTTCAGCTTTTCGTAATAGACAAATTCAATACTAAATGCGCTAATTATAGATTAGCGGGGTGTCTAATAACGAATTATAAGTTAAGTAATTATAACTTAAAAAAAGGGAAATTTGTGACAAAATTTAATGATTCATCAATGAATTTCTCTTTTACCAAATGGAGTTTAGAAAGACTACCTGAATATATCTGGATTGGTTTAATTTTTGGTTATTATGGGCGAAATGAGGGAATGAGGAGGTTATTTCTAATTTGTAAAAAATTACTCGAGATTGCAGAATCTATTGCTCTTCCAAGAATGTCAGAAATTTTTTCATTAAATGATGCTGAACAAAGCAAAGTCTATCAGGAAATACTCAAAATTATTTCGAAGGATGTTCTTTCACCTCTAACACTCATCTTTACGTATAGTACCAATCCATTGTTTGCAGAAAATTTTGTAACCATTCAGACATCTGTTGATGATAGACTCAACATATTAATGGAAATATTAAGAAAAACTACAAATAACCAGTCTGAATTATCAACCGATATTAGATATATCGTTTTATTTTATCTTTCATTATCAAATAAATTACATCTTGGAACCCGGGAGCAGGTTGACTTACTAACTCAATATTCCTTGATGAACCATGAGAATCCGGTGATGCAACAAGCCAGGCCTTTCATAAGATCAACTGAAGTCATGGTGTTTAACTTATTTGAGATTTCAAATGAAGAATATACATCGTTATTTTGGGAGAGGGTGAGTAAAATGACAGAATGCAGTTTATTTAAAATACAATTTGATGAAGAAAAAAGAGATACTGATCACTACATCCATTGTTTAAAAGAAATTTATTCGTATTTATGTGAATTGTTTACAAATGCATCTCCACTTGATAATAAAATGCTTGTTTTACTTGGTATTGCAACCTACTCTTTCAAACGGATCAAGGAAGTTTCTGATCATAAATTGTTTAATACTATCGTAGGCAGGAGTTCTGTAAGGGTTCTGATTGAAAACTACATTATGATGAAATATCTCGTAAAGAATGAATCCTCATATGAGGATATTTGGAGAGATTTTCAAGAATATGGAATTGGGCAGTTTAAACTTATTGTTGAAAAATCAAAAGAGCATTCAACTGTCAGAGAAACATCACATGTAGATTACAAATATTTGGATATTTTAGTAAGTGATTTTAAACATGAATATTTTTTAGATATGGATACACGATATTTTGATAATCTAAACATTCGTAAAAAAGCAGAGATTGTTGATGAAAAAGAACTTTATGATTTATATTATGATTATGACTCTGCTTTTGAACATGGTCTTTGGGGAGCAATCCGTGAGAGTTCTTTACTAAGTTGTAATAATCCACTTCACCACTATCATTGTGTTCCGGATATCAATGATGAGCAGAATCTCAAAAGTGTCTGGCCGGATTGCATAATGGTAATGAATAAAACAATCGATGTTCTTGATGAATTATATGGGATTCCAGATTCTTTGGTAAGGGGGATTTTAGATTTTGAAAGAGAATGATTTACTATTTGAAGAAATTTGTTCGATCCAGTCAGATTACAAATATATTCTTGAAAAAATCGTTGATAAAGTATCTTTTGATGATATTTCAAATGCAATCCTCGATGAAATTAGCATATTCTGGTCAACTCGATTCGAAATAGTTGACTTATATTTACGTAATCTATCTCCCTCCCATGATGCTTATGCATTTACAGGTGCGACTTTCCTAGATTTAGAAAAATTAGAACATTTTTCATTCGTTTTGCTAGGGGATATTCATATTCTTGATGATCAAGTGTCTTTTTATGCAAGTCTTGCTGCTACTTTAAAAGACTCTGAATTTACTCCTGATTTGAAAAAAGCGATTGTGAATTCAATTAGAAGTAATCTTGAGATACTTTCTAAGTATGGTAACAACATTTTAATTTTGCCTTTAAGGTCTTCTGAATCAGAATATAGAAAATTAATTGCGAAGAATATGGATTCTATATTTTTAGATTTATTCAAAGAACCTCCTGCATCTATGGAAGAATATTTTGCAACTTATAAAACAATTGATGCTATTTGCAATGGTTTGCGTGATGAAAGCTCTAAATTAATAATTCTATCTGATACTGATGACATTTCCAAGCCATTTAGAGAAAGATTGAGTATCGCTATAAAGGATGAGAGTTTGTCGTTGGAAAATGATGAGTCAATTGGTTTTAAATTTTGGACTATTGTGGGAGGTCATCTTGGCCAAGCATTAAGCGTCATTTTTTCCTGTGTAATGTACAATATAACACCATTTCTCAGATATTCTGTTGCATTCTTTTATGTATTATTATTAAGTCAAAATTTTTCAGAGCAGGCGAAAATTTCGCCAATTTTTTTCAAATTCCGTCTTGCCCGAGCAATTTATGGGAATTTTAAAATTGAACATTTCAGGAATGTTGATTTTGATGATTATTGTTCTGTTGTAAAGGAAAGTAATTTTTATTTGAATCTTCTTTCTGCGTTTCCAGTTCAATCAATCGAAAGTGTTTCTGCTAAAGAAATAAACAATGTTATTCAAGGAAGGCTAGATATGTTCTATTCTCTATTCGAAAAAAATACTGGTGAAATTTGAATATATAATGGTGGTTTAAAAAATAATTTTTTATCCATTCAGGATATCTTTTGCAATCCACTCGCCGATATCAGACGTTCCCATTGAACCGCCCATATCCTTTGTGACTGCCTTTTTCTCAATCGAATGCTCAATTGATCTGACAACAGCCGTTGCCGCCTCTTTTTCTCCGAGTGTGTCGAGTAAAAGGGAACCTGCCCAGATTGTTGCAAGTGGATTTGCGATATTTTTGCCTTTGTATTTGGGTGCTGAACCGTGAATCGGCTCAAACATTGACGTTCCCTTCGGGTTGATGTTTCCGCCCGGCGCAAGTCCCAGTCCTCCCTGGATCATCGCACCGAGGTCTGTAATGATGTCGCCGAACATATTCGGGGTTACAACAACATCGAACCACTCCGGATTTTTGACAAACCACATTGTAATTGCGTCAACGAAGTTGTACTCGGTTGCAACGGCAGGGTAGCTCTTCTTTGTCTCCTCAAAAACCTCACGCCAGAGGCCGTAAACGTCTGTTAAGACATTTGCCTTGTCAACCGATGTCAGCTTCTTATCACGTGTCATTGCAAGATCAAAAGCATACTCCATCACACGCTTTGAGCCCTGCCGGCTTACAACACCTATCTGGTATGCAAGCTCATCGGCATCGGTCTCAACATCAATGCCGAACTTAACGCTGTATAAATCCCGAATGACAGAAAGCTCATCCCTCTGCTTACCGGATTTTGCCCTTGCGCCGATTCCCACATAGAAGTCCTCGGTGTTCTCACGGACGACGACAAAGTCGATGTCACTGGGATTTTTGTTTGCAAGCGGTGTCTCAACGCCTTTTAAGAGTTTGATGGGCCTTAAGTTTACATACTGGTCAAAGTAAAAACGGAGTGCAAGCAAAATTCCCTTCTCTAAAATTCCGGGCTTCACCCTGTCATCGCCGATTGAGCCGAAGTAGATGGTTGAGAACTTTGAAAGCTCCTTTAATTCATCTTCTGTAATCAGCTCACCGGTCTTTAAATACCTCTCCGCACCGGTATCATAGTCGGTCCAGTCTATATCAAAGCCGAACTTTTCTCCTGCAGCATCCAGAACTTTTCTTCCCTCGGTGATTATCTCAGGGCCGATTCCGTCGCCCGGCATACACGCCGCTTTATATGTGGTCATATCTTATTATCTCCGTTTTTCATCGTTTCTTTGCGTATTCAACAAGACCGCCTGCTTCAACAATTTTCATCATGAACTCCGGAATCGGATCAAGCGGATATATTCTGCCTTCTGATTCAATATATGACTCCTTCAGGTTCACTGAGGCCTGTTTTCCGTCGGATATCTCATCTGTGTGCTCGCAGACAACCGGAAGAATGCCTGTGTTTATCGCATTTCTGTAAAATATTCTTGCAAATGATTTTGCAACAACAAATTCTATCCCTGCGCCTTTCAGTGCAATCGGTGCATGCTCACGTGACGAACCGCATCCGAAATTGCGGCCTGCAACAATTATATCGCCCTGCCTGGCCTCTTTTGCAAATTCATCACGGGTTCCCTCAAAGGCATGTGATGCAAGCTCTTTTGGATCATAGATTGTTAAAAACCTGCCAGGAATTATTGCATCCGTATCTATGTCATCACCAAATTTCCATACTCTTCCCATCTCTCACACCTCCCTTGGATCGGTTATAACACCCTTTATTGCACTCGCAGCCGCGGTTGCAGGTGAGGAAAGATAGACAAATGCCTCTGTGCTTCCCTGTCTTCCCTTAAAATTCCTGTTTGATGTCGAAAGCGAGACTTCTCCCGGTGCCAAAAGCCCGAAGGCGCCGCCCATGCACGGCCCGCAGCACGGTGCCTCAACAAGTGCTCCTGCCTCAACAAACTTCTCGATAAGACCTGCCCTTAAGACTTTCATGTACTCATCCTTTGATGCGGGAACTATTATCACACGGACGTCATCGGCGAATTTATTGTCGCCTAAAACCCCGGCAGCCTCTGCAAAATCCTCATATCTTCCGTTTGTGCATGACCCGATGAAAACCTGATCAATATGTTTTCCTGCAACTTCCGACACATCAACGACATTGTCAACATTGTGCGGAACGGCAACTTTCGGGTTTATCTCTGATACGTCATAAGAGCGCTCCTCAAAGAATTTCGCATCCGAATCGCTTGAAAGTGAAAACTGCTCACAGTCGCATCTTCCCTTAAGATACTCCCATGTCTTTTTATCAGGCGGAACTATTCCTGCCTTAGCCCCCATCTCAATAGCCATATTTGAGCATGTCATCCTTCCCGGAATGTCCATGTCGGAGAATGCACTTCCGCAGAACTCAAGCGCCCTGTATGTCGCGCCGTCTGCGCCGATATCGCCTGCAAGGTTGAGAATTAAATCTTTTGGACCTACACGGTCCTGGAATTTACCGTTCGCATCTATTTTTATGGTCTCCGGAATTCTGAAATACAGCTCTCCGAACTTAAGGACATATGCCATGTCTGTTGAGCCGATTCCTGTTGAAAACGCACCCAGAGCTCCATATGCACATGTATGTGAATCGGACCCGACTATGATGTCGCCGGGCTTCACCCTTCCCTTCTCGGGAACAACCTGGTGGCAGACGCCCTCTTTTATGTCGTAGTTGAAAATTCCCTGCTCTTTTGCAAACTCTCTCATCATCACATGGTTTTTTGCAGCACTTATGGAGTCTGCCGGAATCTGATGATCAAAGAGCATTATGACTTTTTTCGGGTCAAAGACCTTTGAACCTTCCATCTCCTTAAATACATTTATTGCAAGAGGCCCTGTGATATCATGTATCATTGCGCCGTCAACGGGCGCCATCACTACTTCACCTGCACTGCACTCTTTTTTGCAGTGGCTGGAGAAGATCTTCTCTGATATTGTATATCCCATTTTAATCACTGTCTGATTTTTTGCTTTTTTAAATTTTTACTGCATTATTATGATTCTTTTAAAATCAGGTGCGTATTGTTCCTGAACCTGATCCTCTCTGAAGAGCGACACTTCCTGTTCTAACAAGCTCCAGTATTCCGTAGGGCTTTAAAAGGGTCTCAATCGCAGAGATCTTTTCAGAATCTCCTGTTATCTCTAAAACAAGAGTCTTTACGCCTACGTCTATTATTTTTGCCCTGAATATGCCTGCAATCTGCATAACTTCTGATCGGGGTGAACCGGATTCCGCATGAACCTTTATCAGTGCAAGTTCGCGTTCGACATGCTCTTTCTCCGTGATGTCTGTTATTTTTATTACGTCAATTAATTTGTTGAGCTGTTTTTTAACCTGCTCAATGTGCATATCATCGCCTATAACAACTATTGTAATCCTGCTCATATCGGGCTCTTCACAGGTTCCTACTGCAAGGCTTTCAATATTAAATCCGCGTCTTGAGAAAAGGCCGGAAACTCTTGCCAGAACACCCGATCTGTTCTCAACAAGTACGCTCATTATATGCTGTTTCATATCTCATTTCCCCCGTTTGGATTATGTTTGCCTATCATTTCACTGATTGCAGCGCCTGCAGGAACCATCGGGAATACGTTCTCTTCCCTTTCAATTCGGAAATCCAGAAGATACGGGCCGTCATAGCTGATTGCGGTCCTGAGAGCCTCCTCAACCCTGTCTGTCGACTCAACTCTCATGCCTTCAATTCCGTATGCCTTTGCAATTCCCACAAAATCAACTGAAGGGAGCTCCGTATATGAATATCTTCTGTCGTAGAAGAGCTCCTGCCACTGCCTGACCATTCCGAGATACATATTATTTAAGATTACAATCTTTACCGGAATGTCATACTGTGCAACTGTTCCAAGCTCCTGAATGTTCATCTGGAAACTTCCGTCACCTGCAATCACAACAACAGTCTCCTCCGGTTTTGCAAACCAGGCTCCCATTGCCGCCGGGAATCCGAATCCCATCGTACCGAGACCGCCTGAAGTTATCCACTGTCTTGGCTGTTTAAACCCGTAGTGCTGTGCAGCCCACATCTGGTTCTGGCCAACCTCGCTTACGATAATTCCTCCGCCGTTTAAGATCTCGGAAAGTTTTCTGATGACATACTGCGGGTGAAGTCTGCCGTCGTTTACAAGCATGAGCGGATGATTTTCGCGCCATGACTTCACCTGCTCAATCCACGGTTCACAGAAGCAGCCGTTAATTTTAGCCATATCTGTCATATCCGAGAGGACTGACTTTGCATCACCGACAATCGGAACGTCGGGGTTGATGTTCTTTCCAATCTCTGCCGGATCAATGTCTATGTGAATTACCTTTGCATTTGATGCAAATTTGCTTATATTTCCGGTGACCCGGTCGTCAAACCTGGCTCCGACTGCAATTAACAGATCGCACTCTGTTATGGCATAGTTTGCATACTCAGTCCCGTGCATTCCAAGCATTCCGAGATTTAGCGGGTGATCTGCAGGAAGTGCTCCAAGCCCCATTAATGTTGTTGTAACAGGAAGGCAGAAGAGCTCTGCAAATTTAACAAGCTCTTCTGATGCATCTGCAGCTATTATACCGCCGCCCGCATAAATTACCGGCTTTTTTGCTTCTGATATCAGTTCAAGCGCCTTTTTTATCTGTTTGGAATGCCCTTTTAATGTAGGTTTATATCCTCTTAATTCACAGTCGGCTGAAAGAATTTCAGCAGGATCAATTTGCTCTGTCAGCACATCCTTTGGAAGATCAATTAATACAGGGCCTTTTCTTCCTGTTCCCGCGATAAAAAACGCAGATTTTACAATCCTTTTTATCTCCCGTGTGTCTTTTACAAGGTAATTGTGCTTTGTGACAGGCAATGTGATTCCTGTGATGTCAGACTCCTGAAATGCATCATTTCCAAGCATTCCTGTCGGAACCTGGCCGGTAAGGGCAACGACCGGCACTGAGTCCATGTTGGCGGTGGCAATTCCTGATACAAGGTTGCAGGCTCCCGGGCCTGATGTTGAAAGACAGACTCCGACTCTTCCGCTCGCTCTTGCATATCCGTCGGCTGCATGGACTGCAGCCTGTTCGTGCCTCACGAGGATGTGCTTTAGGTTTGCATCATATAATTCGTCATATATAGGAAGGACGGATCCTCCCGGATAGCCGAATATGATATCCACACCTTCGTCTTTTAAACTTTCAATCAGTATTGCTGCTCCGGTTTTCATTTTCCTGCCTCAGTAATCTGTTCATGCCTGCTATTACCGCCTCGACACTTGCTTCTATTATATCTGTTCTTGCGCCTCTGGAAGTAATTACTCTTCCGTCTTTTCTGAGTTTTACGTAGACATCAACCATGGCATCCGCACCTCCTGTTATTGCATCGACATGATACTCTTCAAGTTTTATGTCGCCAAGCATCGAAACAGACTGCTGGAGGACGTTTAAGGTCGCATCAACAGGCCCTGTGCCGGTGGATGCGCCTGTAACCTTCTGACCGTTAACAACCATGGTTGCGGATGCTGTCGGTATCGCATTGCTTCCTGATACAACAGTAAACTGCTTTAAGCTTATTACAGGTTTGCATTCGAGAAGCATAACAGAATCTGCGATTGCCATAACATCCGCATCTGTTACCTTCATGCCCTTATCGCCGATTTTTTTAACCCTTGAGACGATCTCTGCAAGCTGCTTCTCACCGGGACTGTATCCCAGCTCTTTCAGGGCAGACTGTACAGATGCCGTTCCTGAATGCTTTCCGAGGACTATCCTTCTCTTTCTGCCGACTGTTTCAGGAGACATCGGTTCGTATGTGGATGCGTCCCGCAATAGTCCGTGTGCATGGATTCCGCTTTCATGCGTAAATGCCATTGAGCCCACTATCGGTTTGTTTGTGGCTAAAGAAACCCTTGTAAGCTGTGATACAAGCGTTGACAATGAATAAATTTTTTTCTTGTCAATTCCTGTGTCGTAGCCGTAGAGCTTCTCAAGAACCATTACAACCTCTTCAAACGGTGTATTTCCTGCCCGTTCACCCATACCGTTCACTGTTGTGTGGGCACATGTTGCTCCCGCCTTTAAAGCCGAGATGGTGTTTGCAAGGGCAAGACCAAGATCGTTGTGGCAGTGTATGCTCAAAGGAGCAAGGCAGAGAGGAGGTATAATCTCCGCAGTTTTTTCAGGTGTCAGAAGTCCTACAGTATCGCAAAAACAGAGCCTGTCAGCTCCGCATGAAACTCCGTCTCTGAAAAGTTCAAAAAGATACTGCTGGTCAGCCCTCGATGCGTCCTCGCCGGAGAGCTCAACAATAAGTCCTCTCTCTTTGGCGTATGCGACGGTTTCCATCGCCATTTTATAGACTTCTTCGCGGTTTTTCCCGAGTTTCTTTGTTATATGAAGATCTGAAACAGGAACCACGAGATGCACTGAATCTGCACCACATTTGACCGCAAGATCGATATCCCCGGCTTTTGCCCTTGAATATGTACAGATCTCAGCCTTCAGTCCGGCATCGGATATCAGCCTTATTGCTTCCCTTTCTCCTTCGGATGCGATTGCAGACCCTGCTTCAATCACATTGACACCGATTAGGGAGAGTTCTTCAGCTATCTTTAGTTTCTGTTCTGGCGTTAAAGAGACGCCGGGTGTCTGTTCCCCGTCACGAAGTGTCGTGTCCAGGAAACGGATTTTTTTATTGACAAATAAAGCACTCACTCATAGGATTAGACTCCCATTAGATCTTTATCCGGCAGCCGCTATATATGTTTTTGTAAAAAAGGGCATAAAGTGCACCAGGTAGGGCACATTTGGATCGCCATGCGCACCAATATTTATCAGAATGATGTAATTTTGCACCACTCGGGAAAGGTTTATAATGTCTCAAAGCATTGTAAATTGGTATGTCTCAAAAAGACGGGATTGGAGAAGTCACTGAACAAGTGGCAGGTCGCTTTCTTTGGCGATAAAAGTACAGCTGATATAACAAAAAGAGTGACAATTTTTGACACCACACTTCGTGATGGTGAACAGACTCCGGGTGTATCATTCACTCTGGAACAGAAGATAAGCATTGCACACCAGCTCTCTGATATCGGTGTCGATGTGATTGAAGCAGGTTTTCCGGCATCGTCAGATGTCGAGTTTGAAACTGTAAAAAGGATCTGTCAGGAGGAGGGTATCCGCCCGAAGATCTGCGGACTTGCACGCTCTGTCAAAGGAGATGTTGACCGCTGTATTGAGGCCGGCGTTGATATGGTCCATGTTTTTGTTCCCACATCCGAGATTCAGAGGACTCATACCATCAAAAAAACGCATGCGGAGGTATTGGATATTACACGTGATATCGTCTCATATGCACGTTCAAAATGCGATCTCGTGATGTTCTCACCTATGGATGCGACAAGAACAGAACCTTCAGAGTTGATTGAGGTATGCAGGGCCGCAGACGAGGCGGGTGTGACAATAATCAACATTCCGGACACTGTCGGGGTTTGCACTCCCTCTGTAATGAAGCCTCTTGTTGCTATGGTAAGAGCGAATGTGAAGTGCAGAATTGATGTCCACTGTCACAATGATTTCGGTCTTGCGACTGCAAACACAATCGCTGCAGTCGAAGGGGGGGCAGATCAGGTCCAGGTTACTGTCAATGGTATAGGTGAACGGGCCGGAAATGCCGATATATCACAGACTGTGATGATTTTAGAATCAATCTATGGGATTAAGACGAACATTCACACAGAAAAAATGGTTGAGACATCAAGGCTTGTGGCACGTTATGCACAGATTGCAGTCCCTCCCATACAGCCGGTTGTAGGCGAAAACGCATTTTCACACGAGAGCGGTATTCATTCCCATGGCGTTATGTCAAATCCCGGAACATTTGAACCCGGTATCATGACGCCTGAGATGGTGGGCCACAGAAGACGCTTAAAACTTGGAAAACACGTTGGAAAGCATGCTGTCAGGCAGATGCTTGAGGATGTAAACATAAAGCCTTCAGATTCAGAGCTGGACAGGATCATCGTTAAGATAAAAGAGATATCAGGACGCGGCAAAAAGGTGACCGAATCTGATCTCTTTGAGATTGCAGACAGTGTCACAGGCAGCACTTATGAGGAGAAGATTGTTGTTCTGGATGATATCTCGATATTTACCGGAAACCATGCGATTCCGACTGCGAGTGTTAAAGCCATTGTGCACGGGGAGAAAAAATCCTGCTCCAAAAACGGAGACGGCCCTGTGGATGCGGCAATGAAGGCGCTTTTGGGAATTGCACCAGGCCATATCGAATTAAAGAGTTATCAGGTTGAGGCAATATCCGGAGGAAGTGATGCACTTGGATGCGTCACAATCGAGGTTGAGGATGAAAAAGGCAGAATTTTTGATGCGAGCGCCTCAAACAGTGATATTGTGCTGGCTTCTGCCGAAGCGATGGTGAATGCCTTAAATGTCGTTTACAGGGCAGGCGGATTTAAAGAATAAGTAAACTAATTATTTATAGAGAATTTAATTTACATAAAATCAGGATAGGGAGTAGGAAAATGATACAGAAATATTACGAATCGGATGCAGATCTCGGAGATCTTGCAGGCAAAAAAATAGCCGTGATAGGGTATGGATCGCAGGGCAGAGGGCAGTCTTTAAACCTTAAAGACAGCGGACTTGATGTAATAATAGGTATTCGCCCGGGAAAGAGCAGGGAGCAGGCAAAAAAAGACGGTCTTGAAGCTTATGATGTCTGTGATGCTGCAAAGGCGGCAGATATCATAATGATCCTTCTTCCGGATGAGACACAGGGTGATGTCTATAAGACCGAGATAATGCCGTATCTTTCAGAGAATAAATGCCTGATGTTCTCACACGGGTTCAACATCCACTACGGCCAGATCGTTCCACCGCCAACAGTCGATGTTATTATGGTGGCACCAAAGGGCCCGGGGCACATGGTCAGAAGGACATTTGAGGAAGGAAAAGGTGTTCCCGCACTTATCGCAATCGAACAGGACTATACAGGCAATGCAAAAAAGATTGCCCTTGCATATGCAAAGGGTATCGGCGGCACACGTGCTGTAGTACTTGAGACAACCTTTATGGAAGAGACAGAAACCGATCTCTTCGGTGAACAGGCTGTTCTCTGCGGAGGAGTGACATCACTTATCAAAGCAGGATTTGACACTCTTGTTGGTGCCGGATATGCACCTGAGATGGCTTATCTTGAAGTGCTCCATGAGATGAAACTGATTGTTGATCTCATTTATGAAGGCGGATTTACAAAAATGCGTGACTCAATCTCAAATACCGCACAGTATGGCGATATCACACGCGGCCCGCGTGTAATCGGACCTGAGTCATACGAGGCAATGGAAGAGATCCTCGCCGAGATTCAGACCGGAGAGTTTGCAAAGGAATGGATCCTTGAGAACAGGGTTAACCGCCCGGTATTCACTGCCCTTACACGTGCTGATGAGGAGCACTTAATTGAAGAGGTCGGTGCAGAGTTAAGGGCAATGATGCCGCAGTTCAAAAAGGACTAAACAGATTTAAAAAAACCTGAATTTAATAATACTCAGGTTTTACCGGACAATCTGGAAACATTTGTTGTCCGTACAAATTAATACCAAAACCTCATTTAAAAATAAAACCATACTTTTCTGTTAATTCCAATGAAATGCAGAATTTTTTTAAAGCGGGAGAATTCCGTTCATGAATTTTCTTTTAAAGAAGGGAGTCTTATCTCTGATGTCTTACTTATGGCAGGCATAATTCCTGATACAGTAATTATCTTTAAGGATAATGTGCCGGTAACTGAAGATTCAGTGGCAGAAGAGGCAGATTATGTGGTAATTACAACCTCTTCCAGGGGCTAAAAAAAGTTATTCTTCCTGACTGTAATCATCAGGTTTCAGATACGGGTACGGGTTTGTAACAGTTATCATCACGTGATCTGAATAATATGCATCCCCTGTTTTGGGATCTTCTGTTGCACATCCGATAAATATTGCACATGAGTCTCCATTTACGTTTAAACCGGGTCTGAAGACTGCAATCCCTTTTTCGTATGTTGTGGCTTCTCCTATATACTGGTCAACATTAATCCCGGAAATCTCGAGATTCTGGTAGAAGTAAACAATCTGGTTCTCAACAGGCTCGTTGTTTTCATCTGTGACAGTTGCAACAATATATGCGGCATCACCGCTTTTTATGTTCTTTTCCTTTACAAATAATTCAATATTGAATTTTTTTTCATCAGGGATGTCTGTCTGTGCACTGACCGGTGTGCACAAGGTAAGAATCAGACTTAATGCTGCAGCCAGTACAATAATTTTTTTGATATATTTCATTCATTTACACCTTTATCCGGATAATTTCAAATTTTATCCGTTTATTCTAAATTTTGACGGGCTTATCTTATATATGAATGAAATATGAACAGTAGGACCCTCTAACCGGAAGGTTTTATCATATGAATAACCGGCAGGGATTTCCGGCAGCGATGCCGGAATTTGATATAAAATTATTCCAGAAAAGAACTTTTTTTCAAAACTTTGGAGATGAATTAAAAAAGTTAAAAAAATTAATATTGTCCTGCCATCTGGGAAGCAGATCTTGAGACGAGCATGTCATCGACACGGATTAAAAGTGATGCTGTCTCTGCCGCACTCTGAATTGCCTGCTTTTTGACACGCATCGGCTCGATTACACCTTCATTGTTCATGTCGCAAACCTTGCCGGTGATTACATTAAGGCCGGCATACTTCTGCCCCTGTGCATGTGCCGCTTTCAGGTCAACGAGAACATCAATCGGGTCATGGCCTGAGTTTTCTGCAAGAGTGTTTGGAATTGCCTCAAATATCTTTGAGAAAGCTTCTATTGAAAGCTGTATTCTTCCGCCTATTGTTGCAGCATATTCGGAGAGCCTTATGTTTAATTCTGTGTCAATTGCTCCTGCACCGATGACAAATTTTCTGTCCTCAAGTGCATCCATTACGACACGGACTGAGTCATAGACTGCACGCTCAAGTTCGTCTACAAAGATCTGGTTTGAGCCTTTGATAAGGATTGTAACAGTCTTTCCGTTCTTGCAGCCTGTGAACTTTGTGACCTTTATGTCCTTCATTTCCTCAACAAGCTCTGCATTTCCGAATACTGACTCGTCAAGATCGTTTACGGAGTTCACGATGGTTCCGCCGAGTGCACGTGCAAATGCCTTCATGTCTTTTTCAGGAACATCCTGAATTGCAAGGATCTTCTCGTGTGAGAGGAAGTACTGAACTGCGTCTGCAATTCCCTTCTGGCAGAGAACGACGTTTGCACCGGATGCAACAATCTTATCTGCAAGAGCCTTTAGGTTCTCTTTCTCCTGTTCAGAAAACGCCTCAACCTGCTCTGCGGATGTGAGCTTGATCTTTGATTTTGTCTCTGTCTTTTTAACCTCAAGAGGCTGTGCAATAAGTGCAACTACTGCGTTTGCAACCTTCTTTGGCATGCCTGTGTCGCAGCGTGTCTTGTCGATTAAAAAGCCTGTTACAAGTTCAGCCTCATCAAGACTGTCGCCGACGACAGTTTTTATCCTGACATCGTCTTCGTCAACTTTTATATTGCCTTTCTCGTCTTTCTGAGCGACATCGAGGACTGCATCAACTATAATCTTTGTAATGTTCTGTTTCATCGACTCAATTGATTTTCCTGTAACTGCAGTCTCTGCAACCTTAACCAGCAGATCATAGTCTTCAGGTCCTGCCTCAAGTGCATTCTCATTGAGAATCTCGATTGCCTTTATCATTCCGAGATTGTATCCTTTCGAAATGATTGTCGGGTGAATTCCCTTCTTAAGGAGAATTTCTGCCTCTTCCATAAGAGCGCCAATGAATATTGTCGCAGTTGTGGTGCCGTCTCCGACTTCACTGTCCTGTGCTTCTGCAACAGCAATTACCATCTTTGCTGCAGGATGCTCTACAGAAAGTTCGTGAAGAATTGTTGCACCGTCGTTTGTGATGACCACATCGCCTGATGGCGATACGAGCATTTTATCCATACCACGCGGACCTAAAGTGGTTCTTACAGCCTCTGCAATGGCTTTACATGCCATAATATTGGAGTGCTGTGCCTCCATTCCGCTTGTTACCTCAACATTCTCTCTTAAAATGACTATTTGCTGTCCTGCTAACATATGCAGATGCTCCTGTATTAGATACTCCATAAATGTGGAATTGTAATTCTATATAACACTTACTATTGATTATCTGCACCTTAAAAATTGAGGAGATTATTTTTCCATTGGGAAATAAACTAATAATAATATAGTAATATCTAAAAGTTTTGACGGGTTTAAATCTAAAATTATGCCTTTATTTTGCTTAATAGGTAAAAATGATTTTTTTATTAATTATTCTTATTTTATTCAATATTTAATTCTTCAAGTATTTTTACAAGGTCCAGCCAGATGATAAGCCTGTCATCACCCTTCTCTGTGTCAGACTTCTCTTTTATTATCCCTTTAATATACAGGTCACTTTTGAAGGCACTGCTCATATTGTCGATCTTTGATTCGTCTATCTGAATAACGCTTCTTACATTGTCAACAATTATTCCCTGTTTCGGGCCGCCTGATTCTTCAGAGGTCAGAATCATAATTTTTTTGCTCTCCTCACCGTTTTTTTCAGGAATGTTTAAGAGGATGTTGAGGTTTATTATCTTTGTAACTTCACCTCTGAGGTTTAGTATTCCCGCGATGTAAGGCGGCATTCTTGGAATAGGGGTAATTTCCATAACTTCAACTATTTCACGTACAAGGCTGATGTCAAGTGCATAGTATGACTTGTTCATCTCGAATACTACCACATCTATTAATGCCATAATCTCTTTCTCTCCTTTTTTTAGTCTATTCTGCTTACCTTCACAAGCGAATATACAGGCACATCATCAATCTCACGGATACCAAGTTTGTCAAAGAGAATGCATATCCCGATAGGGATTCCGCCGTGCTTTTTTACTACATCAACAGCCTCTTTAATTGTTTTGCCGCTTGTTATCACATCATCCACAATGAGGCATCTCTTTCCGGAAACATCTGCAAAACTACTGTTTAGGGAACCTGCAGGCTTATCGCCCGCTGCATGCTTCTTCGGATGAAACATTGTAAAAAGGCAGTCTGCCTCGCCTGCAATCATTGTTGCAAGAGGTATTCCCGAATGTGCTATGCCTATTATTATATCCGGCAGATTTTCAGGGAGCTCATCCGGGGCATTCTCTTCAGTTGCGTGAATAAATCTTTTTAAAAGCATTACCGAGACATCGCGGAGCATATCGGCATGACCGCTTATAGAAGACCAGTCGATTAGAATATCTTTTGGTGCAGCCTGCTCTCCCTTCTGCTGGGTCAGGAGCCATGTTACCGTCTCAATGGAAAGACTCATTTCGTCGGCAATCTGACTTGAACTTCTCCCTTCAGAATGGAGCATCTTTGCTCTTCCAATGAGATCATCAAGGGATGACATAATTTAGGATATTTATCTTATCACTTAAACATTCTTTTGATCTCAGCCCCGCACACATCGCAGATTCCGGGTTTTTCATGGAGTTTTTTGCATCCCATACACCGGTATTTCCACTTCCTTTTCTTAGCAGCCCTCTGCTGGAGCGGGATTACCTTAATTCCAAGAGTCTGTGCAGTATTTGAGAGTGCATAGTCGTCTGTGACAACTTCACCGTTTAGTTCAAGTGCAAGCGCAATTACATCAACATCTGTATCTGATATAACTGTAATATCCCCGGACTTCTCTGCTGCATTTATCACTTTTTTTTGTGAGTCTGCTGAAGGTTCTGATATGAAAAGGCCCTTTGCCCTGTATGTCTCAAGCTTTGTTTTTGCTATCAGGTCCTTTAGTTCTCTCTCAACCGCAGAAGGTATTGCAAACTCCCCTTCAAGGGGTATGTCCAGAAAAAAGAAAGAGGAATCAAGTATTTTTATTGGCATAATTTAATTTAATATTGCATTTTTAATACACTCTGCTGCAGTTATCCTGCTTGATGCCGACTCAATTGTATCACTTGAGACGACTGATGCTATTTTTCCGGCAGAGAGCCTTGCAAAACCACCGCTCGCAAAAACACCGTGAACACATGCTGCGTGAACACTTTGTGCACCCTGCTGCTTCAACATCCCTGCTGCGGTTACAAGGGTGCCGCCGGTTGAGATGATGTCGTCTACTATAACAACGCATCTTCCTGCTGCTTCAAGCTCTTTTGGCTCCATTGTGACTTCGGTTCCCGAATGACGCGTCTTTTGGAGATGGTCGCAGTCAAAGCTCATCCCTTTGGCAACATCACGTGCAAAGTCTGCCGCACCTGCATCGGGAGCAAGGATTAACGGATCCTCCAGTCCGAGCGTTCTGATATATTCGCCGATGTATGGCGCAAGTGAAGAATCCTTGGCTGGCGCCTTAAATAGTGGAAGTACGGCCTTTTCATGTATATTTACTGTGCATACCCGGCTTACGCCCTCCGAGAGTGCCTTTGCAACCGCTCTTGCGCTCACAGGTTCGCCTTCACTGAACTTCTTGTCCTGTCTTGCATATCCCATGTAGGGAATTACAAGTGTAATTTCAGACCCCTCACAGGCGTCTGTTAAGAGAAGAGTCTGAATAAACGAATCGCTGTCTGTTATACTTGCAATAATAACAGTTTCATCATCGGTCCTTCCGGTCTTTATATACAGCTCTCCGTCGGGGAATTTTTTGAATTCTGTCGTGAGAAGCTCAAGGCCTGAAACTGAGGCCGTTCTGGCGGCTAAAACCTGTGATTTTTCGTTGCAGACTATCTTCATATCTATTACCTGTTCTAGAAAGTACTTAAACTATCACGAATGAATCATTTAAGCACTATCGTTTTTGAGAGGTACATCTGTTAATGAAAAATAACGATATAAATCCGGATACAAATCAAAATGAGGCTCCAATTGAGGAGTTATCCAATATGGCTGTCGATAACGGCAAAACAGGTCAGGAGAATATTCCTTCTGATGCAGCAGAGGTAACACCTGATGCAGAGTCACGCGCAACAGAAGGCCCTGTTGTTACTGTACAGGGTGAAGAAAATAAAAAGCCGCTTCTTAAATTAGAAGAAATAGAGCTCGATAAAATAGAAAATTCATCAGATATTGAAGTTCCTCAAAGACTTGTTGATCAGGTTGTCGGACAGGAGCATGCAGTTGAGGTCATCAAAAAGGCTGCTATACAAAGGCGCCATGTAATGATGATAGGAACGCCCGGTACAGGCAAATCAATGCTTGCAAAGGCGATGGCAGAACTCCTGCCAAAAGAAGATCTTCAGGACATACTTGTATATCCAAACTCCGAGGATTCAAACACACCAATAATAAGAACAGTAAAGGCCGGACGCGGAAAGGAGATAGTTTCTGCCCATAAGATGGAGGCAAAAAAGCGTTCACAAACCCGTAATACCCTGATAATGGTTTTAATATTCGGTATAATGGGCTATGCGATAATTACCGGACAGCTCTTGATGGGAATTATCGGAGCGGCATTCATATTCATGGCGCTTCAGTACTCAAGGCCAAAAGATGAGGCGATGGTTCCAAAGCTTCTGGTCTCAAATGAGAAGGATTCAACAGCACCCTACCTTGACGGTACAGGTTCTCATGCCGGCGCACTTTTAGGTGATGTAAGACACGATCCTTTCCAGTCCGGAGGTCTTGAAACACCCTCACATGACCGTGTCGAGGCAGGGGCGATTCACAAGGCAAACAAGGGAGTTCTCTTTATTGATGAGATAAACACCTTAACGCCGCATTCCCAGCAGAATCTTTTAACTGCGCTTCAGGAGGGAGAATTCCCTATAACCGGGCAGAGCGAGCGTTCCAGTGGTGCGATGGTAAAAACCGAGCCTGTTCCGTGCAGGTTTGTAATGATTGCCGCAGGTAACCTTGATGCAATGGAAGGCATGCACCCTGCCCTTCGTTCACGTATCCGCGGATACGGATATGAAGTATATATGCAGGATACAATGCCTGACACCGAGGAGAACCAGAAGAAGTTTATCCGTTTTGTTGCCCAGGAGATAAAAAACGACGGCAAGATTCCGCCGTTTGACAAAGGTGCAATCGAGGAGATTATGCGTGAGGCAAGAAGGAGAAGCAACAGAAAAGGCCATATCACGCTCAAACTTCGTGACATGGGCGGTCTCATACGTGTCGCAGGCGATATGGCACGTCAGGCGGAATCAGCAGTCACAACAACAGAGCATGTACTAAAGGCAAAGTCAATTGCACGTTCGGTTGAGGATCAGATATCGGATGAGTACACAAAGAGAAGCCGTGAGTACGAACTGACCGTTGTTGAGGGTACCCAGGTTGGCCGTGTAAACGGTCTTGCAGTCGTCGGTGCAGACTCCGGTCAGGTGCTTCCGATTATGGCGGAGGCGACCCCGACACAGGGTGCAACCGGGACAATTATTGCAACAGGCCTGTTAAAGGAGATTGCAAAAGAGTCAATCTCAAATGTAAGTGCAATTGTCAAGAAGTTCACGGGCCGTGACATCAGGAATATGGATGTCCATATTCAGTTTATCGGCACATACAGCGGTGTTGAAGGCGATTCGGCATCTGTAAGTGTAACAACTGCTGTCATAAGTGCAATTGAGGGAATCCCTGTCCGTCAGGATGTTGCAATGACAGGCTCTCTCTCTGTCAGAGGCAATGTGCTTCCGATTGGCGGTGCGACATACAAGATCGAGGCTGCCGCAAAGGCCGGAATAAAGACAGTTTTAATTCCGCAGTCAAATCTGGACGATGTCTTAATTGAAGACCGCTACAGGGATATGGTTGAGATAATTCCTGTGTCAACGATTGAAGAGGTCTTGGAGATTGCACTTGTTCCGGAAAAGAAGGATGATTTCATGGAAAAAGTAAGAAATCTTGCAAAGATAACTCCTGCGGAGTTTATAGAAAAGATCTCGGCACCGGTCAAAAACACCCCCGGTGTAATCTGAATAACTTAGTTTGAATATGCAGGCTGAATAGGAATTTCAGCCTTTTATGGCAGGATTTTTCCTGCATTTTTATTTTTAAAAAAGGAGTCCTGATTATGGAAGAACCCGGTTATTATGACATCAGACATGTAAAAGGCATTTCCACCAGTATCGAGATAGATAACGGTGTTTTGGAATCAGCAACCAACAGTTTTTCAGATACTGCAATCATGCGTGTTTTGGGAAGACGCGGATGGGGTATTGTTACAATCGAAAACTTTGGAATAAAAACCAAAAAGGAGATCAACGAGTATATTGCCCTTGCAATGAGATATGCATCGGTTACTGAAGAAGAGGTCACTCTTGCAGACTGCAGATCGGGGATTCTTCCGATGCCGAAGATTAAGGAAGATCCAAGAGGTGTCTCCCTTGAAGAGAAATGCGAGCTCTTATCCGGAATTGAGAGGGCTGCAAAGATTGAAGGGATAATTAACACCCGTGCAAACTACACCGAGGGAACCGGGACTGTAAATTTCACAGATTCATCCGGCAATGAGTACTCTTATGAGATCTGCAGATCGGGATATTCTGTATCTGCGGTTGCAAAGAAAGGTGATGTGATGCAGGCCGGGCGTGAGAGTGAGCACAATATCCTTGGCTTAAATCTCAGGCATAAGGAGAATAAAGGCCTCTCTGCGGCAGAAAGGGCTGTTAAACTTCTTGATGCAAAACCTGCAAAGGGAGGAATCATGGATGCTGTTTTGGACCAGGAGCTTGCCGGAGTCTTTGCTCACGAGGCAGTCGGCCATGCATCCGAAGGAGACCTTGTAAAAGAGGGAGTTTCGGTCTTAAAGGGAATGAACGGTCAGAAAATTGCGAACAGCATAATAAATGTCGTTGACGATCCGACACTTCATGAATTCGGGTTTATGCCGGTTGATGCCGAAGGTGTTCTTCCTGTCAGAACGGAGATAATAAAAAACGGTGTTTTGAATGCTTTTTTGCATAACCGCCAGACTCTCGCTGCGGTAGGAAATGGTGACGCAGGCCATGCAAGAGGACAGGCAGGGGATGTTCCCCTTGTGCGGATGAGCAACACCTTCATTGAAAACGGCGACTCTTCGTATGATGAGATAATAGCGGAGTGCAGAGACGGAATCCTTCTTAAAGGTTCAAGGGGAGGTCAGGTTGACCCGGGAAGAGGAGTATTCCAGTTCAACGCCGAATATGGCTATGTCATAAAAGACGGTGAATTATCCGGGATGGTAAGGGATGTGTCATTAACGGGCGACATTTTAAAGACGCTTCATAATATTGCGCTCTGTGCTGATGACAGGATAATGAATCCGGGATACTGCGGAAAGAGCGGTCAGAGTGTTCCTGTAACAGACGGCTCGCCGCATATTCTTCTCAGGAGTGCCGTTATTGGAGGGCAGGGGTGATTATTATGGACAATGTTGCTCTGATTGACGATATTTTAAGAAAAGGCGCAGCGCTTGCTGATGAGGCTGAGGTATTCTTCTCCTCCGGAAAAGGTATAAGCCTTGAACTTAAGGGAAAACTTATTGGTGAGGCAGGAGGCTCTGAATCCTGGGGGATCGGAATCCGTGTGATAAAGGACGGTAAAATCGGCTGTTCATCCACTAACGATCCTGACTGCTGGGACAAATGCCTTGAATCAGCAGTTTCAAGTGCAAAGCTTTCAACACCGCAGAACTGGGAGGGCCTTCCGCAGCCGTGCTCACTTCCTGACAAAAACCTCGATGTATTTGATAAAGACTTATCCTGTGATCTTTCTTCTGCAACAGATCTTATTGAGAGAATGCTTGCGGGTGCATCAGGTACTGATGCTGACATCGTTGGAGGCTCTGCATCCCTTTCACAGGGAAAAACCATTATTGCAAACACAAACGGTGTATTTTATTCTATAGAAAAGACAGGTGCGGGTATTTCCATGGAGACAATATCTAAAACCTCCACGGGGTATGAGTTTGACTCCTCCTCACACATAGGAAGAATTGATCCTGAGAAGACAGGCCATGAGGCGGCATCCCTTGCAGTCTTCTCAAAAGAAGGTAAGGAGATAGAAACAGGAATTTATGATGTCATACTCTCCCCTGTAGCCGTGTGCCAGCTCATAGGTTCTGTGCTGCTCCCTGCACTCTCAGGTAAGAACGTGAATGCAAAAAGATCATTTTTCGACGGAAAACTGGGTTGCGGGTGCATGGATACAAACCTGAATCTTTATGATGATCCGGAAAACGGCATGGGTTCAGCACTGCGTGATTCCGAAGGTGTGCCGACACGAAGGATTGATTTTATCAAAGCCGGAGTTGTCAGTGAGTTTTCATATGATCTTAAAACAGCGTACCGCTATAACGAAAAGTCAACCGGAAGTGCAGTAAGAGCAGGAGCCGGCGGAGCACCTGCAATCGGCACCCATAACATATACCTCGATGGTAAAAGAGAGGATATATTTGATGAAAAGGCGGTTTACGCCCATACTGTTGTCGGTGCACACACTGCAAACGGTATAACCGGGGACTTCTCGGTTGAGCTCTCAAATGCCGCGTGGATGGAGAACGGAGAAAAACAAAGCCCGATACGCTCTGCAATGCTCTCCGGAAATGTATTTGAGATGTTAAAGGATATTGACGGAATGTCTCAGGAATCAAGGGTTTTAGGTACAGTAATTGTGCCTGCTCTCCGGTTCTCAGGCCTCTCTGTTGTCGGGAATTAAAAAATCTTTTTTTTACAGTATGTTCTTTATATCCGGCGGCGCATAAAAGGTCATTTCATAAATTTTTTTTAAATACTAAGAAAGATTAATGTAAATTGGCTTGATTATTTAATATACAGCTATGTTGGATACAATTCTTACAATTTTAATTGCAGGGGGTATTGTTTTTGTTCTCTGGTATTTCCTTAAGAATTTAACAAGTCTTATTGTAAACTCGGTACTGGGGCTTGTAGCAATAATAATTGTCTCCCAGATGGATCTTTTGGGAATGGGATCATTTCATATAACCTGGGGTGCGGTTCTGGTATGTGCCCTTGGCGGACTTCCCGGTGCAATTCTGCTGATTATTCTGAATTTTGCCGGAATAAATATCTGATTAATTATCAGGTCCGGATAAAATATTTAAAAAAAAGCAATTTTTTAATTCTGCTCTGAAACTGTTCTGTTTTACTGAGAACCTGATTAAAATTATTTTCTCAGGTTAATTTTAAAATACGCTTGCTTCGGAGTACACATTAACCTTGTCTTCCTGGATTTCGTAGGGTTTTATCTCTCTTGAGTGGTTGGAGCGCCTCATCTTAACAACCTCAATTGCCGTGTGGACTTCAGAGAGATCACTAGGCCGGATATATCTTAGGACTAATACGGTGTCAGAGAGATATTCCACAAGTCCGTACCGGCTTGAATAACCATTGTTCTGTTCAGTCTCACTTGTAAGAACTGTTGTACACTCCAGACCTGACATCATCTCCGTAAAACGGAACATTTCACGTCTTCTTGTGGAATTATCATCAAAAAGGCCTTCAAAGAGGGATATCGGGTCGATGACAACTCTTGAAGCGTCAACACTCTTTATAAGGTTTGGGAGATCTTTTTTGATGCTGTTTATTGAAAGATTGAAGTCGGTCGGATCGAGTTTGATTACAAAAAGCGACTTGTTCTTGTAAGTATCGACATCCCATCCCCTGTCAGATATCTTTTCATATATATTTTCCTCGCTCTCTTCAAGACTTATGTAGATACATTTTTCGCCGTTTTCAAGACCCTGAAAAAGAAACTGAATGGCAAAGGTTGTCTTTCCTGTACCATATGTTCCTATTATTGCGCAGGTGCTGTTTTTGATAAGCCCGCCACCCATCATCTCGTCAAGACCTGGAATTCCGATTAGCACTCTCTCTTTTATCATATTACAACTCTGATATTACTGACTTCAAATCCTGATTCTGGGGTTATTCTTGCGGCGAACTTTACAAGATCGTTCTCTTCAAGGTGGGGCATAACACCTCTGAATTTTTCAAAGTACATTACTCTTTGTCTTTTTCTTGCCGAACTTTCTTCCCACTTGAATGTAACCATCGCATCACAGCAGTCTGCAATCTCCACCAGACGTGCATTCGATAAAATTCCGTCTGAAAGAAGTATGTATATAGTTGTTCCCCAGGTCTTTGAAACCCTCTGGAGTCCCCTTAAAAAGCCTATCAGCTCTTTCCATTCTAAAGGACCTGTGTTTTCAGTCGCAATGTCGGTTATCGAATCAATTACAATGAGACTGTTTTTTGGTGTCTCGTCAAGTTTTTCGGCAAGTGTGGAGACAATGCCGACGGTTTCGCTTTTTTTCTGGAAACGTTCAATAACAGAGGTGTTGCTGTACCATCCTGTCGGAACAACACTCGAATCAAAGTATATCTCTGACAGATCAATGAAGTGTAGTCTGTCTCCTATCCCAGAGACCACATCACTTTTAAAGGAAAGCTCCATCTCTTCAGTTATGGATGATGAAATACGTGTAAATGTGGTATATGCTATCTCTTCCGGAAGTATTGTGCCGGATTTTACCTCTCCTTTTTCTTTTAATTTTGAGAGAAATATGATTGATGAATAGACAAATTCCCTGTTTCCTGCACCGGGCTCACCTGCAAGAAGTATCGTAGAGCCGGGAGGAATACCTCCATCCAGTATGGGATCAAGAGACGAGATTCCGGTCGGCATCCTTTTTTTTATATCGTCCAGCATAGATAAGTGATGATTTGAATTTCTTGCTTGTAAAGATTGCGGTAATAATTAAATAAATCAGTCTGAAAACAGTTTCCTTATAAAAATTGCAGATTAATTTTCAACCAGAGATCTTTAGGAGTATTTTTTGGTTTCATAAAAAGTTAATCTGAAAAGATTTCATGATTTATCATCATATAATTTCCAGAAATTCGTTTTGTAAATGTCTATTGCAAAAGATAATATGCCTGTGGTTTTTTATATTATTACAGCCGTCTTTCATCTGTATAATGCCTTAACAGGCAGGCGGGAACATTCTGGTGGTGTATCTATATGGCTTTTTTTAGCAGGAAGAAAAAATCAAAGGGTAATAAAACCCCTGATGATATTGGTCTTGATGAACTTCTTAATCTACCGGCTGAAAAGAGTAAAATTCCAGCAGATAACGTAACCGGAGATACTTCAGGAATTAAGGGGAAAAATGACTTCTCCGGTTTGGATGTGGAGACAAAAGATGAGACTTTATCTTCATTAAAAAAGACCGCTGAGCCTGAGTTACCTTTAAAATCTCCTGATAAATACGACACTGACACTGCAGAAGAAAATGCTGACGAATCCCCTGCGGGTTATGATAAAGAAGATTCATCTGTTGTTTTGGAGCCTGAAGATAAACTGACACTCCTGAACAGAATGAGGGGTAAAAAAGCTCTGAATAATAAAGGGTACAGGCAAAAGGGAAGTGAGTCCCCCGATTTTAAGGTGAAGGACGATATTGCAAATAATGTGCCGGAAACGGATTCCGAAAATAATGCCGGAGAAAAAGGCGAAGATCTGCCTGATGAAAAGGATGAAAATTTACCTGTTGTCACCGGGGAGGAAAAAACTGATGAAAAAGAGAGTCTCTCTGATTTACTAAAAGAATCCTCTGAAAAGGATTCTCTCTCTGCATCTCTCAATAATAAAGATGTTTCGGCTGATATGTCTGATGAAAATACTTCCGGTGAGTCATTACTTCCTAAAAGTGCAGTTAAAGAAGAAATGCCGGAGGATCAGGCTTCAAAAGATCCGGATTCCGGAGACATAAATCAAATCGATGCAAATAATGGATCTTCCGGTCCGGATGTGGATAAAAAAGATGATGCTTTATTTTCATCAGGAGCCACCGGGTCTGGTGATACACTATCTGAAATTCTGGACAGAATGAGGGGCAAAACAGCTCTGGATAATACAGGAGAAGATTTGCAGGGAAATGGATCTTCTGTTTTAGAACCCGAAGAAGTTACACCTGAGACTATACCTGAGGAAGAAACTCCTGAAGAAGTAATACCCGAAGAAGTTACATCTGAGATTATACCTGAGGAAAAAACTCCCGAAGAAGTAATACCCGAAGAAGTTACACCTGGGATTATACCTGAAGAAAAAACTCCTGAAGAAGTTATACCTGAGATTATACCTGAAGAAAAAACTCCTGAAGAAGTAATACCCGAAGAAGTTATACCTGAGATTATACCTGAGATTATACCTGAGATTATACCTGAAGAAAAAACTCCTGAAGAAGTAATACCCGAAGAAGTTACACCTGGGATTATACCTGAAGAAAAAACCCCTGAAGAAGTTCCCCCGAAAACCGATGATGAAGAAAAAAAGAGATCCGGAATACTCAGAAAAGCCCTGAAAAAAGAGTCTTTTTTTGAATTTCTAAAAAAGAGGACAAACCCCGTAAAACAATACAGCTTCAAAGAGAACGGCCCGCTTGTTGAGCCCGAAGTTCCGGAAGGCTATTCTTTTGTTGATGAATACTGGATCCTTGAGGGCAGATCAAAAGTTTTTATTGTCAATCACAATGAGACCCACCAGAATGAATATATGCTCTTTGAGCCGGTTCTGTCTGAATTTGAACTTGAACTGCTGGAGAGGCTCTTTGAGGACATGAGGGATGTTTTGATCCTCACTGATGAGGAGATAATGCATGAAAAATCATTTATCATCCTTGAAAAGATGGCTGATCTCTTAAAAGAATACAAGATAAAGCCTGAAGACTCCACACTTTTCAAACTCCAGTATTATCTTATGAGAAACTTCCTCGGATGGTCTAAACTTGATCCACTGATGAACGATCCCAATCTTGAGGATATATCCTGTGACGGTTCAGGAATACCTGTATTTCTCTACCACCGGAAATACCGCAACGTAAAAACAAATGTCACGTTTCCGGAGGAAAACCTCTATTCGCTTGCGATAACTCTTGCGCAGAGGTCAGGAAAACATATATCAATATCACAGCCGATGCTGGATGCAACTCTCCCTGACGGTTCACGTCTTCAGCTGACTCTTGGAAAAGAGGTTACAAGCAGGGGAACATCGTTTACCATAAGAAAGTTCAGGGAGGATCCTTTCACACCGGTTGAGCTTATGGAATACGGCACTTTCAGTGCAGAGCAGCTCGTATATTTCTGGCTTGCAATTGAAAACAACAAAAGTCTGCTGTTTGTCGGCGGAACAGCAAGTGGTAAGACCTCCTCATTAAATGCAGTCTCTCTTTTCATACCTCCGCTTGCAAAGGTCGTAAGTATTGAGGATACAAGGGAGATTACACTCTTCCACGACAACTGGATTGCAAGCGTTACAAGGGAATCTGTTGTGGAGTCAACAGGCTCTAAGATAGATATGTTCGACCTTTTAAAAGCGGCGATGAGGCAGAGGCCTGAATACATCCTTGTTGGAGAGGTAAGAGGTGCCGAGGCGCAGACACTCTTTCAGGCGATGAACACGGGACACACCACATTTTCAACCCTTCACGCAAACGATGTCGATGCCGCTATACATCGTCTTGAAAATGCACCGTTAAATGTCCCCAGAAACATGGTGCAGGCACTTGACGTTGTAAGTGTTCAGGCTCTTATTTACCGCGGACAGGAGAGGGTTCGCCGTTCGATGGAGATAGTAGAGATTGCCGGGATTGATCCGGGAACAGGCAATCTCAGGGTGAACAATGTGTTTGAATATGATCCAATATCCGATGTTCAGTCCTACACAGGCAGATCCGGAATATACAGAAGTATTATGGAGATACGCGGATGGAGTGCCGAAGAGATGAGTCTGGAAGTTGAAAGGCGCCTTAAGGTTTTAAAGGCGATGCAGACGCAGGATATACTTGATTATGTCAGGGTTACACGACTTATACAGGCATATTCCATAAATCCTGAAAGGGTTATGTCAAACATTGACGATCTCACAAAGGTCTTCTCATGATAATCGACAGATATGTTAAATGGAGAATCAGTAAAAATCCGAACGGATATATGAGTCTTCGTTCTGATCTCATATCATCCCGGATGGGCGTTACTGCCTTTAGATATTTTTATTATACAGTCTCTGCCTCGGTTATATTTGGTATCCTGATAGGAATTTTTGGGTATTTTATCTCCTCGCTCCTTTTTCTGCCACTGTTTTCCATTCAGATATATGACGTATTCAATATTCAGCTGCCCACATATGAGATACCGGTTCTTACAAAGGCGGCCGTAGGTTTGATCAGTTTTCTGGTATTTTCTGTTGCAGGATCCGTATTTTTCTTTATTCTTGCAATGAAATTTCCCGGGATACAGAAATCAAGCCGTAAAACAAAGATAAACCTCTCTTTACACAACGCTGTCTCATACATGTATGCTATGAGAAGAGGGGGTGCGGAGTTAATGGAGATCTTTAATTCGATATCTGAGAATGCAGATATTTATGGGGAGGTTGCACTTGAATTCCGTCAGGTTGTGAGGGATGCGGATTACTTCGGCTATGATCTTGTAACAGCCTTAAGAAACCTGAGTTTTACAACACCATCTGAAAAGTTCAAGGATTTTTTAGAGGATCTTCTGTCTGTAATCAACAGCGGCGGAAACATATCCGCATATCTTGAATCACGTGTGCATCTGTATCAGGATGAGGCAAAATTTGAGCAGAAGCAGTTTTTATCAGTCCTGCAGCTTGTTGCAGAGAGTTATGTGACGCTTTTTGTTGCCGGCCCTCTGTTTTTAATTATTATCATGGTTGTAATGGGCATGGTCGGAAAATCTGCTCTTATTGAGCTTACTGCAGTAACATATCTTCTTCTGCCGATTGGCGCATTTATTTTCATGCTTTTTGTTGATCTAATATCAATAAAAGACGAGGAGATTGAGAGGTACCTGAAAGTCACTGTATTAAATCAGTTCGGGGATGTAAAAGTTGAAAAAAAGGAGGGCGAGGAGGAGAACTTTGCAAAACTTGACAGTTATGACAGAAAAAGAGCTTTCATTGAGTTTATTAAAAATCCTCTTGAATGGTTTATAACTGATCCAAAACGCTCTCTTATCATATTTGCACCTCTTTCAATAATCTATGCAGCCCTGATTATTTTTTTAACTCCCAGATATAATGACCCTGAGATAGCATATGCGATAATAGATGATCATATCATTATCGCAGCTCTTCTGATAATAATTCCTTACGGCATATTAATTGAATTGTGGAGGAAAAGAGTCAGGGATATCGAAACAGGGACGCCTGATTTCCTTGACCGGCTTGGAGGTGTAAACAGAGTCGGGATGACTCTTGCAGGCGCAATCGGTGTTCTTGTTCGTGCAAACCTTGGTGTGATCTCCTATGAAATAAGAAGAATAAAAAGGGATATTGACTGGGGTGCAAGTGTTTCAGACGCTCTTGTGCGTTTTGAACAGAGAATTAATACTGCAGCAATTGCACGAACAGTAACTCTTATCACAAAGGCAAGTGAGATGAGCGGCGAGATCGGCGAGGTTATAAGCATCGCATCCAGTGATGCAAGGATGAGTCAGGTCTTAAAGCGTGAGAGATCAAGTGAGATGTTCATCTACACGATGATAATTTACCTTGCCTTTTTTGTTTTTGTCTTTGTAGTTGCAGTTCTGGATGTAAACTTTTTAACAATCCTTGAAACTATGAATACTCCGGCTTCTACCGGTGATATAGTGCAGGGTGCGGCTTTTTCCCAGACTTCGCAGATGCCGATAGATGCATTCCGCCGTCTTCTTTATCATACATGCGTAATTCAGGCTTTCTTCTCAGGATTTATTGCAGGGCAGATGGGTGAAGGCTCTTTGAAGGCGGGTGTGAAGCATGTCGCAATTATGCTTGTGATAAGTCTCATAATATTCAATACAATGATCTGAGATATAAAAAAATCAGGGGAAAATAATTTTTTAAGGAATCCGGTGTTTAATCGTCCTTATTCTCTATAAAATCTTTTTAAAATGCCTTTATGCACGGTCGTATTTTATAGTAAAATAGCATAATAGATATTTCATAAGACAAATTTGAGGAGTAAACTATGCATAGAAATACTGAAGCATTTACAGGCCTTGAGGCAGCAATCGTTCTTATTGCATTTGTTGTTGTAGCTTCGGTCTTTTCATT
>JAFGWE010000042.1 GCA_016937345.1 Methanomicrobiaceae archaeon
AGAGCCAGAACAGCCCCGCATGACACTTTTTTGAACAGACGCGCAAAACGATGGGGAAAAAGACCAATAAATTGCACCAGTGATTCACACCTGAAGGCAGGCAGTCTTTTCAGTTCTCATCAAATGCAACAAGTGACCATTCCGAGACAGTTATTTCGCCAAAGAACTCTTCCTGCATAAGCACCAGTTTTCCCTCAAGCATCAGAAACAGAAGAGGAAGATATACCGACCGCAGATCCCTGCCCATCTCCTCACACATGCCGGTCAGGGTAACCCTGTCCTTTTTTTCTGCAATACGCTCATAACAGGAGTATACAGAACTTACATCATCTGAAAAATCCTCTTCGTGCGCAACACCGACCACATCGTCAGCCTCAAAAAAGATTACAGGACTTACGTCCTTTCTTCTCTGACGACGGCGAAACATCTTTTCAGCAGTCTTAAGCTCCTTTATCAGCTCATATAAAGTCACAGGACGTTTTCTGTGATCCTTTCTCTTAATACGCCTCTGAATTTCCCTCTCAAGCCTGTCAACAGGCTCTGCAAACTCCCCAAATGAGAATTCATCAACGCCAAAAAGAGAATCCTCCTCATAAAAGTCACCCTCTGCCTCAGGAGGAGAATCCGGCTCCTCAAGATACTCAGACTTCATCCTCAGAAGAGTTGATGCAAAAAATAGTGTCCGGCCGGAAACTCTCAGATCCAGTTTCTGAATCCTGTCAAGTTCGGAGAGAAAACGGTCAGTTACCTCAACAATATCAATATTCCAGGGATCAATCTCTCCTGACTCCGCCAGTCTTACAAGAATTTCAACCGGTTCCTCATCCATTGCTCTTTACACCGGTGACATATGTTGACTTGTCAGGCCGTATCGTAACACCAAGTATTCTGTTTGAACGCTCGATTGTCGGCCTTCTTAATGAGACACAGATAGTCTGGGCATTTGCTGAAAGTTCACTTATCATTGATGAGACCCTCTCAACATTAGAACCGTCCAGCATCATATCAACTTCATCAAGCGCGTAAAACGGTGCAGGCAGGTACTGCTGAATTGAGAATATGAAAGCAAGCGTTGTAAGTGATTTTTCACCACCGGAAAGAGATGATAATAGATGCACCTTCTTCTCACGGGGCTGGACTGCAAAGGTCATGCCGCCTGAAAAAGGGTCTTCCTCGTTTTCAAGAACAAGCCTCCCGTTACCCTCCGTAAGCCTTGCAAAAATCTTTTTAAAATTGGCATCTATAGCCCTGAAGGCTTCCATAAAAGTATCAAACTTCATCTTTTCATAATGTTCAATACGCTCAATAAGAGTGCCTCTTTCCTTTGAGAGAACATCCTTCTTCTCTGAACGTGCAGTTACCTTTGCACTGGTCCTCTCGTAATCCTCAATCGCAAGCATATTGACAGCCCCCATCTTTTTTATCTCCTTCTCAGACTTTTCAATACCCTCCTCTATCTCAGACATGGAAAGATCTGTCGTTGCATCGCCTGCCTCCTCCCTTAAAGAGACAATACGTACAGACAACTCTTTTTTCCTCTCTTCAAGAGAGTTTATTGAAAGCCTTATTCTGTCACACTCGGCATCAATTTCAATTATACGCCTTTCTTCGCTGAAAATATCCTGATTGAGAAGATCACGCTTCTTCTGCAGTTCATTTAATTCATCTGAAAAACTGATGCGCCTCTTTTCAAGACCCTCAATAAGACCCTCATTTTCAGCAATAAGAGTATTTGAATCTGAAATCTCAGTATCAAATTCCTTTATCTCAGACTCCGCATTGTCTCTTTCAGCCTGCATCTCCTCAAGACGTTTTTTATAGTGGTTTCTCTCCCTCTGACTATCCTCAATGTCGTAATCCTTATTTTTGAGCCTGCGTTCGTCTCCTTCCGACTTCTTTCGCAAACCCTCATATTGCTCTGAAAGTTCAGGTATTCCGGTGTCTGCAAGCTCTTTTTTGAGTTTTTCTGTTTCAGAATTTATGGCAGAAATCTCATCTCCGATTTGATTCAGGGATTCTTCCAGAAGAGAAAGCCTCTCTGCTCCTGATTTTACCTCCTCTGCAATCTCACCGCGTCGCATGACAATCTTTTCCCTCTCTTCTGAAAGCTCATTTAAGCGGCGCATATTCTCTTCGAGAAGAAAACCATAACGTGAGATCTGATCATTTATCTCGGTTCTGCGACCCCTTCTCTCTTCACCCTCCCGGGAATACCTTAAAACCGCATCAGAAAGAACAGATTCCTCCTGCATCAGATCAGATATGGACAGCCTGATTCTTTCTATCTCATCGTCTGCAGAAACTCCAAAACCCGCAGTCTTTTTCTGAACAGAACCTCCGGTCATTGCCCCGGCCTTTTCTATAAGATCACCTGAAAGTGTGACCATCCTGTACTGACCCATCATACTTCTTGCAGTATCAAGATCCTTTACAACAACCGTTGCCCCGAAAATATATCTGAAAACCACATCGTACAAAGGATCATAGTCAAGAAGATCCACAGCATAGCCGATTATTTTTTTATTATTTAATGGAGGAAGGGTTTGTGCCCTTAATTTATTTAAAGGAAGAAACGTTGCCCGCCCAAGCCTGTTATCCTTAAGATATGAAATAGCATCGGATGCAACCTTATCACTTTCACAAACAACATTTCTTATCCTTCCGCCCGCTGCAATATCTAAAGCTGCAGCATATTCAGGAGTGGATTTGCCAAGCTGGCCGACAGTTCCGTAAATGCCGTCCATACCTAAAATGGCATTCATCTCACGTCCGCCCGGACCGCCTGATGCCTGCTGATGGGCTTCAAGGCGCATCAGCTCCCTTTCTTTTACTTTGATATCATTTTTTATTTTTTCAAGAGACGAGCGGTTTTCAAAGATTTTGCCTTCGGTTTTTGAGAGTTCGGATTCAATAACTGTCTTTTCAGCATCGAGGGATTCCACAAGTCTCTGATGCTCCTTTATCTGTCCGGATTTTTCCTCAATCTCGGTTTCAATCAGACCAACCCTTGACTCAATTCTCTCCTTTTCTTCAGTGCGCATGCGGCTTTTTTCTATCAGCAGATCCTGATCACGAAGGATATCAGATCTCTTTGTTTTTTTCTCTTCAAGTGAATTGATAAGCGCAAACAGTTTTTCCTTTGAGCCTTCAACAGCGCTGCTCTTTTCCTCCAGAACTGCCTTTACATTCTCCATCTCAGCCCGCGCTGCAGATAATTCCATGTTGAGATTTGACCGGTCTATTGAGAGATCCCTTATCTTATCGGTGAGCTCCTGCATCATGGACTCGGCACGTTTGGAATCCATAAATATTTTCTGGATTGCTGCCTTTTTTGTCTCACGACTGCGTGTCAGCCTTTCGATAGTCTGTTTTGCAAGACTTATCCTGCCCCGGGCCTCTTCAATTTCGGAGAGCAGTGAAAGATATTCCGTTCCGCTCTTCTGGTTTATCTCAATGTCAAGAGCTGCCGATTTTTCCTTAAATTCAGATACTAAAAACTCTATTTCCCTTCGTTTCTGAGAGAACAAGTCAATTTTTTCAGTCTGTTCGTTTTCAAGATCCTCAAGGGCAGAGATCTCAATCTCACATTCCCTTAAGCGGGCAGCAGAAAGACAGCTTTTAAAGTATTCAATTTTTTTCTGAATTTCCATGTATCTGACGGCCTGCTCTTTCTCTGTTTCAAGTTCCAAAAGACGCTTTTCAAGTTCGGCAAGTAAAAGCTCCTCTCTTTCAATTCTCTCTCTTACAACCTCAAGTTCGGATAAGGACTGCTCTTTTTTCTTGTCGAATTCGGATACACCGGCAATTTCATCAATAATTTTGCGCCTCTCCGAATCACTCATCTCCGTAATACGGGTGATATCACCCTGCATAACGACATTATAGCCTTCAGATTTTATTCCGATTTTTGCAAGAAAATCAACAACATCGCTTTGCTTGCATACCCGGTCATTGATATAATTGTAACTGTAATACCCGTGCGGCGTTCTTTTTATCCTGCGCCGGATTTTAGTCCCGTCAGAAAAGGTAATTGATACTTCGGCAGTATTTTTGCTGCCGTTTAGATTTATAAGATCAGTCAGTTTCTCGGCTCTTAAACCGCGTGCACTTGAAAGAGCAAGACAGAAAAGGATACTGTCTATTATATTGCTCTTGCCAGAACCATTAGGTCCCGAAACAACAGTGAAACCTTCATAAAAAGGAATTTTAGTCTTTTTACCAAAAGACTTGAAATTGTCAATTTCCAGTTCGGTTATATACAATTGCCTGAAGACCCCTGAAGTAAAATTATTTTTTCCTTCGCTTTATCTCGACTGTGTCGTCATCATCTGCATAGATCAAAGGTTTTCTGTCGATAGGATCGCGTTCACCGGGACGGCGCATCCCATTTCCCATTGAGCGCCCACCCCTGTGATCTGCAACAATCATATCATCGCCAACTTTTACTTCACGCTTCATTGTACCGTCAGGCTGAATTATTAAGACCTCTTCTGCTGCTTCAGGCTCAGGTTCTTCCCTGGCAGCAGAGCGGGCTTTTTCAGCCGATTTTCTCTCAGCAATAATCTTTGGCGACTCAACGACAGGATAGTTTTTTGCTTTTGACTCTTCGGTCCGCTTAATAGAAATCTTTTCATCACTGTTTTTTGAGATCTTCTGGATGCAGGCTTTTAAATCAAGCATCTCAGCCGTCAGTCCACGCACAAGACCATCAATCTCTTTCAAATTTCGTTCAATTGCCAAAATCCTCTCTTCACTTACAGGATTGGAATTATTATATTCGTGTATGCTCTCCCTTAACATCTGAATCTCCCGCTCTTTTTCTTCAATTATGTGTTCAAGATCTCTTATCTTCGCACCATTGTCTCTGGCATCCATATATGACTCCCCGGATAATATATGAAAAGTATTCTTTCAGGTTTAATAATATTCTTATGTGAAATGAATAATATTTCTATGTAAAATGCGCTTTTAATAGAGATTCTCTTTTTCTTAAGTCAAAAAAAGCGCATCTTCTCCGGCATTTTAAGGCTTGTTGCCAAAACACTATAATGAAAATAAAACCAACACTTTTGCATATGTCCAATCTGGCTGATTATGATCCAGAAGTCTACGATATAATTGAGAGTGAGCGCCTCCGGCAGGTTGAGGGATTAGAGCTCATTGCATCTGAAAATGTAGTAAGTAAAGCAGTTCTGGAAGCTGTTGGCTCAATTATGACCAACAAGTATGCAGAAGGATATCCCGGAAAAAGGTACTATGGCGGGTGCGAATTCCATGATATGGTAGAGAATCTTGCACGCGATCGTCTGTGCAGGCTCTTCGGCGCGGAACATGCAAATGTTCAGGCTGTATCCGGAAGCCAGGCAAACCAGGCTGTTTACTTTGCCTTCATGCAGCATAACGACAAGATGATGAGTCAGGACCTCTCTCAGGGAGGCCACCTATCACACGGGTCTCCTGTCAACATCACGGGAAAGTGGTATTCCGTTTCACACTATGGTGTGGACAAGGAAACCGAAATGCTTGATTACGCCCAGATTGCTGACCAGGCAAGGAAAGAGAAGCCAAAGATGATTGTCTGTGGAGCAAGTGCATATCCACGCACAATTGATTTTAAGGCATTCAGTGATATTGCTGAAGACTGCGGCGCATACTGCATGGCAGATATTGCACACATTGCAGGCCTTATTGCAGCAGGCGAACACCCGACATCTGTCGGAGTCACTGACTTTACAACAACTACAACACACAAGACACTCAGGGGACCACGCGGCGGCGCTATTATGTGCTCGGAAGAGCATGCAAAGGATATTGACCGCTCAGTCTTTCCGGGAATGCAGGGCGGCCCTCTTATGCACGTAATTGCAGGAAAGGCAGTCTGTTTCAGAGAGGCTCTTACCCCGTCATTTAAGGAGTACGCAAAACAGGTTATAAAAAATTCACATTCAATGGCAGATGTTTTAATTGAGGAGGGACTTGACCTTGTATCCGGAGGAACTGACAATCACCTAATCCTTCTGGACTTAACAAACCTCACACAGAACGGAGACCATTTAACAGGTCTTGAAGCCGAAAACTTCCTCGGTGAAGCAGGAATAACTGTTAATAAGAATACAATTCCACGCGAAAAGCTCAGTCCGTTTGTGACATCAGGTCTTCGTATTGGAACACCTGCTGTTACATCCCGCGGCATGAAGGAAAAAGAGATGGAGCAGATTGCAATGTGGATTTCAAGAGTCTTAAAAGATGTATGCAAAGACAGAAACTCAAAGACTGAAATTACACAGGTCAAAGCGGAAGTAACAGAGTTTGCATCAAAGTTCCCGTTATACCCCGAAGTCCCATGATATTAATAAACGGAAAAGAGATCTCTGAGAACAGGCTTTCTGCCCTAAAAGAGGAGATTTCAGCCTCCGCCATAAATCCCTGCCTTGCAACAGTTATTGTTGGAGAGGACCCTGCATCACAGATGTATGTCAGAATGAAGCACAAGGCGTGTGAGCAGGTCGGAATAAAATCTGTCGGAGTCGTTCTCCCGGCAGATTGTACAACAGAAGAGGTTTTATCCGCGGTTTCAAAGCTAAACTCCGATGGTTCAGTACACGGCATTCTGGTCCAGCTTCCCCTTCCGAAGCATGTGGATACAGAAGCTGTAATAGAAGCAGTTTCACCGGAGAAGGATGTTGACGGTTTTCACCCGTACAATATCGGACAGCTCTTCTCCGGAAGACCTGAATATGTTCCATGCACTCCGGGCGGAATTATGACACTCTTCTCAGAGTACGGCATAGAGCTCTCCGGGAAAAAAGCCGTTGTTATAGGAAGATCTGTTGATGTGGGAAGACCTATGGCAGCACTTCTTATAAATGCTGATGCGACAGTTACAGTCTGCCACTCAAGAACAAAAAACCTTGAAGATGAGATGAGATCTGCAGATATTCTCGTAAGTGCAATCGGCAAGGCAAAATTTGTAAAAGGAGATATGGTTAAAGAGGGCGCTGTTGTAATAGATGTAGGGATTAACCAGGACGAAAACAACAAACTCTGCGGCGATGTAGACTTTGAGTCTGTAAAAGAGAAGGCATCCGCGATAACTCCTGTTCCGGGAGGCGTCGGACCGATGACAATTGCAACGCTTATGGAAAATACCCTTAAGTCAGCAAAAATGCATGCAAACCTGTAGAATAAAAAACATTGAAGTGGGAGGCAGTGCACCGGTAAGAGTAATGGGTGTTATCAACTGCAGTCCAGAATCTTTTTTTGAACAGTCATACACTCCGTGTGAGAAAACTTTTGAGAAGGCCTGTGAGCTCTTAGAGAAAGGGGCTGACATAATTGATATAGGTGCAAGAAGTACAGCGCCCGACTCCCCTTACATCAGTACGTCAGAAGAGAAAGAAAGGCTCTCTAAAACATTAAAGGAATTTACAGGAAGCGGCATTGCAGTATCTGTTGATACAATGTATCCGGAGGTTCTTTCTGCATGCCTCAGATATGATATTCACTGCATAAATGATATTCATGGTCTTGCAAACGATGAGTTTGCAAAAATAGCGGGTGATTCCGGCCTTCCGGCAGTATTAATGGCAGCAAAAAAAATACCGGGAGACCCCCTGGGATTTGATGCCACAATTGATGCATTAAAAGAGATTATGCAGAGAGCAGAGAGATTCGGCATCACTGATTATATTCTGGATCCTGCAATAGGAAAATGGACTCATAAAAGAACTCTCGAGAATGACTGGGAGCTTTGCAGAAGATTTTCTGAATTTTCAGTTTTACAAAGACCGCTTCTTGCAGCAGTTTCAAGAAAGACTTTCATAGGTGAACTTGTTAACAAGCCGCCGCAGGGAAGACTCCCTGGGACTCTTGCTGTTACCTACAACCTCCTAAAAGAAGGTGCGTCTGTTGTAAGGGCACATGATGTATCTGACACAAAGGATTTAATCAGAGTATTTGAAAAGTTAAACAGATTATAATGGTCAGTTCTTTTCAGGTATATGGAATAAAAACAAGAATTCTGGGTCCCGGCGATGATATTGCCGCAATTATAATTGAAGAAGCAGAGCAGGCCGGAGGTCTTTTTGATGGCGATATTATTTTAATTGCCGAAAGTGCACTTGCAACAACCGAAGGTGCAATAATTAAACTATCAGATATAACTCCGTCTGAGAAAGCGTACGAATATGAAAAGCTCTACAATATTGATGCAAAACTTGCTGAAATTGTAATTTCCGAAAGCGATTCTGTAGCAGGAGGAATTCCCGGATTTCTTTTATGCATGAAAAACGGAACTCTTCTTCCAAATGCCGGAATAGACGGCTCAAATGCACCACACGGGTGCGTTGTAACTCTTCCAAAAAACCCTGATGAAAGTGCAAAGAGAATCCGCGATATTATTCTTGAACAGACAGGCAAAAGGACAGGAGTTATGATTATTGATTCAAGAACTCATGCGATGCGCCTTGGATGTTCGGGCGTTGCAATAGGATGCTGCGGAGTCTCTGCAATAACTGATGAAAGAGGTAAAAAAGATCTCTTTGGCCATGAACTGGAGGTTACAAGGCTTGCAGTCGGTGACAACCTTGCATCCGCTGCTGAACTTGTTATGGGAGAATCTGATGAATGCACACCGGTTGCAATAATAAGAGGACTTTCAAAGTATCTCTCTGAAAGTACAGGTATTGAATCAATTGATCCTTCAGAATGCCTCTTTATGGGGGTTGCGATGAACGCCAACCCTTCCTTTTTCAACAGAGACTGAGATTCCCAGATTCTCAAGATATTTTTTGCTTTTACCTTCGCTGTGAAAGAAAACTTCAACGAGATCCTCTCTTTCGTCAATATCTGTCGAAAGCCTAAATGAATCAATGACCTCAACAGAAAGACCATTTTTTTCTGCAATATTTAAATGATCCAGAAAACTTGCGCCATAAAAATCAACAGAGAATCTTTGCGGGTCTTTTATAAAAATTACATTTGTCCCGCCGCCAATTCCGGGAACAACAGATAGATCCTTTTCTGTTGAAATCACCCTTTTTACCGACTCTTCTGAAAGAAGCGGAATATCAGACATTATTATCAGAACAGGTTCATACAAAGACGAGAGATATTCATTTAAGGCTTCATTTAAACCAAGCTCCTTTACAACCGTCTTTGCACCATTTACATTAAAGTCACAGGTTGAGAGAAGCGTTGCTTCACATCCCGCTTCAGAGAGGACTGATATTACATCATCCAGCATTGCAAGAGCAAAACCTTCACGCTCTTTCTGACTGAGAATACATGAAAGTCGTGTTTTCGGATTTTTTGGCCGAAAAGGTATAACGGCGTTTACCATTATTATCAGGGTTTAACGGTATCAGTCTAAAAGCCATCGGATTTATTCCGCTCAATATTTCAAAAAAAAAGATTTCCGGAAGAAATAATTATTTGAAAAAGAACCGGCAGTGACAGTTCCCTTCGCTTTCTATCTCATCCTCATGATAAATACACGGGCAGATTATTTCTTTGTCTTTTTCCGGATCGCCGGAGCGGATTCGGCAGGGGCAGTACTGCTCTTTAAATTTAAGTTTATTTCTGGCAAGACCCTTTAAAACCGCAGAAAGCTGTCTTTCATCAGGATTTAATAACCAGCCGTTATCTTTTGCATACTTCTCTGCCCAGAGTTCTATCTCCTCTGAAAGTGCATCCACATCCCCGTTATTCTTATCATCTTCAGCCATAATAATAAACTTCCATTTTTTCTGCAGGTAAAATATATCCTTCTAATCTGCTCTTACCTTGAGTCAAGATACTTTATCATCGAGTCAAAGATCTTCTTCCCGTCAGAAGAACCCAGTACATCCTCAGAAGCCCTTTCAGGATGCGGCATCATTAAAAGAACGTTGTCGTCTTTTCCAAGAATCCCTGTAATATTATCTGCAGTTCCGTTTGGGTTTGATTCAGGCGTAATCTCTCCTTTCTCATTGCAGAATCTGAATGCTATCCTGTTGTCGTCATCAAGACTCTTCAAGGTTTTTTGAGGTGCAACATATCTTCCTTCCTTATGTGCAATTGGTATTTTTACAACCTCACCTTTCCTGAAAAGCGATGTGAACGGAGATGTGTTGTTTTCTACTCTCAGGTATACCTGATCACAGATGAACTTGGGATATTCGTTTATTGTAAAAACTCCGGGGATTAACCCTGCTTCAGCACCAATCTGTGCACCGTTGCATATACCAAGTACAAGACCGCCCTTTTGGGAATGAGAGATTACGTCCTTCATTACAGGTGTTCGTGTTGCAATTGCGCCTGCACGAAGATAATCACCGTATGAGAAGCCTCCGGGGAGAATTATCCCGTCATAATCCCTTTTCAATCCGTCTTTATACCATACAAGATCAGTATCAACACCGCATACATCCGCCATAACATGGAGAGTGTCACGGTCGCAGTTGCTTCCTCCAAACTGAAGAACAGCAAATCTCATTCTTCTTTTACCTCAACAGAATAACTGTGGATTACCGGATTTGCCAGAAGTCTCTCACACATCTCCTCAGCTTTTCTGGCAGCCTCCGACACGTCTTCAGATTCAATCCCTATCTCAAAAACTCTTGCTGTTCGCAGATATCCGGTCTCAAAGCCAAGATTTGAGAGTGCATGCTGAATCGCACGTGCTTCAGGATCCAACATGCCGCTCTTTAGGCTTATTGTAATTGTTACATCATATTTCATTTCAGGTGCTCCTTTTTCCATCCCTCAATCTTTTCAACGACTTTTCCATATGCGCTCATAACATTGCCCTTGTTATAACGGTACACATCCTTGTCAAAAGACTCTTTGGTCTCCCGGTCCCAAAGACGCATAGAGTCCATACTTATCTCATCGCCAAGGATTATCCCGTTTTTGTATCGTCCGAACTCGATCTTAAAGTCCACCAATACCATCCCGAGTTCGTCAAAGAAATCATAGAGAAGTTTGTTTATCCGGAGTGTTGTCTCTTTTACTTCTTTTAACTCTGATGATGTTAAAAGACCGAGTGCCAGGATCAGATCATCATTTACAGAAGGATCTCCTCTCTCATCATCCTTATAATCAGTAATAATCACAGGAGGATTTAGTATCTGACCCTCTTTAAAGGGCAGTTTTTTTACTATTGAGCCGGCGGCAACATTTCGCGCGATAACCTCAAGAGGAATCATCTGAAGTTTTTTAACAACCATTGTTCTCTCATCAAGCATTTTTACGAAATGTGTCTTAACTCCGTTTTTCTCAAGATAATTAAAGAAAAAAGCGGAAACAGACGCATTGTATGCACCTTTTCCGGAAAAACAATCCTTTTTTTCGCCGTTGAAAGCCGTCATATCATCCCTGAAGCAGGATATCAGTTCGTCATCCTTCTCAGACTTATAAATGGACTTTGCCTTTCCTTTGTAGAGGAGTTCTCCTAATTCCATAGTATTGCCACAACCCCGAAATTACCATTAATTATTTGTCACTTCTATTGTGAATATCTTTGTTTAGTCTTTCTATAAGATGGCCCAGACCATTCGGGTACCACCCCTTGTCAATATACTTCTGGTATATGCAAAGCCGCTCTTTTAATACTCTGTTTTTTGCCAGTTTCTTTAATTCATCGATTGCCGGCCAGGGGTGTTCCGGGTTTACATAGTCTATTGTAACCGGTGACACACCACCCAGATCATTTACACCACAGTCGATAAGATACGACGCATCAGTGAGATTGGGAGGTATCTGAATGCTGATATCACCAGGTAGTATCTCGCCTGCAAGTCTTATTGTTTCACAGATCTCATCAGTTGACAAAACAGGCCATTTCTCCATCCCAGTCCCGGGTTTTGGGCAGAAGTTCTGTATTATAACTTCCTGAATATGGCCATACCTTTTGTGAAGGCTGCTGATAACCTCAAGTGATTCCTCACGGTCTGACATATCCTCCCCAATCCCAAGCAGAAGACCGGTTGTGAAGGGAATGCGCAGCTTTCCGGCATCCTCCATCATGTCAATTCTCACTGCCGGTTTTTTACCGGGACTGTTTTTATGTGCCGCAATATTTTTTGTTGTCTCAAGCATAAGCCCCATGCTGGCGTTGACTTCTTTTAGCTTTGATAACTCGTTGTAGTCAAGAATACCTGCGTTTGTATGGGGCAGAAGACCGGTTTCTATTGCTTTAAGAGACATAGAATAGCAGTAGTCAAGAACAGAATCATATCCGGTTTTTTTGATATGCTCCAAAAATCCGGCCTCTTGTTCAGGTCTTTCACCAAAGGTAAAAAGGGCTTCTGTACACCCGAAAAGAGCACCCTTAGCAAGAGTATTTACCACATCCTCCTCTTTCATAACACATCCGTCTTTTACGGATTCTCTGAAGATGCAGTATGCACAGCGGTTATGACACACGTCTGTAAGCGGCAGAAAAACATTGCGTGAATATGTTAAATCACTGCTTTGCATAATACAAATTTGTCTTTGGGTTGTATTCAACCAATCGGAAAAATGAAAAAAACAACAGGAGAGCGGCTATAATAAAGCCAGGGTTAAAACCATTGTTCGAGGGTTTTCTGGCCCGACCCTTTATTTATTCTTGCAAGCTGCGGTTCAATTCTTCCTTTTGAAAAGTCATGTGTGCCGCAGAGGTAATCAATGATGCCCTCATTATCAGGTGTCTGCCAGTTAAGGGAATATTGGGATGTATGTGGAGGATATAAGAAAAAATCCTTTACAGGAAGTGGATGAAAATCAGGCATTTTTTCAGATATATACTCCTCAAAATTACCTTCACGGACAATCTTTAATGCTGTTTTTGCACCAACTCCCTTTATGCCTTCATTGAAGTCAGTACCAATTAAAATACCCATCTCAATAAGATTTTCACGAGTCACTTCAAGGCCTGATAAAACTTCTTTGAGAAGAATCTTTTCTGGACTTACAGTAATTGTTCTTCCCCTGATCTTTCTTTTGCGGCTTACTGTCATATTGCGGACAAGCTTTGGAGCACCAAATAACAAAGAGTCATAATCCTGCGATATAGAATATGAAACATCACCTTTTGCGGCCATAACAGCTGCCTGCGCCTCACCCTCACTGGGTGCATCCATAAACGGAATTCCCATAAGTGACAAAAGTTTTTTTGAGCTTTCAATTATCTCAGCATCGACTTTGGTTGCAGACCTGGCCTGCCGGAATGCCTCTTTTGTATCTCCGATAAAAACCGCTTCTTTGTATGCATCCTCGGCCTTCTTTTTTAGATCTCTTCTCTTTGAGAGGGTTTCTGACTTGAATTCAGGAGGTTTCCCGTCAAATATAAAAACCGGGCGCATCCCGTTTTCAAGAAAATTTGAAACCCTGAAAAAAAGCCCTGAGAGATGTGATGTAACTCTGCCCTGACTGTTCATTAAAGGCGTTCCGTCAGGCTGCCTGATTGTTGTTAAAAACTGATACAATGCATTATTGCCGTCAACCGCGGCATTTCCCGCAAGTTCATCCCAGCCGATTGGTTTTTTGTAATCCGAAAGAATATCCCTGAAAGCAACTCCCATAAACTATACCTGCAAGTAATTAATCCCAAAAATAGGTATTATAAATTAAAAGTTCCTTTCATCTGTAAACACGGCGCGAAAGTGCATCTATCACATTTTCCACGTCGTCAGACATTGCATCACACCTTTGATTGACGTTTTTTGAGACCTCTTCAAGATTGATTCTCATCGTCCTCTCGCGGGCAATAATACTCTTCTCAAGATTCTTTATCTTCTTGCACAAAGACAATATAAGACCTGCCAGGGATATCATCATAAGACCTGTGGACACGGCAACAATCCAATCCTGCCACAGCCTCACCACCATTGCAAGGGTTGAGATTACAAGAATAACTGCCAGGATTATATCTTTAGTATTGTCGGATTCATCCATACTTTTAGATGCATACAGACTGCTTATTAATCTAACTATATTTTGCGGAATACATGATGCCCTGTCTGCACAATGTCTCTCTTTTATCCATCGTATATTTATATGAATTAAAAAAAACACGTAATTAACCTTAGCGGGCATTTTTTTTCTGCCCGGGGAGATAAATAATGAAAAAACATGAACTCATGCCCTATATTGCAATGGGAATAATGCTTGTTATTGTTCAGGTTATTGCAATAATTCTCTCACCTGCGATGAACGAGGCAGGTTATTCCGCCTTTGAAGATCCAAAGGCAATTGAAAATACAATATACTTTATAGCAATTCTTCTGGCTTTTACAGCAGCAATGCTTATTCTGATTAAGATAAAGGGGAAAAAAATAATCAGCTGGATAGTCGCGGCTTCAATATTTCTTGTATTTATCTATATCTTTGCCGCGGTCTTTGGAGAGCTTATTGGTGCAACAATCACCGCATCTGCACTTGCATTAATACTGTCTGCTGCCGCAACAGCATTGCTCTACAAATATCCTGAATGGTATGTAATTGATGTTCTCGGAGTTTTAATATGTGCAGGTTCGGCATCCATATTCGGGATATCGTTTGAGATATTGCCGGTGATCATTCTTCTTATACTTCTGGCCCTTTATGATGCAATATCAGTCTATAAGACAAGACATATGCTAACACTTGCAGAAGGCATAATAGATTTAAAGGCTCCGGTTCTTGTTGTCATACCAAAATCCCTCAAATATTCATACATAAATGAAGGAATTGAGCTTAAAAAGGAGAAAAGTGAAAGAGGAGCTTTCATGATGGGGATGGGGGATCTTATCATGCCCTCAATCCTTGTTGTATCATCCTATATCTACCTTGAGGCCCCGCTTCTTCCAATAGGAATCAGTCTGCCCACATTAATGGCAATCATCGGCTCCCTTGCAGGTTTTTCACTTCTTATGTACTTTGTTGCAAAGGGAAATCCACAGGCAGGCCTGCCGACATTAAACGGCGGAACTATTCTGGGATTTCTTGCCGGTTGCGCGATATCAGGTTCTTGGGGCTGGATTCTAAGTATTTTCTGATCATACTGACAACCTCATCCACCCCTTCCTCTGATGTAGTTGACATATTAAGATAGCCTGAGAGTTCCTTCATATCTGATTTATTTATGACAACTTCAAACGGAACACCCCGTGTCGCATCCCTGACATTTTCCATCAGATGAAGCTGTGATTCAAGTGAGTAGCCGCATGCCTCGCTTGCATCTATGATGAAAAGGATCATATCGGCAACATTTGTTATTGCAGCAATTGCCTGGCATTCAATGACATTTCTCTCCTCTACCGGTCTGTCAAGAATACCCGGCGTATCCACAATCTGAATTCTGTCGCGCCCTACTTCGTGGTGGCCCACTAAAATTCCCTTTGTTGTAAACGCATATCCTGCCACTTCAGATGTTGCGGATGATATAAGATTGATAAACGAGGATTTCCCGACATTAGGATAACCGGCAACAACGACTGTAAACTCCTCCTCTCTTATATCCGGAAGTTTTCTTAGGATATTTCGGACTTCATTTAAATACTTCAAATCCTTGTCCACCTGGTGAACAATTGATGCAATCCTGGCTGTAGCCTGCTTTCTAAGCGCGTTTGTATCCTCAGACTGTCTCATATCGCGTGCATAGGATGTGCCAACCTTTCTGGCCGTTTCCGCTGCCCACTGCAATGCACCGAGTGATTTTCGTATTTTATCCACACTGAATAACAGATTTGTAATATCAATATAAAACGGCGACAACTGGTCAAAACTGGGATACCTCTGAACAGAATCCATCAGCTTATCATATACAGAACTGTATATCGCCCTTATGAACTCCTCATTAGCACGGTCTTTATTGCTCTTCTCTTTTTTAAACGCTGCTGCGCGTCTCAACGACCTGTCAAGTATCTCATCGGCAGTCGGAATAGTTGGTATATTTTCAAATTCCACAAGAAACCCGAATAGTATATATGTATAACATAATGAATTATCCTTATGGAATTGTCCCTCATCCAGAAAGATATCCTGATTACATTAATCACCCTCTATCATCAGAAGTCATCCGCAATCAAAGGTGAGGGGATTGCGGAGGTTCTGAAAAGAAATCCTGGAACTGTAAGAAATCAGATGCAGGCGCTAAAAGCCCTTGAACTGGTAGACGGAGTTCCGGGGCCGAAAGGCGGATATACACCAACATCTGCGGCCTATAAAGAACTAAATCTCACCAATTATGACAAAGAATACACAGTCCCCATACAGAAGAACGGTCAGCCGATAACAAGTGTCAATGTTGCTGAAATAGATTTTACAACACTCTGCCATCCGGACCTGTGCCATGCCGCAATAAAGCTGATTGGAAGTGTTAAGTCATTTGAGATTGGTGATGAGATAACTGTAGGACCTTCGCCTGTCAACAGACTTCTTGTAAAAGGAGAGGTTTATGGAAAAGATGAGGTTTCCCAGTCTCTTCTTATAACAATCTCCGAAATTATCTCTCTTCCAAAAAAACAGATAAAATATTACATGAATTCACCTGTATTCACATTGAATAAGGGTGATACTTTCAGGACTGCAATCTCTCTTTTTAATCAGAAGAAAATTCACGGTGCACCGGTAACAGAGAACGGACGTCTTGTGGGAATTCTTACATTAAGTGATGTATCAAGAGGAATCGAAAAAGAAGATTCGGTTGACATTCCCATTGAAAAATATATGACAACCGATGTTGTGATAGTCGCACCCACAGTAAACCTCTATGAGGTCATAGGACGCTTTAAGGAACAGAATATCGGGAGAGTAATTATTCTTGAAGATGGAAAACCAACAGGTATTCTTACACAGTCAGATGTTATCAAAGTATTTCCCGCGCTTTGAAGGAAGAGATTATTCAATTATACCCCACACATAATTTAAAGATTTATCGTATCTTCTATTGAAAATCTACAACAAATTCTTGCGATTTTTCAAATCATTTAAATAGTATAATCTACACCTATTTTTAAATATGAAGAATACATTCTCCCGAAGTCTCTCTAAAAAACAGGTAATGAGTACAGACGGAATGGTCATCGGTACAATAAGAAATATAATGGTGGATCTGGACTCAGGACAGGTTGACAGTCTGGTGGTAAAGCCCGAAGCAGGTTTTGACTGTACCGGATATGCAGTTGACGGTGATCGCCTTTTTATTCCTTTCGAAGCCGTGCGTGATATCAGGGACTATATTGTAGTTGACAGATATCTTTCAAAACAATGAGGGGAAATACTTTCTCACACTTTCTGAAAAACCGTCACCATATTTTTTTGTACTAACGTAATCAGCAACTTCAGCCGCTTCAACCTGCCCCCCCAGGACAGCAACGCCGATTCCGGCATTTTTTATCATCTCAATATCATTGGACGAGTCACCCACCGCCAGAAAATCCTTAGGAGATATATGCATCTCTTCTGCAACTTTTAAAAACGTGGTGCCCTTGTTTACACTTTCAGACTGTATGTGTATTGCAAAACCGGAGTCCAGAATCCTTACCGGAAGATCTTTTACCAGTTCTGCAACTTCTTTTGGATCGACATTATGTGCAAAGGCAATATCGGCAAAACGATATTCAGGACTGTATAACTCAAGTTTCACTCCCTTTTTCGAGTAATAATCATCAAGCCTCTCAAATGCAATCCGGCAGGAGTCAATATCTCCGCAGATCTTCTGTTCTCCGGTATAATTTATCCTGTATACACCCCCGTTTTCAGAGATTATTGTTCCGTCTGTGCCAATCATCTTGCAGAGAAATGTGAGGGAACAGACTGTGTTTCCGCTTGCAAGAACAACAGGAATATCATTGTCAATAAGAGTTCTTATGACATTAACAGAATCCAGATTAATTCTCCTGCTTTTGTCAGTAATTGTTCCATCTATGTCGCAGATAAGTGCACGGGGAAAAAATTGGGGGTTATTGTTCATCTATAATTTATGTGAAATCACACAGACTTAAGACCTGCCATTTCAACAACGAAGGCTGCTTCTCCTTCAGGCTGATCAGGACTGTCTACAAGTTTTGCAACTCTTTTTCCGCCTTTGCTCTTTCTAAGATATATACGGAATTTTGAGGCATGGCCTACAATATTCCCTCCGGTCGGCTTTGTTGGATCGCCAAAGAATACTGCGGGGTTTGACTGAACCTGATTTGTTACAATTATAACAGCATTGAATTCCTTTCCAAGTTTTGTCAGATCATACATGTATTTGTTTAATTTCTGCTGGCGTGCCGAAAGTGTGCCGCGTCCTGCATATTCGGCACGGAAATGTGCCATAAGGGAGTCTATGACAATCAGATGCACTGGCTTTTCAGATTCACGAAGTTCGGACGCAAGCTCACGTATGCTGTCTATAAGAAGCATCTGATGATCGGAAGTGAAGGCCTCTGCAACATGAATATGCTCAAGGAATTCCTCAACAGGCGGAACCTCCATATCAACCTCAAGCCCCTCCACCATCTGCCTTATCCTTTCCGGCCTGAAGGTATTCTCAGTATCTACATAGATTACAGACCCGTCAAGTCCGCCGAACTCAACCGGAAGCTGAGCATTTACTGCCATCTGATGAGATATCTGACTTTTTCCTGAACCAAATTCGCCATAAAACTCAATTATGGACATAGTCTCCAGTCCGCCGCCAAGAAGTTCATCAAACTCGGGAACAAGAGTGCTCAGCTTTTTCACATTCTTCCTCTCCTCTAAAACAGCAATACCTGTCCTGAATCCGCCTATGTCTGCCATTTTACGGGCTTCTTTTATCATCTTTTTGGCGGTCGTCTCTCCAATTTCGGCAGCTTCGGCAAGGTCGGCATATCCTGCGGTTGCAATACCCTCTATTGTGCAGTACCCTGCATCACGAAGTTTATCTGCTGTTGTGGGCCCTACTCCGGGCAGATCTTCAATCTCATGTTCTGTCATTTTTCTTACACCTCAAAGAGAACATCCTTACAATCCTGTTTGAATTTTTAATATAAAGTAACATACCGCGTGGTGTGAAAGTGTCTGCAGGGATTAAATGTTCCGGTGTTTTCCCTTAAAAAGGTAAATATCATTTTTTTGAAAATCTCTGCTTCAATAAAGAAATTCTCGTATTTAAAGACTTAATATCACAAACTACAGGTGAAAAGGATTCCACATATATTGTGTGTTTTTTAAGCACCCCCGACACTTCAGCCGCAGAACCCGGCTTAATATCCGCGCCTGCCAGAAGAAATCTTTCATCCTCACAAAGCAGATATGTTCCGTCACAAAGTTTTGCAACGACACCTGTTCTGCTGATAAAAATATCCTCTCCTTCACCGGAGTCTCTCTCAGATAATTTTATGCATGAATTATATCCGGCATGAACTTCTGAAACAGAAACCGGATTATTAATAAAATCGTTTTTCAGATCTGATTTCTTTACCAGGCAGTTGAATATAGTGATCCCGTCTCCCTTAAAAAGAGGAGTTTTTGCATTCTTTCCCCACAAAACAAAAGGGATTTTGCCGGTATCATCATATAAAGTCCCCTTTTTCAGCCACAACAGATCACCGTCTTCACGAAAATAACCCAAAACGGGCCCCACATCCTCCAAAGTTCCGGAGATGCTGCATCTCTCCCCTGGATTTAAATCAGATATTTTACTATATTCAGGCCTTATTACCTCATCTGCAGTTTCAAAACAGGTTTTTTCACCTGTATTATACTCCTCAGAATATGAAGGTCTGGGGATGACAAAACCTGCATTCACAGTAATTCCGGGCGCTAAACCTTCAGCCAAACCGGGATTCCAGACAGTAATCTTTAAAAAGCCTTTTTTGCCATATCCAAAAATTATTTTTCTAAAGGCAGAACTGCCGTCTTTTCTTTTATATTCTTCATTTTCACTTATATCAATTATCAGTAATGTCAGAGAGCAGGGATTTAATGACCTGATTCCCCCCTCACGAAGGGTGACCCGGTTTTCTGTTTTTCTCAGGTCAACAACAATGACATTTGAGAGGCTTTTAACCCGCCCTGCAACCTCCAAAAGATCTCCGCAATTTATCTCTTCAGTGGCATATGCTTTTTCATCCCAGAATACAAGAATTGCCTCACCGGTTTCATCACCGACAAGAATACGTGCAACAAGTCCGGGACTCTTGTCATCCCTTATGAATTCCCTTACAGGCTCTTTTTCAATAACCCTGCAAAAAAAAGAGTTCAGTGTTGGTTTCGGGCTGAGTTTTGATATCTTCGGATGAAGTCGCCCGTATCTTTCAGCTATCGCAGCTGCTGCATTATTTTCTGATTCTTCACTATCAGGACAGGCATTTATTGAGTATACGGCCTCTTCAAATTCATCCCATTCGAGGATATCATCTACGAGTGCGTAATATGCCCTCAAATTTTTTACCTGCCTTTATTTCTCATGCCAGGGAAGTTTTTTCATCGTATTTAATATATCAATCACAGATTCACCTCTGCGCATGATTCCTGATCTGTCACCAAAAACCATAACCTCAGGGCAGCGCGGACGGCAGTTGTACTGTGATGCCATTGAATAACCATATGCTCCGGCATCAAGAATTGCAATAATGTCGCCGTCCTCAACATGAGGAAGCATTCTGTCATTTGCTATAATATCCCCTGTTTCACAGATAGGCCCTGTAACTGTGTATTCAGTTTCATAGTCATGATCTGCCTTGTTTGCAACTATAACCTCATGATATGCATCATACATTGCAGGCCTCAACAGAAGATTAAATCCGGCATCGACATTGACAAACTTCTTATGAGCTGTCTTGACAGAATTTACCTTTGTAAGAATGACAGTTGTGTCACCCACAAGGTTTCTTCCGGGTTCAACCCAGAGCTGCGGCTTTATTCCAAGTTTTCTGATACCGTTTAAAAATACAGGCATTACTGCATCGGCATACTCCTCAGGTGTCGGTGCAGTTTCTGTAGTATGGTTATAGGGTATCCCCAGACCACCGCCAATGTCGATGAATGTGAGGCGGACACCGAGGTCTGTAATCTCACCGGCAACCTTTACCATTATCTCTGCAGCCTTTGCAAAGGGCTCTACAGCAAGGATCTGTGAACCGATGTGGCAGTGCATTCCGACAGGTAAGATATTCTCACATTCCATAGCAGCACGGTATGCGTCAACTATCTGATCTGCTTTTATTCCAAATTTGCTTGTGGCAAGACCGGTTGCAATCTTAGGGTGTGTGGGAACATCTATTGCAGGATTAATTCTGAATGAAACCTCAGCTATTTTTCCGGCCTCCCCTGCAATCTCATTGAGCTGCCGTAACTCGTCAAATGAATCCAGGGATACTTTCACATCCTTTTCAACAGCAAGTTTCAGATCATCCTTCGTCTTGGAGCTTCCGTTGAACAGAAGTTTTTCAGGCAGCATTCCGGCAAGAAGCGCCATATGAAGCTCACCTGATGAGAAAACATCTGCGCCTGCGCCAAGCTGCGCAAATATCTTCATTATAGTAAGATTTCCGTTTGCCTTTGCAGCGTACAGCATCTGAACATCTGAATAATGCTTCTTTAAAGCTTCATCATATCTTGTAAAGTTGCTCCTAAGCCTCTCTTCATCTGTAACAAAAAGAGGTGTTCCATACTCTTCTGCAAGGTTCACACAGTCGTGCTGGCCGATATAAAGCTGTCCGCCCCTGACACTCAGGTGGTCCGGAAGTGTAAATGTCATTAAAACTCAAGCCCCCTCATACGTTCAATTGCCTCATTTATTCTTTCAACATCCCTGGTTATAGCAAATCTGACATAACCATCTCCGTTTTTGCCGAATCCGACTCCGGGTGTTACGACAATCCCTGCCTCATTTAACATCTTTTCGGCAAATTTCATGCTGTTATTTACCTTCATCCAGACATAGAATGTTGCTTTTGGAGAGCGTACATCAAACCCGAGACTGCGAAGTCCTGATACAAGAGTATCACGTCTCTTCTGATAAATATTGCAGGCATCAGCGACACACTGCTGTGATGAAGTAAGCGCTGTGATTCCCGCCCTCTGAATCGCATCAAACGCTCCGGAATCAACATTAGTCTTAACACGGCCAAGACCTGCAATCAGCTCTTCTCCTCCGACAGCCATACCAAGACGCCATCCTGTCATATTATAGGTCTTGGAGAGTGAGTGCATCTCCATTCCAACCTCCTTTGCACCATCGACCTCCATAAATGAAGGTGCTTTATACCCGTCAAAGGCTATCTCAGAGTAGGCATTGTCATGGACTGCCACAATATTGTTCTCCTTTGCAAATTCAACAACCTCTTCAAAAAAGGAAATTGGTGCTGTTGCAGACGTAGGGTTGTTTGGATATCCGAAAAACATCAGTTTTGCTTTTTTCAAAACATCAGCAGGGATTTTATCAAGTTCCGGGAGATAATCGTTCTCTTCTTTAAGCGGCATTTCATGCAATATTCCTTCTGAGAACAGAGTTGAAGTCTTATAGACAGGATATCCCGGATCAGTTGCGAGGACATAGTCACCCGGGTTTACAAATGCCTCAGGAACATGAGCAATTCCCTCTTTTGAGCCAATAAGTGCAAGAACCTCGGTTTTTGCATCAAAGCTTACATTAAACCTTCTTTTGTACCATTCGCTGACTGCCTCACGGTACTCTATCATTCCGGTATAATCAGGATAATGATGGGTGGCGGGATCACGTGCGGCTTCACATAGTGAATCAACAATATGTTTTGGTGTAGGAAGATCCGGGTCTCCGACACCCAGGTCAATTACATCTACGCCTTCAGCCCTCTTCTGGGCCTTTAATTTATCAATCTGGGCAAACAGATACGGGGGAAGATTATCAAGACGTTTTGCATACATTGTTGGTAGTTTTTGATCTGATCTCTAATAATATCGCCCTTTATTTTTTTTATAAGGATATTTTATCAGGCATAACACCGGATTTTTTATCCCCTGCTCCGGAATAAATTATTTATTCAGACATCTGCAAATCTAATTAAAATATTTTTTATCTTCCAGGATAAAAAACCGGCAAAATTTTGGAAATATGCTCATATAAAAAAAGGTGAGACGCAGCTTGAACCGATGTGTAAATAAATTAAGGCCTGAGATTATTGAAGAGGATATCACTCAGGAGGATGCTGTAAGCTACATTAAAAACAACACATCCGAGGTGTATGAGATGCCCGAAGGCTTCACATTAAAAGGTATAACCATTCTTGGAGAGCCTCCGCTTTATGTAGGGTTAAAACTTAAGAAGAAAGAGATTCTCTTTTATTTTAAAAAACCGTGTTTTGGCATATATTTACTGAAGATAAAAGGAAGCGATGATGATTTCGCAAATATAAGAGAGGAAGGAAAACTAATAACTGATTAGGCTATTATATCAGAATTTTGCAGGCCACATAAGATTCCTGTAACAAAAACAGTTGCAAAATCAATAAAAAACATATAAAATTCTATTTAAAATCAATTCTCTTTTTTCTTCAGATTATCTTTTTTGAAAATGACTGTTTTTTAAACTTTTAAAAAAAAGTGAGATCATATGTTTCTCAAAAGTATGCGGGCTCTGAAAATTACCAAAAACTCTGCAGAATATATTGACGATCCGGTTGCAGTCGAAGGCAGGGTTACAATATATGTAAACGACGAACAGATTGCAAGTCAGGTTGCAAGTCTTTCTGATTTAAAAGAGCTTGGTGCAGGGTATGTAATCTCAGAAGGCATTTCCAATGAGATAATCTCGGCTGAAGCAGAGGAGACAGATGTATATGTTTACGCAAATAATCCGTCATTTGCCGACAGGGAAATTTGTTCTGCCGGAGGATACGGATTTGTCAAAAATCCTAAACGGGTCTTATCAGATATCAGAATAAAATCAGAAGATGTTGCCCGTGCAACAGATGAGATAATTTCTGATGTCTGGGAAAAAACCGGCGGAGTTCATTGCTCGGTTCTTTTCAGAAATAAAAAAGTAATTTCCAGAATGTCTGATGTTGGACGCCATAACACCCTTGATAAAATAATAGGTTATGCCGCCTTAAACAGGATAAACTGCAGTGAATGCTATGTCGGATGTACAGGAAGACAGCCGTCAGGGATGGTAAAAAAGTGTGCAAATGCAGGAATACCCCTGATAATCTCAAAGGCTGCATCAACTGCCTCAGGGATTCAAACCGCAGAAGAGTCAGGTATTACCCTGATATGTTTTGCCAGAGGCGAGAGATACACAGTTTATTCTCATCCGGAAAGAATTACAGGGATTATTAATCCCTGATTCATTAAATTTTTTAATTTTTTGGCAGAATTTTGGACTATACACCGCGTCTGAAATGCCCTTCTGTAATACCGCCGCAGGATATTTTCTGAAGCCGTTTTTTAATCTTTTCAATTTCAGAATAGGCAGATAAACCATCTGATAAAACAAGTTTTGATGCCTCAAGATATAGTCCTACAACAGAGTAAGCATAATCATAACCCCTTCTACGTCCGTCTATTGCAAGATAATTAAGGCCTGATGTGAAAAGTTCAGGCAGTGAGTCGGCAAGACAGGTTTCAGCAGAGTTATATATGTGTGTTCTGCCACCGGAATCAGTATACAGCGGGAATGTATGATTTTTTTCATCACATATTGCATATAGATTGTCAGTCCGGGAGAAATCATCTCCGGCCATTTCGCTTGTAAAAGATGATTTAAGAAGATTGTTTTCAGAAATCATCAGTTCTGCTGCACCATGAACAAAATATTCTGTCTCAACACCAGTTCCGGGAGGAATTTTTTCAAGGAGATTTCTCACCTGAGCACCCGAGAGCTCCTGTGAAAGAGTGACACAAGAGAAAAGATCAGACATCCTGCAGACTGCAAGTGAATTGTAGATATTTAATCCGACAGAGCCACAGATTTTTAAATCCGGATACTTTTTTCTGATAGCATATGCAGCACCGGGATTTCCGGCCATAATTCCGGATATGCCAATCTCAGATAATTTTCCGGCAAAGGGTAATGCAAAATCAAGATAATGATCATTTGTAATACGCGGCAGTTTCCAGATTAACTTAGCATCATATTCCCGGCAGATCGCTGATGCGGATGTTAAAAGTTCAGAGAGAGCAGAATCAGAGTCCTCACCGTTTAAACAAACATCCGGTTCAAAGTAAATTCTTCTGCACCCGGCCTTTAAAGCTCCGGCTACTGATTCAACAGTATCTGCATAAAATGAGAAGGAGCAGTTTATCAAGGGTTTTTTTTCATATCTTTTTAATCCAGAGATAAATAAGGCAGCATTATCTTTTGCATCCATTAGATCCTTTTTCTCCGGAAGATACAATTCAGCAGTCTTCTTCTCAACAGCTGCGAAAAAGTCCCTTCTCAGTTCATTTAAAAGTCCCATTGGTGCAAAGAGATTCTCTTCATAATCAGCTGAAAAATCTTTAAGAGAATACTGGATCCCGCCTGTTTTTTCAAATATTTTCTGCAGGTCCGCTATCTTAACAGGCCTTTTTTCGGCATCGGCCATCTCAAAAGATGCTTTATGAGTTATATCAAATCTTTTGCCCTTAATTGTCAAAGTGCCTTTAACAACAGGGATTTTGCCGGAGAATGATAAAGACACATCAACAGGTATCTTTTCATAAATTCCCCCGTCACAACCTGCTACTGCGGCTGCAAAGGCAGAAACAGACTGTCTTTTTGTGATATAGACAAGATCACCTTTTTCAAGCGGATAAGGCGACTTGAAATTAAAATAGCCGTTTCTAACAGAAAACGGCGGCCTGAGAGTGAATCCGTCGTCTTTATCTCTTCCCTTTAATCTGACAGAAAGCCCGTCCCCCAGTTGCGGTTCTAAAGGCCCTTTTATCTTAAGACGGGCATTTTTTGAATCATTATCACAGGACACCACATCTCCAAGAAACATCCCCCTGTTATCAGGCCTGTCTGAGGCCATGAGCTTTAAATCTCTCTCTCCTGAGATATAGCCGCCTGTAAAAAGCCTGTTGAATGCAAAAACAAGTTTTATCTTCTCTTCATCATCGGGTTTCCATATGCCTTTTTTTATCTCATCAAGGGCCTTTTTATAAACCGATACAACAAGTGCAACATAATCGGCTGACTTCATCCTCCCTTCGATCTTTAAGGATTTGACACCCAGGCCTGAAATTTCAGCGAGATTGTCATATAAGCACAGATCACGGGGGGAAAGAAGATATTCCCCGATTGTTTCAACAGCAGCAGGTGATTTCATTCTGCCATAATTATCCGGTTTTCCGGACATCAGGGTATATTTTTTTCTGCACGGCTGTGCACACATACCGCGGTTTCCGCTTCTTCCGCCAATTAAAGATGATAAAAGACACTGCCCCGAGTAGCAGTAGCATAAAGCCCCGTGAACGAATACCTCAAGTTCAAAACTGCAATCTTCAGAAGATTTGTATATTCTTTGAATCTCAGTTGCAGAAAGCTCCCTTGCGAGAACAATTCTTTTAAGATTCATTTTGCATGCCAAAACAGCACCAGGAGTGTTGTTTATTGTCATCTGTGTTGAGGCATGAAGACAAAGCTTTGGCATACACTCTGATGCGGCTTTTAAAAGACCCAAATCCTGAACCAAAATAGCATCACAACCGATGGAGTAGTAAAAAAGAAGCTCTTTTATTGCATCCTCCATCTCGTCTTCTGCAATAAGGGTATTTAGAGTAACATAGACCTTAACGCCACGGGAATGACAAAAATATATTGCCGATTTAAGCCCTTCATCATCAAAATTCTTCGCAAATCTCCGTGCACCATATTTTCTTCCGCTAAGATAAACAGCATCAGCTCCGGCACAAACCGCTGCATAAAGTGCCTCAAACGAACCTGCAGGAGCTAATATTTCTGGAATTTCATTTTGAACCATATTTTTTCCGGATTAATAAGTTTTGTTTTTAGTAAAAAAACCAGAAGGATTTTCCGGCAGTTTTTTTGTTATATTCATAAAGGTGACAATTATTTATCTATGATGCCCTAAAAGCACTACCATAAACTGTTTAGATAAACATTACCTAAATAAATATACAGATCCTTTGGGAGAATTGTTATTCATGGCCCTGTTTGATCAGAGAGATAGTGAAAAAGAGGTGGATCTTTTTCCACAGGAGATTTTAGATCTTATTCTTTCTTTGGAATCAAATGACAGGAAAAAACGTGAAAGCGCGATATTACATCTCAAATCAATGAGGAAATCTGCAGTAGTTCCTCTTTTAAAGTCACTTGACTCAGACAGTTCACTTATTCAGTCAGGCGCTGCCGAAATTTTAGGTACATATGGAGATGCAGCACTTCCTACTCTTTTAAGGCTTGTCACTACAGGAAAAGAGCGTGTCCGGAGAGGAGCAGCAATTGCAATAGCCCATAATGGTAAAAAGGCTAAAAGATACCTCAAGGATTTATTATCTGATGATGACTACAGGGCCAGACGGGGTGCTGTACTTACTCTCGGATATCTGGAACATTCAGACTCAGAAACTGAAGTGATGCTTTTAAATGCTCTGGAGGATGAAAACAGGGAAGTAAGGCTTCAGGCAGCTCTGTCACTTGAGAATCTAAACTGGAAGCCTAAAAGGCAGATACATCAGGCCCTTTTCTTCAGAGCCAAAGGTGATCTTAACTCCTTAATAAGCCTTGGAACAACTGCCCTGCCGGTTTTGGAGAAAGAACTCTTAAATGCGGATTCTGAGAAAAAGGGAGAAATTGCCGATATTCTTTCAGGAATAGATGATGATAAGGCAAAAATTCTTTTAGTCGGCATGCTCGGCGACAAGGATAAAAGAGTCAGGAAAAAGGCAGCAGAAGCTGTTGGAAACAGCTGTGACAAAAGACTCTGGCCATATCTTGTTAAATCCCTTGATGATCCTGATGCGGATGTACGTGCAGAAGTTGCATGGGCACTTGACAAATCTAACTGGAAGCCGTCAAATAATAACGAAAAGGCAAAATATCTGATTCTAAAAGAGAGATGGATTGATCTTTTAGAGATGAAAGAGGCAGCCATTCCCGCACTGATAAATTCACTTAAAGATAAAGATCCTGATGTCAGGCTTAAATCTACTGAAATTCTTCGTGAAATGGGGAATCCGGGATATTCTGCTATCAATACGGCACTGAAAAGTGAAGACCCCGAACTTAAAAGGGCTGCCGCGGAGGCAGCAGCGTTTATTAAAAGGAAAAAAGAGGAGTCCGGACAGAAAAGAATATCCGGAGCCCAAAAAACTGCTGACGAAGAGATTGAAAGGCAGATCAGGGTTCAAAAAACACACTTCGGCCCGAAAAACACACAAAGTGAAGGATACTGGGCAGAACTGATGCGAAAAAACGGCATGGATGAAAAGAGGGTTGTGCGTTTTTCAAAGACACTTTCGGATGACAATGAAATTTTAAGGACTGCTGCTGTTGAAAGTCTGAAAAGTGCAGGAGATGCCGGAATACAGTGCCTTATAGCTCTTCTCTCTGACAGTAAACAGTCTGTCAGAATTGCGGCAATAGAAGCTCTTGGCGATATTGAGGCAAAGACGGCCGCATCAGAGATTGCAGGATTTACAGCTGACAAAAACGAGAGTGTGAGGATGGCCTGCGCACACTCACTGGGACAGATAAAAGACCCAAAAACCCTTCCGGCACTGATAAGGATGTTTTCAGATAAAAATCCGGCAATCAGGGAGGAGGCATCTGATTCAGTTGCAAAATTTGGCAGGCTCGCCCTGCCTATTCTTAACAGAAACTATCTTGACCCTGCGATTATAGTCAGGGTATTAACTCTAAGATCAGCCGGCAGAATATGTGACACAGGATCAATATCACTCTGTGTAAGGATGTTTAATGACGCAGAGTCCGAGGTTCGGAGCTCTGCAATAACAGCAATAAGAATTCTAAGCAAACCGTTCTTTAATCCGGTTATAGACGAATCCCAGAGGATCTTAATTCAGGGCACACTAATGGAAAAGCTTGGGATTATTACCGCTCTTGCAGGAATTAACGAACTGAGAGCAAAAAAGGTTATTGCAGTCTTTGAATCGGACAAGGATGAAACCGTCAGGGAGCACGCCCACCTTGCTCTTACAGGAAATATTCCTGAAATCAATAATGTACCAGTGAAGACTCTGAAGCAAAAAAAGCCGAAAGGGGATTCTGTTAAGAAAACTTCAGAAGAAAAATTACAGATTATCGCGGATTTGAAGAGCGATAACAAATCAGTCAGGATGAAGGCTGCCGAAAAGATATTCCTTACAGGGGATGAGATGATAGATCCCTTACTTGATGCTTTTTATGAAAGCAATCCAAAGACCAGAAACTTAATTGGGGAGATCCTTTCAGGTCTTGGTGACAGGGCAGAAAAAGGGCTTATTAAAGCCCTTAATACAGGAAGTCCCGGCGTTAAGATGACTGCTGCACAAAACCTGGGAAAAATTTTGGATAAAAATTCAGTAAATGCCCTGTGTGAGGTATTATTGCATGAATCTGACCCGGTTATACGGACGGTGGCCGCAGAATCGCTCGGTTTTATGCAGGATTTTGGATCTGTTGATGCCCTAATCCATGCTGCAAATGATGAGAACAGGACTGTCAGAAGAGCGGCAATAAGCTCCCTTGGTTATATCGGCGATAAAAAGGCAATAGAGACATTAATTACTGCTTTTAAGGACAACGACCCTTACATCCACGGTATGGCCACAGAAGCGCTCAGAAAATCAGGACCTAAAGCAAAAGATATCCTGATATCTGCATTAAGAACAGAGAAAAAAGATTCCAGAGAGAGAATTGCAAAAGTTCTTGATGAGCTTGGATACAGGCCTGAAACAGAGGAAGACACAATCTATTATCTGATAGCCAAAAAAGACTGGGAAAAACTTGAAAAGGTTGGAAAACCGGTTATTGGACCTCTTTCGGTGGCGATTACCGATGATGACATTGATACAAGAATCGGCGCAATAAATGTAATAGCAAAAACAGGCGAAAAAGATGCAGTATTGCCACTTGCAAAAGCGCTATGCGACAGAACACTCGTGGTAAGAAAAAGGGCTGAAAGTGCTATTATAACAATCGGCAGACCTGCATTGCCTGCTCTTGAAAAGATAGTATCTGAAACAACTGATCCAAATGAAAGGACATCTGCTATGAATCTTATCAGAAAAATAAGCGAATAATATTATTTCTCTTCTGAATAGCAGACCCATGCATCATATATCGGGTCTATGTCATTCTGAATAATATCCGGTTTTCTTCCGGCATCCTGACACCAGCCAGCCACCTTTTCAATTTCAGGCCCGGTTGCAACCGATATCACAGAAATTTTTGAAAGAGAGAGCAGTTCATGTACAATATTTTCCCACATATCTGCATTAAAATTTGTAATATCTCCAAGCATAAGCCCGATACCAAGATCAGCAGGTTCACAAAATAAAGAGGCGTCTGCTCCGTCTATACACATAGTCTTCTCAGGAATAAGCCTTTTTTGCTGAATACCAAGAGAAAGAAGGCTGGCATCATAATCAAATGAAAGTGTCTCATATCCCTCTGCAGATAATACAGATGTCGCAACACCTGAACCGCAGCAGAAATCAAGCGCTGTTTTGCCGCATTTTTTAAGTTTAATATCATCAAAAAGACTCTCTATCATCTCATATCTTCCGGGCCTGTTATCCTCGGTAACAAACGGAAACTCCCTTACAATTTCATCGCAATAATACTCCCTTATCGAGCGGATGTAGACGTCTCTTTTCTCCTGGTATATCTCCCCTTCACAGGACTCAATTTTTTCAATAATATCAACGGAGAAAGGCCTGTAAATAAAAGAGGATATGAGCCATCCTTTATCATCGTGAAAAGCGGCAGCAATAGGTTCTTCATTTTCATCCACAAGAAGTCTGCCTTCATCAGATTCCATAGAAGCTGCCATACCGGTATATCCATCCTCAGGATGATCTGAGAGTGCGGGTTCTATACAGACAGGGTCATCTATCTCAAAAATATCTGCTAATTTCATTTTTTCCTCACTATTTTAACACCGCCTGGAGCCCTGATTGTCCCGTCAAGTCTTGATTCCTCGTCAAGCAGGAGTTCCTGACACCTCACGTCACCTAAGATGTGCGCATTTTTCTCTATCTCAATATTCCCGCTGCCGGAGTTTAGGGCCCCGTGGATTGTTGTATTCTCACAGATTTTTATATCCTTTTCAGCCCCCAGACTTCCGAATATTGTGTTGTTCTTTTCAACATTTGCAGACTGTGCACGAATATTTCCATGAAGGCGGCAGTCCGGGCCGATTCTCATAGTGCCGGGGACAGAAAATACTTCCATGTTAAGAGTGGAGTTTGGAGGGATTATAAGGGGCAGCGGTTTTTCCTCATCATCGTCAGAGAAAAATTTCTGGAAGAAGTTTTCAATATCCTCTTCCTTTTCCAGACCAAGAAGGGTTATAAGATAAAGCATAATGTATGCAATAACAGGCATTGGGTTTCTTATGGATATCCACCCCTTTGCTTCAAATCCGCCATCAATATGGACATTATCACCAAGATCAAGATCTCCAAGGACTACAAGGCGGCCGTTTATCTTCACACCTTCACCAAGATATGCATCCCCGTCGGTTGTTACATCGCCTGTAATCTCAGACCAGTTGTCGATTCTTAAATCGCCGCCTGCACAAATATTTCCTTTTATCTGACAGAATTCACTTACAATTACCTCATCACCGGACAATCCGTAATCTATTCTGCATCTGTCGCCGATTATGATGATACTGCCCGTTTTTAAGGTATGCTCCTGCAATTCCGTTCCTTCGGGAATTGTGCACTGCCACAGCCAGTCTCCTTTGCCCGTATCCATAAAAATTACCCGCCTGAACTAACTTTAATTTTAAAAAAACACTGCCTGATATCTCATCAAACAGTGTGTAAATATTAGTTTCATGTAAATTTAATTCAAAAGGTAATGATTGTTATTGATCACTGCAGATCTCATCGGATTACAATTCCATAACGGACTATAAGCTTTTATTGAAAATAACTTTCAATAGATGATTCATGGAATCAGTAAAAGACAAGAAGAATCTTTCCCGGAATAAAACTAAAGCTCTTGTTTTTGCGGCTGCAATCCTCCTTTCTGCTGCGGCAGTTATATCAGCAATATATCTTTTTAATGAGGAAAAACCGGCTTTACCACAGATAACAATTGAAAATGTAGTTATCTCCGGCATCACCCCTGAAATAACAGCATTTGACATAACAGTGCAAATAAACAATACAAATCCTATAGGAGCAGTAGTTTCAGACCTCAATTTTGATATAATCTGGAGATATAATGAACAGAACTACATTATCGGAAGCGGTTTTAAAGATAAAATTGAAGTTGGCGCTGATGATAATTTTCTTGCTGTAATCCCTGTTGAAATTGACAATGAAAATCTTGTTCCGCTTGCAGCCGCTTTTATGACAGATGACTACTTTGATATCTCAGTTAAAGGCGACTGTAACGTACAAGTATCTGTATTATCGGTCAATGTGCCGTTTAATGAGCACCGCACAATAAAAAATGAACTAAAACCAAAAATAAATGATATTCTGGGTGATATTAAAACAGTTCTTTTTACTCTTTTTTAGAGAAATCTGACAGACACTAAAAAATTCAGGTTGTATTTGTCTCTTTTACAAATACATCGATATTTATGCTTCCAAGACCTGTATCCCTTGTGAAATAATACAATATAAGCCTCTTTATGTCGCCTAGCACAGCATTCCTGTAGCCTGCATCAAATATGTCCGCCTTCAGGCGTGAAGACTGAACAAGACCATAAACATCCACCCAGTAGCTCTTTTTACAGGTATATTTTGAGAACCCGGGTATCTCCTCTATCTTTTCAGCATCGTGCAGAATAATTACATCATAATCCTCAGGGCCGATATATTTGTTGTATCCTTCCGAATAATAAGATACTTTTCTGGGATAATCCTGCATGTAATACCAGACAAAAGGCCACCGGACCTCATCGGATATTGCAACACGGTCAGCTGAGTCAATAAAAACCATAACATCACGAAGATCCTCCGAATTCTGCACCTGAACTATCGGCTCACTGATATCCGCGGGTGTAAATGCCACATGCATAGTCATAATTATTAGAAATACAACGCCTGCGGCAGAAAGCCAGATCTTCCACCGTGAAAGATCATATACTGCAACAAATATCATTGGAAGAAGCTGATGAAGAATAAGCCAGGGAACTTTCTCTCCAAGATATGCATATACTGCCAGGGATGCAACCATCCAGAATATACAGAATCTTGTAAATTCTCGATTTTTATTGAGAGCAGGTGTCTTATTTTCAAAATTTATACTGCTTTTTGCAGCTCCCGCGGAATCTGAAGATACATGTTCTGATTTTGCTTCAGATTCAGTCTGGCATCCAAATCCGGGGTCTGGTTCTTCCGGCTCTGTTTCCTGCGCATTTATTAAAATCTCTGATTCCGGCTGAATTTCAAAAGAGTTCTCAGACAGCAGGAGATCTTTTTTCTCCCTGTACTTAATAAAACTGACAACCCCAAAAACTGCAAGAATTAAAACTGGCAGTTCGTAGAGTAAGAACAGTATGATATAAAAGTAGAACGGCCCTCCGAGTCTCTGTTCCCCGTGCATTGAAAGCCAGTGATTCAGGGCATCAAACGGACCGCTGATCAAAATCTCAGGATGCTGGCCGAAAGATGAATAGAAAACGGCCATTATTCCTGTGATAATTAAAAGTGATACAATAAGATCCCTTGGCCATTTTTTTGGAAGTATGAATTTATCCTTATATATCAGATAAAGAAGATATACGCCGAAGATTAGAAGCACCATTGGCATATTCTCCTTGCATGACATTGCAAGACCTGCGGCAGCAGCACCAATGACTGCATATTTCAGCTCTTTTCTTTCAATGTAATAAAGGAGTGCAACAAGGATTACAAGCGTAAAAAAGACGATGAATATGTCATTTCGAAGAAATCTTGAGAAATATACCATCTCGGGTGAAACTGCAAGAAATACTGCTGCAATTATCGTCTGGTTTCTGTTAAGATATCCAAGTTTGTATATTGGATATACCAGAAGAACAAGAAGTGAACCCAGAAGTGAAGGCAGTATTCTTGTTACAAAATCTTCTGTTCCAAAAAGGCTGAACATACCCGCGGTTGCATAATATAAAAACGGACCGTGATATACGGGGTCGTAAGAATAAATTCCTTCTGTTAAAAGCCGGAGTGCAAACCATGAATGTATCGATTCATCATGATGCAGAAGCTTTAGATCAGGAAATGCAAACCGGAACAAAAGTCCGACTGCAAATACTAAAAACAGTGTTCTCTCAACAGTGAAAATTTTTCCAAATTGAGAGGAAAAAATTGCGGCTCTCAACTGCCGCCTCCCGATTTAGTTTTCGAGAACTATCTCAATTGCAATGTCCTTGGGGACCTGAATGCGCATCAGCTGTCTGAGTGCACGTTCGTCTGCATCGAGATCAATTAGTCTCTTGTGTACACGCATCTGCCAGCGGTCCCAGGTTGCTGTACCTTCGCCGTCTGGGCTTTTGCGGATAGGAACGACCATTTTCTTGGTCGGAAGTGGCACAGGTCCTGAAAGGTTTACTCCTGTACGTTCTGCGATCTCTCTGATGCGGTCACAGACCATCTCTACTTTCTCGAAGTCTGTTCCGGAAAGTCGAATTCGGGCTTTTTGCATTTTTGGTCACCAAAAAAAATATTTTAACAGATAATTATCTCATCTGTTTCTGGTCTATGTCAATACACATTCCTGCTGCAATGGTTGATCCCATATCACGGATTGCAAACCTTCCAAGCTGTGGAATGTCCTTGAATTTCTCAATGACCATTGGCTGAACAGGGCGGAACTTAACGATTGCGGCATCTCCTGCTTTGAGGAATGTTGGGTTTTCTTCCTTTACCTGGCCTGTACGCGGGTCAAGCTTCTTTAAAAGTTCTACAAATGTGCATGCTACCTGTGAGGTGTGGCAGTGGAATACAGGTGTGTATCCGACTGTGATTGCACTTGGGTGCTGGAGAACTACAATCTGTGCTGTGAATTCTTCTGCAACTGATGGTGGTGCTTCTGCAGGTCCGAGAACATCTCCACGGCGGATATCGTTCTTACCGATACCACGAACATTGAAACCGATGTTGTCACCAGGAAGTGCCTGGTCGTGTTCCTCATGGTGCATCTCAATTGACTTAACTTCTCCATCCTTGTTTGCAGGCATGAATGAGACTTTCTGTCCCTTCTTCATGATACCTGTCTCAACACGTCCGACAGGGACTGTTCCGATACCGGAGATTGAGTATACATCCTGGATAGGAACACGGAGAGGGAGTGTTGTTGGAAGCTCAGGTGCAACAAGTGCATTGAGTGCATCAAGAAGGATAGGTCCCTTGTACCATGGTGTGTTTGCAGACTTTGATGCAATGTTGTCGCCCTTAAAGGATGACATAGGGATGAACGGAATGTTTGCAGGGTTGAATCCAACCATCTTGACAAGATCAGAAACCTGTTCTACAACTTCATTGTAGCGTTTCTCATCGTAGTTTGCTGCATCCATCTTGTTGATACCAACGATAAGCTGGTTGATACCAAGTGTCTTTGAAAGGAAAACGTGCTCCTTTGTCTGCTCCATTGCGCCGTCAGGTGCTGCAACTACAAGAAGTGCTGCATCTGCCTGTGATGCGCCTGTGATCATGTTTTTAACAAAGTCACGGTGCCCGGGGCAGTCTACAATTGTAAAGTAGAACTTGTCTGTGTCAAACCTCTTGTGAGCAATATCGATTGTGATACCACGCTCGCGCTCCTCTTTAAGGTTATCCATAACCCATGCAAACTCAAAGGAACCTTTTCCTTTTGACTCTGCTTCCTTACGGAAGTTCTCAATGATGTGCGCAGGCACAGCACCGGTCTCAAACAGTAAACGTCCAACTGTTGTGGATTTCCCGTGGTCAATGTGACCGACCACGGCCAGATTCATGTGTGGCTTGTCAGATGCCATAATCAAAACCTCATTGTATAAAAGGACGAGATAGTCCGCCCAATCGCATAGATACGAGTATCTTATATATGGAAACAAGCATTATAAAAGATTTCGTTGTGGGCCTGAAAAAGAGGTTCAGATCAGAAGCCCGTCATAGAACAGACAAACTCTTATCCTATTGATTATACACCATCTTTCTAATGAAGTTACTTGCCTTAAACCGTGATGAGGAAAAGCAGAAAGTTACCGTAAAGTGCGCAGGAAAGGATGTTTCAGTGTACAGCCGATGCGCTTACTGTAAATACTGTGAAGGCGTCCAGGTTGGAAAAAGGATGATAAAATCGCCTCAGAAAGAAAAGATGACAGGAATTAAAAGTGGAAGGACACCCGACGAGGAGCTCATGAATGCCGCAATGATGTTTAACACACTCATAAGAGACGGATCAGACATCGTGTGCAGCGATGATTCCGAAAAGGGGTTTACAACAATGTACAATTATTAATGAAAATCCTAAAAAAACAAAAAGAAAGCAGAATTATTTTTCTAAAGAGCCCAAAAAATTAATTATTCTTTTTTAATCTGAAGAACTTCTTCTTTGAACTTGTCAAACTGAATATCATCAAGCTGATCTGAAAGAAGTCTTCCCGACCAGGCTCTTCTATAAACCCAGTAAACGAGTTTATCAATAATATCAACGACCTCATCTTCAGTTTCTACTTCGATAAGCTCCCTTCCCAGCTGCGGATGTCTGCCGCGCCTGCCTCCGACTGTTATCAAATATCCTCTTGATGCCATATCAATAAGCTTGAACGGACAGGATTCGATACAGATACCGCACTGAAAGCACTTATCGTCATTTACAACAGCCTGACCATTTATTACAGATATGGCACATTCACGGCAGTACTCGGCACAATGCCCGCACCCTGTGCAAAGACCGGGAGTCCTTATTGGTTTTACCCTCCCTGTTATCCCAATCTCATTTAAAATAGGACTTGTACATGCATAGGGACAGGCTGATATTGAAATTCTTACCTTTACAGGCATTTCCTTTCCAAAGAGCTTCTCATCAAGTTTTAATGCAAGCGAGATTGAATCAATGTTTGCAAACTTGCACCTGTCAGTTCCCGGGCATGCGACGACATTTACCACCTCATCCCTCTCGGAACCTACCGGAGTTCCATTTGCCTGAAGAGCTCTTCCGATCTCCTCAAGTTTTGTATAGTGGATATGCGGAATTTCAATCGTCTGGCGTGTTGTCAGGTGAACAACATCCTGCCCGAACTGTTCTGCAACATCAGCGATTCCGCGCATCTTATCAAGGGTAAGAATTCCGGCAGGCATCCTTGTGCGTATAGTGCAGTAATCAGTATTCTTCTGAGTGATTACTCCCCCTTTTGTATGCAGACCAAGATCCTCTTCTTTCATAAGATAGAATAGGTGTGTCTGATTCTATAAATTAACTTATAAATATGCATTTTGAAAATTTTTACTGAATTAAACCGCCAATGCAAGCGCAATTATCACAAGGAGTCTTGTTATCTCATTTGAAGCTCCGGCAACATCTCCGTTGACACCGCCAAACAGCCGGTTTGAAAGTAGGGATAGTCCCGCAAATGAAACGATCAGAGCCGCCAGAATACCCGCAAATCCCAAAGGACTTATCGGGAGCAGAAGGACAGGGAGACATATCAAAATTGATGCAACAGGAAACCATCTTTTTGAAAAGGAATGCGTATAAGAAAAAATTCCTTCGCGAAGGGGCTTTCCAAAGGTGAGAAAAAGAACCTGCGAATATTTTGCAGTCACTTCTGCGGCGATGATTGCGGCAGGAATTGACGCAACCGACAGAAGTCCTGCATATGTCAGAAGAATTACAAGCATTCCGGCTGCAACACCACCCGCACCGATATTCTGATCAGTTAATGCCTTTATTCTTTTTTCACGACTGCCATGCGCCATCAGACCGTCTCCGAGATCCAAAAGGCCGTCAAAATGATTGAACCCATAAAGTATCATTATGACTGCAACACATGCTGCAGCCGATAGCTCGGGAGTTGGAAAAAGCATGGAAACAAGCGCCGCCATACACCCGGTAAAATAACCGACAAGGGGTATCAGATAAAAGCGACGCGTATATTCATCAAATTCAATATTTTCGCCAAGCGGCAGTATTGTAAAGAACTGAAATATGGCAATTAGTGATCTGATAAAACCTTTCATGGGACTAATAAAGTATTACTGCTTTCTCTTTAAAAAATTGCATACAAATTGAAAAATTATATGGTTTTATTGTATGTTCTGCCGGTATTTAGAACTAAAATTAAATTTACCTCACAACAATATTTTTTTAATTAATTAAATAAAAATGGTATTGTTTTTTATTCATATGATTTCAAACAAAATTACAGATGCCATTTCTCTCAGAAATACCCGACATAACTTTCAAAAAACCCATGGCTGCAATGGTAATTGCAAACTCCATGCTCTCAGCAGTCCCGGGGGTTTCCGCCGCAGGTGCAAACCCCAAAGCCACACTTATGACACCTAATCTGGACGGTAAACTTATTTTAAACGGTCCTGACAGAAGTGCAGAGATACCGATGAGTCCGCGGGGCTGTGCAACACCGGCAACCGTTACAAGGGCAATGTTTGAATTATGTGAAATTGAGCCCGTGATTGTAAACGCCGGACTTGTAACAAAACCTGATTTTCCATGCATGGATGTTTATGCAAAACCCGGAGAAGACCCCAGATTTGGCGATGCAGTAGAAAAACCCGAAGAGCTCTACAAAAGAGGAGTTGCAATCGGCAGACAGTGGGGAAAATACAGCGATCTTTTAGTTCTTGGCGAAAGTGTTCCCGGAGGAACCACAACCGCACTTTGTGTTTTAAGAGCGCTTGGCTACAATGCAGGGGTTTCAAGCAGCTTTATTGAAAACCCTGCAACCCTTAAGGCCGAAATATGCAGCGAGACTCTTGCCAGAATTAAAAAAGACAATATAACAGATCCTTTCGATATTATCAGATACGCGGGCGATCCAATGATGCCTGTTGTTGCCGGAATTGCAAAAGGCTATAAAGGACGGGTTGTTCTCTCCGGAGGCACACAGATGCTCTCTGTGTGTGCACATATCAAATCAGTCGGCGATAAGATGCCTCCTTTTGTGACAACAGAATATGTAAGGGCTGACAAATCCGCAGACATAGAAAAAAGCGCAAGGGAAGTGGGTGCAACAGGGTGGTATGTCGACCCTGATTTTAAAAACATAGGCATTCCATCGCTTGCAAGGTATGAGAACGGGGAAGTTAAAGAAGGAGCAGTTCTTGGCGGTGCACTGTGGCTTGCCTATATGATGAATTTTTCAGAGAGAGAGATCTTTGAAAAAATCAGGGATTATATGGGTGAATTCAGATGCAAAAATCAGACCGACCTTGCCTGAATTAATTTTCCTAAAAAAAATTATCCATATAAAAACAGCACCTGTGAAAAGAATATACAGTTAAATATCCTATTTACTATACAGATGCGTCCCATATATCTTGTAAACAATTTCGGACAATTTAATCACCTTATAAAAAGGATGCTTAGAGACCTCGATATAGAGGCCGAAATGATAAAAAATGACACTCCGCCCGAGATCGTGGCCGAAGGATGCCGCGGAATAATACTTGGGGGCGGCCCTTCACTTGAGCGCGCCAATTTTGCGCCGGAATACGTAGATTTAGGCCTCCCTGTGCTTGGAATCTGCCTGGGACTGCACATAATTGCGACAAAAAGGGGAGGAATTGTGGAGAAGGGAGCTATGGGCGGCTTTGGAGGTGTTGATGTGGATATAATTGACCATGGCGATATCCTGGAAGGATTTCCTGACAGGATATCTGTATGGGCATCCCACGCCGACGAAGTAAAAGTAATTCCCGAAGGATTCACACTCCTTGCAAAATCTAATATCTGCGGTGCCGAGGCGATTGCAAAGAAGGATGAATACCTCTATGGAATACAGTGGCACCCTGAAGTCAGCCATACCGAAAACGGCCATCTCGTTTTTGAAAACTTTGACAGAATTACAAAGGAACTGCTCTGATGAGATTAAAATCCTCTCCGGTTTTTCATCATTTAAATCATTGCAAAAAAACCGGATGAAAGTCTTTTATGCTTAATAAGGAATATATTGCCGGTAAAATAAAAAAAACCGGTTTTCAGTGTAAAATGTGCGGAGAGTGCTGTACAAACCAGTCTGAAGATTCCAACCTTGTTCTGGTAAGCGCTCAGGAGATAAGAGCAGTTATTGAAGCAACAGGAATGGAATGGGACGATATAGCAGAGCCATATCCTGAAACCTTCACAGAAAAAGGTTGTATATGCACATTTGCCTGGTGCCTCAGAAGAAAAGACAGGCAATGCATATTTCTCGATGAAAAAAACAAATGCAGAATCTACCAAAACCGCCCGTGGATATGCAGAACATATCCTTTTATGCTCACTGAAGATGACCTGATTGTTTCTGAATGCAGACATAAAGGGTATGAAATATCCGATGAAGAAGCCATTTTACAGGCTGATGAGTTAATAGAGAGAAAAGAGAAGGAAGATATGGATTATAAAAAAATAGAGAGAATATTTGCAGAAGCAGATCTGAAAAAAAAGAAATTCTGCGTAATCGACAGCGAAGGGGTTAAAGAAATTGGGTGAAATACATCTTGTCGGAACAGCACATGTCTCAAAGAACAGTGTTGAGGACGTTCGACGTGCAATAGAAGAATTTCAGCCCGACGTTGTTGCAATAGAGCTTGACAGGGGCAGATATGCCGCTTTAAAAAAACAGGGCAGCAATCCGGGTGTCGATGATATCCTAAAAGGTGGAAACTTCTCCGAGATTCTTATTCAGTGGATGCTTGCATACATCCAGAGAAAGATAGGAATGGATGTCGGCGTTGAACCGGGTTCAGAGATGATTGCCGCAGTTGAAGAGGCGGAAAAAAGAGAGATCCCAATAGCACTTGCAGACCGTGATATCAGAATTACCCTCTCACGCTTCTGGCAGGGCATGAGTGTATGGGAAAAGCTCAAACTCATAGGTGCTCTCGCAGGAACAATAGCAGGAAGAGGCGGAGATGAGGAGATAGATATAGAAAGTCTTGCAGGAGATCAGGATTTAATTGAGATGGCAATTGAGGAATTCCACAAATTCTCACCCAATGGTGCAAAAGCCCTTATTGACGAGAGGGACGCGTACCTTGCACACTCACTTTTAAGGCTTTCACAAAAGAATGAAAAGGTTTTGGGGGTCGTTGGCGCAGGCCATGTTAAAGGAATTACCGGCTACTTTAAGAACCCTTCAACTCTTCCGACATTTGATTCACTTGTACAGCAGCCAAAAACACTTCCATGGAAGTATATCATCGGCGGTGCATTTGTTGCAATGTTTGCATTCCTTCTTTTGCTGATAGGATTTTCAGGCGTTGGAACAGATGTTCTAATCTGGGCGATTATATACTGGGTTTTAATAAACGGAGTATTGGCAGCAGGTTTCACACTTATTGCAGGAGGGCATCCCCTCTCTGCCTTAACGGCATTCTGTGTCTCATGGCTGACGTCTCTAAACCCTCTGCTTGCGGCAGGATGGTTTGCGGCTATTGCCGAGGCAAAAGTAAGAAAACCAAAACCTTCAGATCTTCAGAAGATAATTGATGCACAGTCATTCTCGGAGATGAGAAAAGTGCCGATGTTTAAAGTGGTATTGGTAGCAGCCCTCGCAAATGTCGGAAGCACCATAGGAACATTTGCATACTTCATATTCATATTCCCTATTCTTGGAATTGACCCGACAGTTGTTCTGGCAGAAGGATTTAACAATCTCATTTCATTTATCGGATCATTCTTCTGATAAAATAAAAAACATTTTTTTTCTGTAAGAAATATGCAACTAAAAAAATTCTTACATTAAATCCGGATTTTTTATTTTTTATTATAAACCAGTTAAAGTTCATTTATAACCGAATTATTTTTCAGATCAGTCTCAATTTTTTTAATAAGCTCCCTGATGTCTTCCTCATCTGTAACCTTTACAAGGATGCCTGCTGATTCAAAGACATATTCTGCAGATTTTCCTGTAAGTTTTTTCCCTGAAATTACTGCATCGGGTTTATATTCCAGCAAAAATTCTGCAGAGCGGATCCCTTTCTGCTTCTCCATTCCAATGGAGGGATTCTGCAATATTTGTTTTTGCACGAGTTTTGCATCTTTTAAACTGAAATCCAAAAGTGCAAAATATGGTGATTCCCCAAAATGAAGACTGATATTCCCCTCCGAGTCTTTTAAAGGAACCGCATAGCGGATTCCTTTTTTTTCCGTAGGTTCATAGTGAATGATTACTCTTTCAACATTGGGCACAAGTTCATAAATCTTTGATTCAATCCTTTCACTGGCAAGATGAGCTCTAAAAAGTTCATTTTTTTTCATCTTTACAGTAGCCTCAACAAAGATGTATCTTCCTGAATTCCTTGCATTGAGTTCTTTTATGCAGATCACCATTGGATCTGAAATTATTGCGGATTTTATCAGATCACGTGTTTTGTAATCGATTGAAGCATCAAGAAGGGTCTTCATACTGTCTTTTAGTATATCCCATCCGGAATATGCAATAAAACCTGCCACTATTATTGCACCGATGCTGTCCAAAAAAAACCCAAGGTACTGGGCAAAGAGGGCAAAGAAAACAACAAGTGTTGATAAAACATCCACCCTGTGCTGCCTGCCGTCTGCAATTAACCCAGGAGACTTGTATTTATTACCCATTCTCACCTCATAAGTGCCGAGAAGATACGGGACAAAAGCAAGCAATAAAACCGCAGATAAAACCCATCCGTTAAGAGTAAGATCTGTGGCCTTTTCAGAGACTGCCTGAATAAAAACCTCCCAGGCTGTTAAAAAGACAAGAAAGGCAATTAATATTGATACAATATTCTCAATTTTATAAAGACCATAGGGAAAGTTTCTGCTCTTCAGAGAGGACAGCCATATTCCGATAAGAAGTGCAAAAGATACAAAAATATCTATAAAAGAATTTATTGCATCCGCCTCAAGTGAAAGACTTCCGGAAACACCGGCAAGATAGAGTTTTGCTATTACAAGAAAAGTATTGACAAAAAGTGAATAAACTGCAACCTTTCGGATAACAGAATCCTCTTTTTTTCTGTCCTGAATTTTGCTGCTGACAGTATCACTCTGCATATTCTTTCACCTTTATACATTCCAAAATAACGAATATATCCTGCGGATTTATATTTCCATAAGCCTTAATTTGAAAATCATACTGCTTAATATTAGTTATTGCACCAGATACTTTAATAGGAGGTTGTCCAACGACTCTTCAACTTGTTGGACAGATCTTATCGCAGGTCCCACATCTGGTGTAAAATAATCCATTGAAATCGAAA
>JAFGWE010000043.1 GCA_016937345.1 Methanomicrobiaceae archaeon
AAAAGATTTTTCAGAAACATCTCATGCAGTCTGAAATCCGATGTAAGCTCAGGATGAAAAGAAAAAGCCATATGCTTCCCGTCACGTACCGCAACAACTCCGGAATCTGTCGCTGCGAGAATTTCAACGCCGGGGCCTGTGCTCTTTACAACCGGCGCTCTTATGAACACGGCATAAAAAGGCTTATCCAGGCCTGAAATCTCAAGCGGCACCTCAAATGAATCTTTTTGCCTTCCAAATGCATTCCTGGAAACATCAATATCAATAATGCCAAGAGGCTTTACCCTGCAATCGTCAACAGATGCCGCAGTGACAACCATCCCGGCACAGGTGACAAAAAAACCGCCCTGGAAATTTATAAGAGCCTCCCTCATATCATTTTTATCAATAAGCCGGGATATTGTTGTGGACTCTCCGCCGGGGATTGCAATTGCACTACATCCCCCAATCTCTTCCTTGTGCCTTAAAGAAAAAACGCTTGAACCCTCAGAGAGCCCAAGTGAAAAGAGGGCATTTTCAAAAGAGCGGATGTGCTCTGAGACATCGCCCTGCAGAGCAAGAACACCTATTCTAATTTCCACGGACCGAGAGCACCTCATCTTCCTTTAAGGTGTGGACATCAAGTCCGGGCATAGCGTCTCCAAGGTTTCTGCTTACCTTTGCGATAACCAAAGGATCATTGAAGTTGTTTACTGCCTCAACTATTGCAACCGCCATCTTCTCGGGAGTCTGGGACTTAAAAATACCTGAGCCCACAAATACACCGTCGCATCCGAGCTGCATCATCATTGCCGCATCAGAAGGCGTTGCAATACCTCCTGCCGAGAAATTTACAACAGGAAGGCGCTGCATTTTTGCACATTCCTTTACAATATCAAAAGGAGCCTCGATTTTTCGGGCATAGGCTGCTATCTCAATATCATCCATTCCCTCAAGCATACGGATTGAACCTGATATTGATCTCATATGACGGACAGCCTCCACAACATTTCCTGTGCCGGCCTCTCCTTTGGTTCTTATCATAGCCGCACCCTCACTGATACGTCTGCATGCCTCTCCAAGATTTCTTGCACCGCATACAAAAGGAACAGTAAACTTTGTCTTTTCAATATGATATTCCTCATCGGCAGGGGTTAGGACCTCACTCTCATCTATCATATCAACACCGACAGCCTCTAAAACCTGCGCCTCAACAAAATGACCAATTCTTGCCTTGCCCATTACAGGGATTGACACAGCATCAATAATATCCTCAATTATTGAAACATCAGCCATCCTTGCAACGCCGCCTGCTTTCCTTATATCAGCCGGAACTCTTTCAAGAGCCATAACAGCAACTGCACCTGCGGATTCTGCAATGCGTGCCTGTTCTGCATTTACTACATCCATAATAACTCCGCCTTTCTGCATGGATGCAAATCCTCTCTTTATAAGCTCAGTTCCGAATCTGAGTTCCTGCAAATTCATGTTATATTAATTGGAAATAATAAGCAATAAAAACATTCAAAGAATTGAATCATACAATGCCGCGGCATCCGGGATTAAAAAAGAAAAGAGCAGTAATTTTATCTTAAAATAAAAAAAGCAGAAAATTTTTTACTTTTTTATTCAGGCAAAGTGAAACCGGCCTTCAGGAACTCTTATCTCAAATCTGACACCCTTACCGGGAATTCCACACTCTTTAATGCTCATTCCGGTGATGGAAAGAATATAGCTGATAAGAAACAGTCCGTAACCTGTGTTCTTCCCGAAACCCTTCAAAAAGATTTTTTCCTTATTTTCAACAGGAATTCCTACTCCGTCATCCTCATAGATAATAGTTAAACTTTCATCATTTTTTACAACTGAAAAACGGATTGAAGAGAGTTTCTGACCCCCATGACGGAGGGAATTGTCAATGAAATTATAAAAAACCTTATTTAAAAGGGGATCGGCATAGACATCAAGATGAGGATCAATATTCACATCCACGGATAATTTATTCACATCCAGAAGAAATACAGAGAAATTAACAGCATCACCAAGATTCTGCCACGAGGGAGAATAAATACCAATATCCTGATAATCGCCTGTGAACGAGATCTGATGCTGAATTGTATTCGCTATCATATCCATCTTGCCGACAATATCTGAAAGAGCAGGATCCTCTTCTGACAGTTCTCTTGTAAGCTCAAGGTATCCGGTAAGTGCTGTCACCTGGTTTAAGACATCATGACGGGTAACATTTGAGAGCAGATTTAATTTTTCATTCACCTTTGAAAGCTTCTTCTCATACATCTTCCTGAGAGTAATATCCCTCTTGGTCTCACGCCGTCCGGCCCATCTGCCATCGTCATGATAAACAGGCTGACAGTAGTGGGAAAGCCATCTCTCCTCACCTGAAGCTGTTATTATCCTGAAATCAAAATGTGCCACATCCCGGTTTTCCTCATTTATAGTTCTGTAATGGTCAATGACCATCTTCTGATCTTCTGGATGAACAAGCCTTTCAAGCATTCCAAAAGGATCTGACATGAATTCTTTCACATCATAACCGGTAATCTTACTGCATGATGGGGAGATATAAATAAACCTGCCATCAGAGCCAATCCAGGATTCCCAGTCATATGTGTAGTCTGCAAGTGTCCTGAATTTCTCTTCATTTTCACGAAGAGCCACCTCCATCCTTTTTCTGTCACTTATATCAAGGATCACACCGACAATGCCCGCAACAGACCCGTCGGCGGCAAAAAGAGCAGTCTTTGAGAAGAGAACATCAATTATCTCGCCTTTGGAATTGTTGATTGCATACTCATACTGCTGGACATGAGGATTTTCAATGATCTCCTTATCTTTTCTTGAATATACATCGGCAAGCTCCTTATCAAAGAAGTCATGGATTCTCTTCCCCAGGATTTCCTCTTTTGTAAGGCCGACAAGCTCTTCAAAGGCACGGTTGCAGTCGTAGTATATACCTTCCTTATCCCTGTAAAAAAACGGCGCAGGTATCGTATCCTTTATTGCCTGGACAAAGTTTACCTCTTCGATAAGCTCTTTTTCCATCTTTTTTCTTTCACTTATATCAACAATTACACCAACAATCCCGTCAACAGTCCAGTCAGCACGGAAACGGGCTGTTTTAGAGAAAAGTACATCTATTATCTCGCCTTTGGAGTTATTTATTTCACTTTCATACTGCTGAAGGTGCGGATTATCAATAATCTCCTTATCTTTTCTGGCGTAAAGATCAGCAAGCTCTTTTCTGAAAAAATCATGTATATTCTTGCCAATAATCTTCTCTTTTGGAAGATTCACCAGATCTTCAAAGGCACGGTTGCAGTCATAATAGATACCACGGGTGTCCCTGTAAAAGACAGGCGCGGGTATTGTGTCCATCAGCGCCTGTACATAATTCACCTTCTCCTGAAGGTACTGATGCATAAGCTTTTCAGCGGTCACATCCCTTCCGACAGACTGATACTCAATAACATTGCCTTTATCATCAAAAAAAGCCCGGTCAATCCAGTTTTGCCACCGAACCTCACCGTCAGGCATTATAATAGGATGCTCAATGTCACCCAGTGGATTTTCCGGAGATAGCCCTTTAAGGTGCCTCATTACTAACGGTTTATATTCCACAGGCAAATCAGGGCTGAACTTTTTCCCGACCAAATCGTCATATTCAACGCCATAATACCGGCAGAAGGCATTATTGGCAAATTTTATTGTACCGTCGGGGAGAAACCTGCATATTAACTCGGTCTGGCTTTCAACAACCGCACGATAGCGCTCTTCACTGTCACGAAGGGCATTTTCAGCATTCTTTCTCATTACCGACTGAAAAATCATATTTTTTAGTTCGGCAAACTGTGCCTTCGGCTTGCCTCCCTTCTGAAGATAAAAATCAGCGCCGTTGTTTATAGCATCAATTAAGACATCCTCTCTCCCTCTTCCGCTGAAGATGATAAAGGGAGTTAAATTATTTAATTCACGAAGTTTCTTTAAAAATTCAATACCATCCATGCCGGGCATCTCATAATCAGAAACAATCGCATCATAAGTATTGGTTTTTAGAAGATTTAGCGCATCAGCAGCTGAAAGAGAAGTTGTTACCTCAAAATCACCTATTTTCTGGAGATAGACTTTTGTTATCTCAACAAGTGAAGGCTCATCATCAACATGCAAAACTCTGATCACTTAAAAATCCTCTCTGTTATTGTATATCCAAAAATTATCCCATAAAAATTTCTAAAAATACTTTAACAATTACATTATATTTTTGTTTGCTTTATACCCTGCCACATTCTAACTCTTTCTCATAAATAAATTAAAATAATCTAAAAAAATTATTCCTCACGGACTATCATAGATCCGCCGATTACAAGAATCAGGCCGAATACTATCGCAATAAGACCAAGAAATTTGTCCATAATCATTGTAATAAGTTCTATTGAAAATGTCATCCCTATACCAAGAATAATAAGAATTATTCCAATTAATAGTGCAATTGTTCCTAACCAGTCCATAATAATCACCATTTCTTCGACTAACAAGCTATCTTAATAATATGAAAGGCATTTTCAATGCAAATCACACATATAAAGAAGATATAGAAGCTATTATTAAATGATTTTGGTTTGGAGCCGGAATACTCAGAATATATCCCTACACAATTAAAACTTAAAATTCCCGGGAATTATATTGAAAAAACACCACTTCAACGGACAAATATAATTAAGATTAATAAAGCCCTTGAACAAAAACTAAGAGACAATTATTGCCTGTTGCAAAAACAGATAAAAAAAAGTATTTCACAGAAATTATCAGGAGATTTTAAGCTATGAATTTTTCATTAACACCTCAGATATTGCTTTCCGCGATTTTTTTATTATACCTTATAATAATGATAGCAGCCCTTTTAGCTGTGAAAAAACAAAAATCGGGACGAGTACGTGACAGGGATGACATCAGAGAAGAGAAAAAATTCAAGGTAAGATTCTTCAGAAACCTCACAGAAGGTTTTCAGCTTGAATCAATAGAGTCGCTTGAGGATATACTAAATATCTATGAGGCAAGGGCCGGACTCAGCGATGAGGACTTAAACTACCGCTACGGACTTTCAAGATACCTTAGAGAGTATCTGATTGCACTCATATCAAGAGATGAAAAGATAATTCCGCAGTCAACAACAGAAGCAGAGATTTTGGAATGGAAAAAGATTCTTGACAAAATTATTTCAGAGAATGACATTCAAAAGCCTTTTTCTGATCTCCCGCCGCTGGAGAGAAACATCCTTAACGACATCACAATATTTATGGAGAGAAATGACACGGAACACATCAGTGAAAAATTAAAAGAGCTCTCCAGACTGATTAAATCAAGAGACGGAGAGCTTAACCGAATTTACAAACGAAATGACGGCTCCATGCAGATTGCGGTAGTAAGTTTAATCGTATCACTTATATTCGGCCTTATTGCAATAAAAAATTATATCTGAATTTTACATGAAATTTACTTCGTAACTTACATGAAACAGTGCATGAAATATAATTTCATGAACTTTTTTGTTAAAATATTTTTTTTAAAAGGTCTATATATCTCTTTTATTATATGAAAAAAATTTGAATTTTTTAGTTTAAAATCACAGTACTGTCAATACTTTTAGGGGCTATTCTGTCGGCAGATAAAGGAGCACCAAGGGGAGGAAGAATACTCACCCGGAATTTTTCTCCGGGCCCAATCTGGATATCATCAGGAATGTGTATCATTATCGCCACATAGTCCCCGGACTCAAGGGTGGTTTTTGAACCTTCACTGCCATCGTTTCTGATTATCCTCCATGAACCAGGCAGAGGGTCATCCACACCATAAAGAGGATCTGCTTTTTCAATCTTTTTTACAATCTCACTTGTCGCAAAAATTATTGAGACCTTACTCAGGTCAATCGAAACCAAAGCGTAGGGACTTCCTAAAGAGAGTCTTATCAGGTCTATCTTTCCGGTCGTTTGATTTTTAATCCCGATTATGTCATTGCCAAGAATCATTGTTGATGAACCCTGTTCAACAGCAGAATAAATTACAGACTGTGATTTCTGAATCGAAAAAAATCCGGCGCTTAAAATAACATATGAAAATACAGATGCAACTACAACAAATGCAATAAGGACAAGACCTGCCTCAAGACCTGTAAAAGCTTCGGTTTTTTTCATGTAAACAACACTTTTTTTAGTTATATTCAGCCATTTTATTTCAAAACATTCATCAAATTTTATAAAATACAGGGTTATCATGTGAATTACATTCAAATTTTCATGTAAAACATGAACCGGATTATTATTTCAGCCGAAACTAATATGGATTATTATAGAATTAATCTCCTTAAAGCAATAAAAATATCGTGCTAGCATATTATAATCCTCTCATTTAATGCGGTAAAACAAAATACCTGTGCAATTAATAATAAAAAATTATGAGTATAGAAGTTTTTTCCTCAATAGAATTTCAAATGAGTCTGCTTTTATTTGTTGCTCTGGGAGGCTACCTCCTTGCATCGCGAATAAACCAGTCTGCAGTTGTAGGTGAAATATTGATAGGACTTCTTGTAGGTCCAAGTTTTCTTGGCCTTATCACATATACCGACTTTGTTTCAAGCATTGCGGCACTCGGCGCCGTGATTCTTATGTTTGTTATAGGTTTTGAGTTCAGCTTAAAAGAGTTAAGTAGCATAAAATTTGGAATTATCGGACTTTCAGGAGTAATTGTCCCATGGATATGCGGATATCTTCTGGCAGTACTATTCGGGTACAACTTCATAAGCTCTTTATTTATAGGAACTGCCCTTACTGCAACAAGTATTGCAATTACAGCAAATGTTCTTCGTGAAATGTGTCTGCTGGAAACAGATGTTGCCAAGGCAATTATTGGTGCTGCCGTAATTGATGATGTACTAAGCCTTCTGGCTTTATCAATAACAGCCGATGTTGCATCAGGAACTTTTTCATTTACAGGAATTGCCTTAACGATATTAAAACAGGTAGGATTTTTAATAATTGCTGGTGCTGCCGGAATATTCATTATTTCCAAATGGATACAGAGGATTGATAATACACGATTAGCAAAAAAGAATCCGGAATTTGTCTTTATTTTTGTTGTAATGATAGCATTTTTATTTGCGACATTATCGGAATATGTAGGAATTTCCGCTATTATCGGGGCATTTATAGCTGGTGTTTCATTTAACGGCTTAAATCTTGAGCACAGCCATAACATAGAAGAAGGTGCCGAGTACCTCTACATTATATTCGGATCAATTTTCTTTGTATCCTTGGGAATCCTTGTTGACATCTCGTATCTGACAAAGGCAGCGGTTGTATTCCTTATAATTCTTACAATAGCAGCAGTCATAACAAAACTGATAGGATGTAGCATTCCTGCAAAAATTCTGGGATATTCAGGCAGAGATTCACTTGCAATAGGTTTTGGAATGTCTCCCAGGGGTGAGGTTGCAATGATTGTTGCTTTGATGGGACTGACAATGGGGCTTATCGGCCAGGAGGTATATGCAGCAATTGTTTTAATGAGTCTTATTACAACAATTCTGACCCCGATAATTTTCAGAAACTGGCTGTTTAAAAAAGAGGTACTGGTATGCGATACAAAATTCTAAAAAAACGTTTCTGAAACCATGGTTTCATAAACATTTTTTGTAAGTTTTACCGGCATATTTTTGATAAATATTTTTAATTAATAAAAGTGTTATTTTTAAATATGAAAGAAGTTGAGAATCTGAGTGGCGTTTCGGGAATATTAAGACCGTTTAAGAAATATGTAGAGGAGGCAAATCTACCAAAAAACAGTCAGATTGTCTTCTACGGATGTCCCGGCACATGTACGCCTTTTGTTGAGCTGATTGCATATGCAATTCGAAGCCTCCCTGTGGAAATCGTCTTTGTTCCATTCTTAAACGAAGAAAAGGCGGTCACAATAAAGATAGTGGACAATATTGGTGCACAGGCAGACAAAGCGCCTGAAAAAATCGATCCTGCAATCACAGTCCTAATGGGAGGTCTTTCGATGGAAAATGTTCCTGTTACAGCTGAGGAAGCAAAAAAGACGGTCTCCAGATATCCTGTTAAAACTGTAGGCATATGCTTTGTGAGCATCTTTGAGAAGGAAAAATGGACTGATGTAATAGACTTTGATATGCTGATTGACACACCCGTATTTGCAGTCAAAGTTTTCAGGTAAGTATTTTCTAAAAAATTATCCTTTTTTAAGAGTGAAACAGATCGTCAGACCGGGCATTTTTCTTCCCGGATAACTGTCTTTTATATTTATTTCACCGCCGTACCTTTCTGCAAGCATTTTGACAATGTAGAGTCCGAGTCCGGAACCCGCCTCTGCCCGGCCCTTTCCGCGTTTAAATCGCTCAAAAACTTCAGGTTTTATTTCATCAGAAATCCCGGGACCATTGTCAGAAACACATACAGATATGATATCTTCAGCAGATTTGGCAGTTATGGAAATCCGGATGTCTTTTTCACCATATTTAAGGCTGTTTCCTACAAGATTTACAAATATCTCCGGCAGAAGATCATCTGCCATAACAGTAAAATCCCCATCAAACATTTCAAGATTTATAGCCCCATACTGAGAAACACCGCTCAATACAACATCTTTTAACGACATTGGCTCAAGGGGGGCTTTTTTTTCCATCAGTTTTCTGATGGTTGAGACTGAATTTATTATATCCGAACTACGGGAGGCTGCAATAGAGATTCTTTTGGAATAAGTAGAGACCATTTTGTCAGGTGATTCTTCTAATAACGCTGAGTAGCCGGATACAAGCATATTGATGTTTGCAATATCGTGCGACATTATATCAAGGTAAAGATTCGCCTCATCGTTTGCCCGGATTACCTCTTTTTCAGCCTCAATTCTCTCATTGAGAGCAATAATTGCACTATCCTTCATTTTACGGTATGCCAGCACCTCTTTTTTAAGTTCAGAGAGATCCTCAATAACCATAACAGCAACAGATTCATCACCCATCCTGAAAGGAAGAATTGTGGTTGTCTGTATGCGTGGCTCGCCTGATGCCAGTAACAGGGGAATAACTGAATTATGAAGCTGGGAAGTGAATATTGCAGGCGGACCTCCTTTTAAAACATCTGCTATTCGCTGAGAATACATTATTTCGGAGAGATGCGGATACAACTCAAAAAGCGAACGGAATTGTATCTCTTTTAATCTTTTCCCGCTCCAGTCCTCAAGAAGCCTGTTCCAGAATATAATTCTATAATCACTATCTATTACGCATACGCCTACAGGAAAAAGCTCAGTGATTTTGAAATACTCTTCAGCAGTCATATAAACATCTCAGATAAATCAAATTGCTATTCGTCTATATTTTGTTAATATTTTCAATAAGTATCTCAAGTGAGCCTAATTCAAGCAGCATGAATATATTGCCCTCAACATTCAGATCCTTTATCGTAAAGCAGGCCATCGCCATTAAAACCTTATTGTCATATATTTTTTTCTCGGCTTTTATCATATCAATTATCGATCCCTCTTCATAGTATGGGATGGCATAATTCAGGTGTGTCTTTAGGATATTGCTAATAGATCCCATCACACCGTTTATAATTATATTTCCAACCTCTTTTAAGGTCTCAATCCTCAGACTGTCAAGTTCAGGGGTTCCGGCCGCCTCACCTGTCATTGCCATAACAAGTTTTGCCACACTGTCCTTTGGAAAAGCAACTGCTGTTATACCTGAAAAGATCCCCATAAATTCAAGCCTTACGGCTGCGGATTCCTCATCAAGGTATTTTTCATTACCTTTTTTGAGATTTTCTGTATCAAAAATCCTTACTTCTGGTATACTGAGTGTTATATGGGATTTTGTGAAGCAGTTTAACATCTGGGCAGAGCGGCCGATTCCAATATTCAAAATCTCCTTTATCGCATCAATATCTTCACTTTTTATATCTTCCGGCATTTGAAATCACCTCTATTCCGATAAAACCCGATTTATTACCGGAAGGAGTTTTTCCTTTTCAACAGGTTTATTTACAAAACCCGCTGCACCGAGTTTAAGGCACATGCCCTTTGTAGTGTCCTGTATATCAGAAGTAAGAACTATAACAGGTGCAGATATTTTTTTCTCCCTTGCTGCCTCGAGGAACTGAAAACCATCCATATCGGGCATTAAAAGATCAAGTAGGATTAGATCAGGATTTTTTCTCTCCGCAATTAAGAGAGCCTCTCTACCGTTGGTTGCCTCCATCAAATCATGGCCTTCTTCGGCGAGAACAGATGTAATAATCTTCCTTTGAAAAAAGGAATCGTCAGTTACCAGTATTAATGCCATAAAAACTACCTGCCGTATTTTTAATACAGTTACTTATTCAATATTCAAAATAAATCTATCCTATTGAATTTTTGTAATGAGTATTTTTTGAGATTCAAAGGCTTTTTTACATATTAAAAGGTCATTTGCCACTAATTTTTGCAATCAGTATGCTGAACCGTTTTTTTGAAGATAAAACAGCTTATACAAAATAATACTTATATTTTTGATTTTAAGACGAATGAACGAAAAGAAGAGATACTGCCAAAAAAAAATTAGATGTATGGGTTGCGAAGACCCTTTCCGACACCAAAGGTTGCACGACCTTCGAGTGTCTTCTTGTTCTTGTCGATCTTGCCTGTTGCAAGCTTTGTGACAAGGTCAAGGCCGGGCTTAACGCTTGCAATGTCCTTTGTCTCGAAGTAGCCTGCTTTGACTGCCTTAGACCAGACATCGTCTCCCTTCTTTGTGCGGACAAAGACTGTGCTCCATCCGTCAGGGCTGCCAACAGAACCTGTTGATACATCAGCAAGGTTTGCTACGTAGTCAAGACATACGTGGCATCCGGGCTGTTCGTATTTGTGTGTTGCGCCGAGTGGGATCTGTGAAAGTGCTCCACGCTCGGTGTATACTGAGAACTTGCCCTTTCCGATATCCATCTTAACTGCGGATTCCATCTTTGTCTGGCAGTGGTCTTCCACAATTGTCTCAAGACCCATGTATGGGAAGTTTTCCATGCAGAAGATACCGATTGCGAGTGCAATCTTGTCAGGAACTCCACGCATTGCAATTGGATAGAGCTGTGCTTTTCTTAAGGCCTGCATCTGGCATGGGGTTCCTACAATACCAACCTTGTCAAGACCGTATGAACGTGTTGCCTCTTTGATGAGCATCATGTTCGGGCTTATTGTGTATTTGGTACCGCGTGCTGCAAGAAGCTCTGCCTTTGTTGTTGCTACAACAGGCTCAGGTTTCCAGGGTTCTGCTCCGGGTCCTGCAACAATTGCTCCATCAATTATACCCTCTTCGAGAGCATATGCAAAGAGCTGTGTTACAATTCCTCCGTCCTGGGAGCATTTAAGAATTTCTGCATCTGCTGCACGTGCAGAGACTGCTGTCTTATAATTTCCGAGTACCATTTTACTGACCTCCCTTACCCATTGCACCATCGATAGCTTCCATGATACCTTCAAACTGGTTCATTACATCGAAGCTGAATGAGGTACGTGGGCACTGTGCGTAGCATGCACCACATTTAATGCACATGTCACGGTCAATGTTTGGCCTTCCATATTCAATTGAGATTGCACGTACAGGGCATGCTGCTGCGCATGTACCGCATCCCATACAGAGACCCTGGTTTATGACATCATACATTAAGTCACAGCCACAGGCTTCATTTCCACGTTTTGCAAGGTCCATGAGCGGCTTTAAGTATGCTGCTGCAAGTGCCTTCTGGTCATCATTGCCCTGTAAGAGCAGGTATGCCATAACACAAACGTTTCTGATGGCCTCTGCTCCCGGCGGGCATGATGGCAGAAATACATCTACATCAATAACTTCGCCGATTGGCACAAATGACTCATGCTGGGGCTGGTTCCACTGACCGCCACGGCAGAATCTTGTGATGTTTCCATATGCTGCACATCCACCAAGGGCGACAACAACTTTTGCCTTCTCCCTGGTTTCTTTAATTTCTCTGACAGAACATTCATCCTGGAGACATACTGAACCTTCTACAAGAGCAACATCCATTTCTGGGATGTGTCTTACGTCTGCAAGTGTCAGACAGTAGACGAGGTCTGCATAGTCATCCAGAATCTTGAAGAGTCCCTCGTAGTTATCTGCAAGGGAGACAAGACATCCGGTACATCCGGACATATGAACGTGTCCAACGGTAATTTTGTTTACCACAGGC
>JAFGWE010000044.1 GCA_016937345.1 Methanomicrobiaceae archaeon
AGAGCCAGAACAGCCCCGCATGACACTTTTTTGAACAGACGCGCAAAACGATGGGGAAAAAGACCAATAAATTGCACCAGTGATTCAAACCTGAAGGCAGGCAGTCTTTTCACTTCTCATCAAATGCAAAATGAGAAAACCATACATATTACTGCCATTTGCAAATAGCCGTTTAAAAAAAAATCAGAAAAATAATTTAAAATAAAAACTATCGGTGTCTTCTCTCAAGCTCGGCAATAACGTCGGAAAAATCAACTTCACAGCCGCGAAGAGCAAGCATGAGATGAAAGATTAAGTCTGCTGCCTCATACACCTTCTGATCATAATCATCATTCTTGGCAGCAAGAATAAACTCAGTCGCCTCTTCACCAACCTTCTCAAGCGCCTTGTCAATTCCCTTACGGTGCGTCAGTATATCAACAACATAGCTCTTTTCAGGAGGATTTTCCATCCGGGAACATATTGTCTCCCACAATTTCTCAAAAACAAATGTATCCATCAGTTGTCACATCCTTCAGGAAGAATTATCTCCCCAATCTCTTTTCTAAAATATCGCTGAACTAAAATACGGCATTTTTCAACATTACATCCGCCTTTTCCAATTGCTATTCCAAGATCTGATCTGCTCATAACATAAATATTGAGTTTTTGGGATTCCTCATCTGCAACGATATCACGAACGCCGGCAGGCTTCAAAATATTCTCAATAAAACCCTTAAGATCACTGCATTCCTCAACCATCTCAACTCTTTTACCAAGAACCCTCTGAAGTTTTTTAATATTCCCCCCGTCCTTTCCTATTGCAAATCCCATATCGCCTTTTTTTATAACGTATACAACACGATCATAAGTATCATCAATAATACAGTCAAGAGCTGTTGATTTGGTAACAATCCTTAATTCTTCGATATATCTTCTCTCTTTAAATCCTATTGTCGAATGCATTTAAATATCCATTACTATGGTGATGCTTTTTTGATTAAATCTGTTGGCATATCTGCATGCATCAAAAAAACCTGTGCGAAAAGCCGGCACCTGCCTCAACGAAACTCCCGGGATATGACGATTTAATATCAGAAAGTCTCTTCGTGCAGTGTGAAGGTGCAAGATAAGAGATCCCAAAAAGAGAACTGAGATCTGAATCAGATATATCATGGAGACCTCCGATAAGTCCAAAAACCCGGCCTCTCTCCCTTACAGACTGAAGAACATTGCAGATATGAGGATGAGAGCACCCGGAAATTACAACAAAGCCTTCGCCAGTCTTTACAGCAACAGACTGCTCTATTATATCATCACCAAGAGGCCCTGTTGAGAAGATACCTGGCAAAATTTCCTCCCAGCCGGAGACAATGTGATAATCTGTATTCTCCAAAAGCATATTCCGTGTCTTTTCTGAAAAAGAATCCAGAGCAAAAGAAACAGGAGGATAATTTAATTCTTCAATTAAAGAGAGCCCCCCATTATGATCCCAGTGATCATGCGAAAGAAATACGGCCCTGATATCATCTTTTGAGATATTAAGAGAAGAGAGATTCTCAAGCAGAATTTCTTTTTTAGCCCCCGTATCGAATAAAAGCCCGGCCTCTTCAATAAAGCACGAGAACCCAAAATCTGTTTTCAGTGAGGAATCATATCCGCAGTTATTATAAATTTCTGTAATTGTAAGCATCTGAGAAATTTTTAATTTAATCAGGCTTTATTTAATTGTTAGTAGCAAAAAGTGTATGAAAAAGAGATTTCATGCACCTTTTTCAAAAAAAACCGATATTATCCCTAAACAGGCTGAATCAGTTTGTCACAAACGATATCAAGAACACCGTTTGTGATCTTCAGACTGCTCTGACCTGCATAAACCATACAGGGAAGTTTTATTGTTTTTTCATTGTCATCAACGCAGATGCGTACCATTTCCGGCTGGACATCGACATTGGGCATCGTTTTTACATCTGATGGCATTTCTGCTGTTATGTAAACCTTATCAGGCCCTTCAATAACCTCAAATTCCAGCTCTTTTCTCTCCGGTATTGCCGATTCATCCAGCTGGAATATCCTGGGCTCTTCACCATGGCCTGATATTATAGTGCACCCTACAAAACGTGCATTTTCATCAAGCGGGAGACTGCTTATTATCTCTTCCATCACTTTTGCAAGGTTTCTGAATACGTCATCGTTGGGTTCATTTGCCATATATATCACACACCCCGTACAGGTTGCCTGTTCTCTTCACGATACCCTTAACCGCAAGTCCTTCTAAAACATCGGTAAGTTCTGCCCGGGGAACTTCTGTAAGCTCCTCAAGATCATCAATATTCATTTCATAACTTGCAAGTGCAAGTACTAAGTTTATCTCTGTCTCACTGTCTAATATTCCTTTGCAGGAGGTTTTTAATTCCCGTATTTTTTTGTTGATATCCCTTTCAAGATATTCAAGATCAGAAAGAAGATTCTCCCTGGAATCCATAAGAGTGCGTATTATTCTTATTCTTTCCTGTGTGCGCCCGAAAATATCAGTCTGCTGCAAGGCTTCTGAAGAGATAGAAGTTTTTACATTTTCAAGATCTATCATGACCCGAAAATCCCTTGAAAGATAGTAATACTTCCTTCTGTTGATATCACTTCTATATTCCAGAATATTCTCCCTCTCCATCATCTGGAGATGCTCGATTACAGCCTTTGGACTTATCATGAGCCTGTCGGACATTTCTGTTACAAAACAGGGTTTTTGCCTCAAAAGCTGTATTATTCTCCGGCGGTTTTTGTTGCCAAGAATGTCGAGGAGGCGGGATACATCATCACCCTCCATCATATATGCACCAAAGGTAAGTATAGATAATATAAAAATTTATTTATGTTGATAACCTGTAATTAGGCGCTTCATCAGTTATAAGAATATCATGCGGATGACTTTCCACCTGACCTGCAGACGTAATCCGGATAAAACGGCTCTTCTCCTTCATTTCCTGAATAGTTGCAGAACCGGTGTATCCCATAGCAGATTTAAGACCGCCGATTAACTGATATATCATATCGGATACAGAACCGACATATGGTGTTGCACCCTCAATACCCTCGGGAACATACTTATTCTGGCCGATATTCTTCTGGAAGTAGCGGTCACTGGACTGCCCGCCTGTCATGACACCCAGAGATCCCATACCACGGTACTGTTTGTAACGGCGCCCTTTTATTGCAATAACCCTGCCGGGAGCCTCGTCTGTTCCTGCGAAAAGACTGCCCATCATAACAGAATCAGCACCTGCAGCTATTGCCTTTGCAATATCTCCGCTGTATCTTATACCCCCGTCTGCAATAACAGGGACATTATACTTGCCCGCAACAGATGCAACCGATGTGATTGCAGTAAGCTGCGGAACGCCAACTCCGGCAACGACTCTTGTTGTACATATCGATCCGGGACCGATTCCAACCTTAAGACCATCCACAAAATCTGCAAGCTCTTCTGCAGCCTCGCCTGTTGCAATATTTCCGGCGATTACATCACAGGATACACTTTCTTTTATCTTTCTGACTGATTTTACAACATTAAGATTATGCCCGTGTGCACAGTCTGCAATAAGTGCATCGCAACCCGCCTCATCCAGCATCTTTGCACGCTGAAGATCAAACGGACCCACGGCTGCTGCAACACGCAGATTTCCGTCTTTATCAAGATTGGCACTGGGATACTGCTGCCTCTCCAGGAGGTCCTGCATCGTGATAATTCCGATCAGATTATTTTTTTCACTTACAACAGGAAGGCGCTCTACTTTATTTGCATACATAACCTCAAGGGCATCCTCAATAGTTATGGACTCCTTGACAGTTATCGGACTTTTTGTCATCACTGTCTTTATATTCTCAACTGAGCGTGAAGGCAGAATTCCACGAAGATCACGGCGGGAAACTATTCCGATTATATTTTCACCCTCCATCACAGGAAGTCCGCCGATATTTCTCTCTTTCATCACATAGTCAACATCAGAGACGGTTGCGCCCGAATCCACAGTAAGAACATCCCTCTCAATGAAATCTCCGGCCTGCTTGACTAAAAGAATCTCTTCCACCTCACGTTCCGCAGTCATATTCCTGTGAAGAACACCGATACTTCCGGCGCGTGCAAGAGCAATTGCCATCGTTGATTCAGTGACAGTATCCATAGCTGCGGACACAAGCGGAATTGTAAGCTCGATATTCTTTGAAAAACGTGAATGGACATTCGCCTCACTGGGTTCAACAAAGGATGCGGCCGGTATTAGCAAAACATCATCAAAAGTGTAGCCCGTCTGCATGTCCAGTTTTTCAGTATACATATAGCTAATTCACCTGACCATAGTCATAGCTTTTTGCACCAGCTCTTCTCTTATTACCGCACTTCTATCGCCGCCGCAGACCATCCCGCGGACACCGATAATCTCAGGATCAATCCTTTTTAAGATATCAAGGTCTTCAAACTTCAGCGATCCTGCAAGCGCGGTTTTAAGGCCGAGTTCACGGTTGGTATTTGTGAATTTTAAGAGCTCTTCCTCATTTAAAAAATCAAAAAGACCTTTGCCGTCTTTTACCGCAGTGTCAATCATCGCAATATCAGCGCCTGCCTTTGCAGCCAGAGGCGCCATATCAAAAGGAGAGATTGCATCTACACGATCATAATCAGCATATGATGCGATTACAACAGTTTTTTCCGGAAACTTCCACTTGACAGCCTTTGTTACAGACTTTATAAATTCAAGTGCATTTTCATCGCCCTCAAACATAAGGCCGACTTTTACATAATCAGCACCCGCGCAGGCCGCACCGAACGCCCCCTGCGATGCACCGCCCGGACGAAAATCGTAATCACCAATTGCAGCACTGACCGGTTTTTCAGTCATGCTTTTTATTTCTGAGATAACCCACGGGAAATTTGCTCCAAGTGAACCTTCCGAAGGCTTTTTTACATCTATGATGTCAGCGGAAAGCGCATATTTAGCTTCTTGTACGCCTGCCGGACTAACCAACAAATCCATAGTTTATTTTTGTCATTTCACATAATTAGTGATTTTTATCTCAACATATCAGAAGGCAAACATTATTTGAAAGATTTTGGAGCACAAATGCGCACAAAATCTATATTAAACCAGCATATGCCTGTTTTTGACAACCCAAACAAGGATTATAAAAATTATATGAAAAGATCTGATTAATTATTTTAAATTAAAACAAAACAGACAGAACACTTATAAAATTATTAGTATTCTTTTAATGATACTATATCTGAAGAAGAGAAACGGTGTTTGACTTTATGAAAATTTTTCTGGCCGTTGATATTTTGCATGGAAATGTAGTTCATGGTTATAAGGGACAGCGACAGGATTACAAACCTCTAAACTGGGGCATTGCAAAATCCACCATCCCATGCAGATACATACAGGAGATGGGTGCAAAAAACATCTATCTTGCCGATCTTGACAGAATTGAAGGGATCGGGGATAATGATTCGGAGATTCTGGCATGCAGGGGGTATGCAGAAACTGCAATTCTCAACAGAGGTGCAACAAAGCCACAGGATGCAATGGCTGAAGACTGGATAAAAAATGTCATAAGCACTGAGACATGCACAAAAAACCAGAAAGATTACCCGTTTGAATATTTCAGTATTGTAATAAAAGACAACAAAACCTATCCCTCAGGCGGAGATCCAAAAGAGGCTTTTTCTGCATGTGCAGAGTGGGATTTTGAGGGCGGAATTGTTATGAATCTCTCAAGTGTCGGTGCAGAGGACAGTATGGGCGGACTTGACATAGAAGGAATAAGATCTGTATTTCCGGGAAAACTGCTCTATGGAGGAGGCGTTAATGATATGTCTGATCTAAAAAGACTCTGTGATGCCGGATATGACGGGGCAATTATTGCAACAGCGGTTCATAAGGGCAGAATTCCCTTAAAAGTGCTTCAGGACGGAGAAGTATGCTGGTAACAATAGAGGGAATAGACGGAAGCGGCAAGTCTACACTTTTAAACGGACTTTTAGAGGAGTTAAAGGACTTAAACCCTGTATTTACAAGGGAACCGGGAGCAACCTGGATAGGTGAGCAGGTAAGACGCGGAATAAAGGAGAGAATAAACCCGGTTGCTGAGGCTTTGCTGTTTGTCGCAGACCATGCCGCACATCTTGATACCGTGGTAAGACCCGCACTAAATGCTGACAAACTGGTAATTTCAGACAGGTACACCGATTCAAGATATGCCTACCAGTCAGAGACGCTGAAAGGCCATATTCAGGATCCAAAAAAATGGCTTCTTGATATTCACAACGGATGGACAATTGTTCCCGACATTACCTTTCTTCTGGTGGTGCCTGTTGAAGATTCACTTGGCCGGATTAAGAGAGAAAGAACAGAGAGCGAGCATTTTGAATGTAAAAATGTTCTTGAAAATGTTCAGCAGAATTATCTTGAACTTGCAGAAAAAGACCCGCGGCGCTTTGTAATAATAGACGCAAAAAAAGATAGGGATGAAATTCTGCATTTTGTAGCTGGCATTATTCGTAAAAATAACTTATAACCGGATTAAATGTATGGGGCATTCTGATGACTGAAAAGAAAATACTCATTGTAAATGATGATGTTTCGGAAGCAATCGGACTTAAAAAAGCACTTAGAGAGAACAACTTTGAGATATCCGGAATTGTTGTGGATGTACTTGATGCCATACAGCATTCAGGTTCACAAAGACCTGATCTTGTATTATTAAAAATAGGAATCTCCGGAAGTGTCAATGCTATAAAGGTCGCCTCAAAAATAATCGAAAACTACAGGATACCGGTTCTGTTTATTATCGGAGATGATGACACAGAACTTTTAAGTCAGATTAAAAAACTGAATAATCCGGTATTTCTTATAAAGCCGTTCGGTGAGAACGAACTGATAAAATCAATTACACTTGCCTTAAACAGACACATTGCAGAGGAAAAATCCCGCAGGAACAGAAATTCTGCAAATGTCGACCCTATTGAAACAGGTCTTGCAGATGTCCCTGCACCCGCCATTACAGTCAATAAAAGGGGAGCTATAACAAGAGCAAATAAGGAGATGGAGTTTCTAACCGGATTTGGCAGGAATGAACTTATAGGAAAAAAGCTTCTCAGCTTTATCGATACAAACGCCGATGAAAAAAAGGGAGAGGAAGAGGTTGAAATCTGGCCTGAAAATGTCCTGATCAAAATCTCGGACGGAACTACCCAGAGGGCATCCATATTTACCGGTTTTTTAAAGACATACGGGGATAATTTTGATGAGCAGATACTCATATTCAAAAAAGAATCCGGAGAGGTTGAATTCGCTTCAAAAAACATTGATGTGATATTTGCAAAGGTTCTAAACTCTCTGGACGAGATCGTTTTTGTCTTAAACACCAAGATGGAAATCACTCATTACAATCAGAAATTTGCCTCTTTTGCAAAACGTATATCGATAACCGGTTTTCAGTTATCAAGACCGGTTTATGAGATCCCCCAGTTCTCAAAGATTGCAGACGTAAATTTATATGAAGAGCTTTTTAAAAACGCAAAGGAGATGAAGCAGATAAAAAGATACGGCACAGACAAGGAGCGTCTTTTTATGCTGTTTCGCTTCATTCCCCTTGAAACCGAAGGCAAAGTTACCCATATGATAACAGTGATGAGCGATATTACAGAAATCGAGGATTCGCGCCAGAAGGCCAGTGTTATCTATGAAGAGTTCATGAAAAACAGCTCTCATATCAAAAATATTCACACGGCAATGGGAGATATAAGAACTGCCCTCTATCAGATTGTAAAATTTGTTGAGAGAAATCCTGACAAGTTAAGAGACCCTGCATTTCAGCAGGTTGCAAACCTGACAAGGAACGCAGAAAAAAAACTTATAGTATTCGACAGTGTCTGGTCAAAATATCAGATTCAGCTTAATATGATGAAGATGGATGCAAAAAACAGGTTCAGCAAAAAATAATCCAAAAATATCCTGCATTCGCTTTTTTAAGGTAACAGCTTAACAGAATTTTTGTCATGCACAGGTATTTATTCCTGTAGATTTTATAAACAAAATTATGTCGTGTGATTTAAAACAGCAGGAAGAGGTTAAGAAAAAGACAGAAGAACTCTTTGAATTATGCTCAACTTACAGATTTCCCGAAATAGAGAAGGAACTCTTAAAACTTGGTTATATACAGAACGGATCTGATCCTGCATCAGCAGAATTCGAAAACTTTGATGCGGAATTAAAGCTTGATGTTGAGTTTGACGACAAGGGCGGTTTTCATTCATATGAACTTCTGACTTATGATGATATTGCAAAAAAACAGAGAGAATACAGGTGGTAATCCAGGTTTAAATTTTAAAAAAAAGAAAAAATCTTTGGAGATTATTTTTGCCATCTTGGAAGAGTCGAAATATAATGCGCCACCATCTCCTTTGCCTTATCCAGCGGCATATTCAGATGTGATGCCATCATTGGCGCATATTTTTCGACAGCCGCATCTTTTGTAAGATTTGGTTCGGTAAACTTTCCGTTCATGTAACAGTGGATGCAGTACTTTGTGCTTTTTGAGCCGTCATTTTCTGTTCCGCAGTCCTCATCTCTCATAAGAGGCATCCCGCAGCTTTCACAGAATAATATTTCCCGTCCGGCCCACCTTTTAAGGCAGCCTAGCTGTTCCCTTGCAAAATTTTTGGCATTTTCATGGGGAATTCCGTACATCTGAGACATAATGGCGCCTCCTTTCTCTGCCATCTCATCAATTGTTATGACTGGTTCTGTAAATGCACCGTTTTGGTAGCAGTATGTGCAGTAATCATCTGATTTTGACCCGTTTTTTTCAGTACCAAAGTCGCTTTCCTTTGCCATCGGCATACCGCAGCTCTGGCATGTTTTTGTTTTGCCCATATCATTTCACCTTATTTATCTGCAGAAATCTTCTCTGCTGTATTTTCACTATTTTCATTTAGGGTATTATTAGTTCTCTTCGCAGGGTGTGAAAGTGATTTTTCTCTCACACAGATTCCCAGATCTCCGGAGTCCATGCAGGGTCTGTGAAGCTCAGGATTTTAGCAACAGACTCACCGCGGTTTCTGTATCCTTTTTCCTGATTTGCCGGCATATAGGCCGCATTCCCGGATGACACCAGAACAGGGTCTCCTCCGGGTGCATAAACCTCAATCTTCCCTTCAATAACTACTATAAGCTCTGATAATCCTTTCAGGCAGTTGTCCTCCGCAACTCCTCCGGGGAGAATTTCTGCATAGGCGATGCTGTATTCAAAGGGTATATTCACATCAGGCATTAAAACCGGATTTGCAATCGAATATATCATCATATCAGAGCCGATGTCCCACTCAATACCTTTTGTCGGACTTGAAATTATTACCGGATTACTTTTGGTGGTTATATTAAGACAGGATAATTCCTCTCCCAGAACTTCTGATTCAGCAGAATAACCGGGGCTGACCACATTTATATAACAAAGATCTTCCTCTCCGGTTGATTTTACTGACTGCAGCACATCTTTCGGAAGTATGATGCCTTCGCCTGTTTTCGCATTTACCAGTGAATCATCACAAAGTATCTCAGCCTCTCCTTTGATGATAAAGATAAACTCCGATCTGTTGAGAAGCATGTGAAGGGGAGTTGCATTTCCCGTTTTAATTGTGATATAGCCGGTGCTGTAGTTTGAAAAAAATTCAGGGACATCTGCGCCTATAAGTCCGTTATAGACCACCTGTCCGTTATATATTGATAAGTCCCCGCCCGGCGTTATAAGTGATATCTGCTGTGTTGATTTTGAATCATTTACCTGCCCTGTGTTTATTTCCGAATTATCTGTTATACATCCGGCAGACAGACAGATGAATATCAGAAAGATTGAAAGAATCCTGTACATCAGGTATTATTTTCTTCATTAAGAGGAATAAATCATATTGTCTTAGAATATCCAGGAATAAATATCAGGATTTTCCAAAATTTCCTGATATCAATGCAAAAATATTTTTCAAAAAATTTAAAGGCCTAATACAGATCAAGGGCAGTCATATCATCATCAATATCATCAGGGTATTTCAGGCTGATAACTTCAGAACCATCAGAAAGAACATCTCCAATCTCAAGCCACATATCATCACGAAACTCTGCCTTTTCTATTCTCCCGCCGGGACGCTTTAATGTTACAAGCATTTTTTCCCCTTATGATAATCTTTCATATCATAATATGCAGGGATAATTTTTTTGGTGATTTTATGTGACAAATAATTTAATATCTCCATGTTGATAATAAATCAGAGCGCCGGTTATGGAAAAGAACTATAATTTCAGAATTATGCTCAGAAAAGAGCCTGAAGGAGGATATACAGCATATGTCCCCTCACTTCCCGGATGTGTGACATACGGCGAAACAATTGATGAGGCTGCAGAGATGATAAAAGAGGCAGTTGAGCTGTACATCGAGAGCCTTATTGAGCATAAAGAACCTGTACCGTCGGATGACAATGTTTTGGAATACAATCTTCAGGTTAAAGCCCAGGCATGAAGCTTCCGAATTTAAACCCTGAAAAGGTAATAAAGATTATCGAAAGCAGGGGTTTTATTCTTGACAGGGTCAAAGGAAGTCACCATATATACATAAATCCAGAAACAAGACAAAGGGTTGTAATCCCTGTTCATAAAAAGATCTTTCAAAAGGCACATTAATTGAAATACTGAAACAGGCAGGCATAAACAGGGATGATTTGGAAGAAAAATAGCATCATCTGTAATATTCCCCATTTTTTATTTGCAAAGATTATTTTGCCCTCTTCAGGCTTGCATCAGACTGTCAAATCAATAATGGCATATAACTCCCGAAATCCACACACAAAATTACGACATAATCCATCAGCACATTTTTGACTCGTACTCCGGCGAAAGTGCCGTTGTATATGAATAAAAAAGAAATAAAAGAATTAAAAATTTAGTAAATTTATTTGATCTTTTTCTCAAGCTTCTTGAGCTTCTTCTTTGCAGCCTGGCTGCCCCCGGCTGCCAGCTTCGAGAGCTCTTCTGCCTTTTCCTTCTTCACTTTGTTTAGCTTTCCCAGTTGTTTCTTACTTGCTGCTGACATATAGTTTATCTCACTTGCGCCTTTGGCAGGTTCTATTTCTCTTTTTCAATCCATATATAATATCCCGGTATCGCCGTAAAGTTCTCAAAAATATGGAAAATTCAGGCAAAAAAACGTAGATTTTCTGATTTCAGGATTATTAAAAATACAGTTGTCAACTGGCAGATTCTGCCGGCATTCTGCCTGCTTAAATTGAAGAAAAAATTGAGGAAAATAGTTTATTCTTTCTTCTGAACTGTCACGATGACATCATCAGAAAGCGTCAGGACATCGACCTTCTCGCCTGCAACGCTGTATGAATATACCGGCTCAAACGAATTCTCCAAAACTTCTGCCTCAGAGCCTTCAACCATAACAGTCCTCGGCGGGTTTGTCTTCTCATCATCTGTAAGAGCCCTTATTGCATTCATATACGCATTGGCCTGCTTTCTGAACTTGGGCCCGATAAGTCCAAAGTTGAATTTAACATCCGAAACCGATTTTATAAGCTGCGGCTTCTCACACTTCCACTCAACATTTGCATTAAGAGTCGATGAAGCATCGCCGCCGTCCTCAATCTCATAAGGAGTATATACAACAATATGGCCCAGCGGTGCATTCAGTGCAAAACCTTCGTCATGTTTATAGCGGCGGACTTCTGATACAACCTTAACCAGAAGATCTCCCTGAACTTCCGCATCGGAATCCTCATACTCAAAATCAACCCACGCCTGTTCGTGAACACTCTTCCCTGTCAGGATATTGTAGCACTCCTCTGCAAAGAAAGGTGTAATAGGTGCAAGCATACGGCATAGCGCATCAATCGAGGTACGAAGGGCATAAAGTGCACTTCCGCGTCCTGTACCGTCTCCATAAAGACGCCCCTTGACAAGCTCAATGTAATTATCCGCAAACACCTCTCGTGCAAACTCACGTATCGCACGGATTGCAGCATCAAAGTTGTAGGCGTTCATCGCGGCAGTCACCTCTTTTTCAGTCTTAGACAGCCTGTTCATAAGCCAGCGGTCTGCAAGAACTGCTGCAGAGGAATCTTCTGATCCGCCTTTTTCAAGCTGCATCACAACAAAGCGGCAGATATTCCACATCTTCGTCTGGAAGCGTGCTGCTGCTATAACATCATTCCAGTTAAATACGATGTCCTGCCCTGTTGCAGCACCGCCGGCACTCCACTGGCGGAATGAGTCCGCACCGTGCTGTGCAACTACCTCTTCAGGCGAGATTATGTTTCCGCGGCTCTTTGACATCTTAAAGCCGTCATCACCAAGAACCATTCCATTGACCAAAATCTCTTCCCACGGCTTCTCGCCTGTCAGTGCACCTGCACGAAGGATTGTGTAAAATGCCCAGGTCCTGATGATATCATGACCCTGCGGACGAATCTGTGCGGGGAACAGGTCAGGTGTTTTAGAACCGTCCCAGCCCGTGATATTGAGAACTGATATTGAAGAGTCCATCCAGGTGTCTAAAACATCAGTCTCTCCTGTAAACTCAGTCGAGCCGCACTTCGGGCACGGCTTTTTGGGTACGTCAGATGTAGGATCAACCGGAAGATCTGCCTCATCCGGCAGTACTACCTCTCCGCACCCCCTGCAGAACCAGACCGGAATAGGCGTTGCAAAAATCCTCTGCCTTGATATGCACCAGTCCCATTCCATCTGTGATGCCCAGTTCTCAAGTCTTGATTTCATGTGCTCCGGAGTCCAGCTGATCTGGTTTGCGGCCTCAAGGATCTTTTCATTGTGAACCTTCACAAACCACTGGCGCTCGGATAGAATCTCAATCGGCGTCTTGCATCTCCAGCAGGTACCCACACGCTGTTCAAGGGGCACCTGACGGATTAAAATTCCCTCTGCCTCCATATCTGCAAGAATCGCATTTCGGCATTCCGTTGAACTCATATCGGCATACTTTCCCGCAACCGGCGTCATCTTACCCGAAAGATCAATTGCCTTTCTCAAATCAAGTTTGTGCTGTACCCACCAGTGAACATCCTGCTTGTCACCAAAAGTACAGATCATAACAGCACCGCTTCCAAACGACGGATCAACAGCCTCGTCTGTGATAACCCTGACGGAATGCCCGAATAACGGTACTTTCAGCGTCTTTTTGCTGATCTCTTTGTATCTTTCATCATCCGGGTGGACTGCAACCGCAACACAGGCCGCAAGAAGCTCGGGACGTGATGTTGCAATCTCAACACCGTCGAAATTAAAATAATTCAGTTTTGTTGTCCTGTCATCATATGAAACCTCGGCAAATGCAATCGCGGTTTCACAGCGCGTGCAGAAGTTAACCGGATGCTCGCTCTGGTAGATATCACCCTTCTCATGCATCCTCAAAAATGACAGCTGCGTCTTTTTGTAGTACTCAGGCATCATTGTTATGTACTCATTTGACCAGTCATTTGAGAATCCGCAGCGCCACATTGTCTTTCGCATCTTTTCGATATTCGCAAGTGTAAGCTCCCTGCACATCCTCCTAAACTCGTCTCTTGGAAGATCGTTTTTGGTAATTCCGTGTGTCTCCTCAACCTTTACCTCGGTTGGAAGGCCATGGCAGTCCCAGCCCTGCGGAAACATGACATTATAACCGCACATTCTCTTATAACGGGCAATAAAGTCGATATAACACCAGTTAAATGCATTTCCGATATGGAAATTTCCGGTCGGGTAAGGCGGCGGGGTATCTATTATAAACTGTGGCTTCTTTGAGTCCCGGTCAAAATAATAAGACTCTTTCTTCCACGTATTCATCCACCGCTCTTCAACCTCAATAGGATCATAATTTTTTGGGATTTCCTTTGGCTGAGACATATTCCCTTAATTTTTGTCTCTTTTAAGACATATAATTGATTGAAAACGAGAGCTGCGTTGATCAAAAGTGAAGGAAAAATATTGTTATCAGGGGGTTTTTGATTGAAATTCCATATTTTATGGAAAATTGAGCCGTTTAGATTAATTATTAAGACGACCCATAAACTAATCTGGATTAACATGGTCAGCCGCAGGGATATGTGGATAGTTCTGATGCTTTCAATAGCAGGAGTGATAATTGCTCCTTATGTAAATCCGCCGTGGCTTTTAACAATATTAACAATCCTTATCAGTGCTCTTTTTTACCTGATAAGGGACGCAAAATATCCTGCAATAGGAATCAGTATTGTTGCCTTATTATACGGTGCAGAGATGGTTTCCCTGATGGTGTTTTTAGGGACAATAACAATTGTAATCATGGGAGAGGCTGCATCGCGAATATGCTCGGAAAAAAATTACAAACTTTATGCACATATCCTGGTAATATCCGTATCATCCGCTCTTTTGATGCTCTATCTCAACTATACAAATATCCTGATACCTTTAACAGGAATAATTGTTGCATTGATGCTCAAGTCGGTGCTTAAGAAGAGAGAGGATGCAGTAATGCTTGAATGCATAGGCGTTGCAATGACGATGTATCTCTTTGAGGACATCAGCTACATTGCAAATACAGACATGCTGATTATTGCAATTGTTATCTCTTTTGCTTTCGGAATCGTGTCATACAAGATGAGAGCTGCAGACCTCTCAGGTCTTTTCAGCGCCGCTTTAATGGGCATATTAATAATTGTCTTTGCAGACATCACCTGGTTTTTTGTGATGCTCACTTTTTTCATACTCGGTTCCGGATTTACAAAATTCAAATATGAAAAGAAAAAAAGGGAGGGGGTTGCAGAATCCCGCGGCGGTGTCAGGGGGTTTCTGAATGTCTTTGCAAACGGACTTGTATCCCTTTGCGCTGCCGTTTTATTCGGTATATATCAGGACCCTGCATTTGCAGCGCTATTTCTGGGGAGTGTCTCTGCTGCAATGGCAGATACAACCGCAAGCGAACTTGGGATGCTTGGAAAAACCCCTTATCTTATCACTACCTTTAAAAAGGTTCCAAAGGGAACAGATGGCGGAATTACTCTTATTGGTGAGATTGCCGCAACAATTGCAGCATTTATCCTGTGCATGACCGCATATGCCTTAAATGTGGTTTCTTTTGATATGGCCCTTATCGGTGTTCTGGCAGGATTTGTCGGAACAAACGTAGACAGTCTTGTTGGTGCAACACTTGAAAGAAAAGGAATTGTTCAGAATACCGGAACAAACTTCATCTGCACGCTCTCAGGTGGAATTTTTGCAATGGTTTTTTTTATATTCTAAAAAAGCATCCATACTAATTTTTAAGAAACATAACTTTCAGGAAGTTAGTTGAAATTCAATAGTATAAAGTTTAAAAATTGAGTTTTAGAGTCTTTTATTGTGTTTGAAAGAATTCAAAGTTCTTTTAGGAGTACTTATACCATCTTCCCTTCTCATCATACTCTCCTTCAGATACAGGGCTCCCCAAATCAGGTGCTGCATAATCAATTTTAGTTCCCATCAGGTAATCCCTGTAAAAGACAGCTTTGTATGGGAGAAGTACAACGAAAAAAAGCAGTGTACCGAAGAATGTAATGACTGCTGTTATGAATATCCCGTAGTCACCGAGCATTTCCATAACAGCTTTTGGATCCTGTGCAAAACTGTTGAGCTCCTCCTCAGACATTGCTATAAGCGGCTCAAACTGTTCTGTCAGCATTCCCGACCATACAATTGACAGTCCTGTAAAAAGTACAAAGAAAAAGAGCAGAAGCACAATGAAAAAACCAAGAATCTGAAGCGGCCTTGCAAAAGAGACTTCGAAACTTCTTCTTATACATTCAAATACCTTTTTTTCCTCAAATATCGCTGCCGTATCATAGAAAAAAACCAGAAGTAAAAAAGGAAGGAAAATGAGAAAGAAAGCTCCTCCAAACAATACCGGATCTGAAATGCCTGCAATTGCTGTCGGCATAGTAATCAGAAAGAGCAGAAGAACCGCTCCTGCCATTATGAGAAATGTAGGGAGAAGTATCCTGAAATATCCACCAAATCCTTCTTTTATGTAATTTTTAACAGAGAAATCATCTGTACGGACTGTCCCGTATGTTGCCGCAATAAAAAACGGCAGAACAATCAGCGAGAATACAAACAGCCGCTCTGCATAAAATACTCCCTGCATACCGGAGAAGACAAGATATAACCCTGCGGAGATAAATAAACCTGCAAAAACCCCGGCAATCCACAAAACGGGATGCCTGAGAAGCATTATGCTCCTGTGAAGTGCCTGATAACTCATATTCAGCGGTTCCTGGGCATTGCTACAATCTCTCTCACCTGAAGATCAAAGAATGATTGTGTGTGAGACGGCTTTATGACACAGACCGTATCACAGCCTTCAATTGTACCGCCGGCAGCTATAATCTCCTCATCCGGAGATACAATTCCCTGATCCGCGGCAATTAGCGCGCATTCAACCGCAACCTTGACGCCGATTGCGACAGTTCTCCGGAGAGTCTCTGCAACAACCTCGGTTCTGGAAGAACCTCCAAGCTTTTGACTTCTTGAAATTGCCCTTTCAAGTCCGGAAAGTGCATGCGTACCCTTAACGATTTTTACACCCTCAGACTCGAGCTTTAAGGCAAGATCCTTTGGAAACTCCCATACACCCGGCTCTGAAAATCCGACTACGTGGGTCACAACAATCAGCTCTGCGTCCAGACCAGAAAGAGCCTTTTGAAATTCAAGTGCAGTCTTTCCTTTTGTGCTTGCAACAACCACCTTTTTTATACCCATAGACTTTGCTCTCTCTGCAGCAAATTTAGCGGCATCAGAGGTGTTCTGAGAACCGGGCCTGTCAAAATAATAAGTGGTCTTTGCCTCATAACTCATGTGTATCTCATTTATCTTCAGGTCTGATTTATTTTTCTTTTAAAGACGCATGTAAAAGTGTCTTCACAGACATTTTAACAAGAATAAAGATTTGTGAATAATAAAAAATCACATTCTGGTAAAGGGCATATATTTTTTTTGGATTTCACAGATTACTTTTAATGAAGCAAACCATTTATCAGTCTTGTGCCAGATAAAATCATGATACGGATCAATAAAAAATCAGAGGAATACTGCCATGATAAATTTAGCAATAGCCGGAAAGCCAAACTGCGGCAAGTCAACATTTTTTGCAGCCGCAACAATGGCTCCCGCCGAGATAGCAAACTACCCGTTTACAACAATTGATGCCAACAACGGTGTTGCATACGTGCGTATAAACTGTGCATGCAAAGAGCTTGGAATTCAGAACTGCCCTGCATGCACCAACGGAGTCAGATTCGTCCAGATAGGTCTCATTGACGTTGCAGGGCTTGTACCTGACGCACACAAAGGCCGCGGTCTTGGAAACAAATTTCTGGACAATTTAAGAGAAGCAGACGCAATAATTCACATAATTGACGGAAGCGGCTCAACGGACGCGGAAGGAAATCCTGTAGATAAGGGATCACACGATCCCGCAGGCGACATAGGTTTTGTTGAATCAGAGATGAAGATGTGGGTCTATGGCCTTTTAGAGAAGAACTGGCAGAAGATTCAGCGCTCCGCACAACAAAAAAATTACTCTGTAGAAGACACTGTGGCAGAACAGCTCGGAGGACTGTCAATAACACCTGAGCATGTCGCCGATGCTGTACGAATTACAGATATAAGCCTTAAAAGCTGCACAGATGAAGAATTAATTGAGTTTTGCGGCGCCCTTGTCGAACTCTCAAAGCCTTTCAGGGTTGTTGCAAACAAGGCTGACTGTGCACCCCCTGAACTTCTTGAAGCATTAAAACAGCAGGACATCTCATTCTCAAGCGCGGCAGGCGAACTTGCATTAAGAAAAGCAGAGGATGCCGGCCTTATAACTTACATCCCCGGGGATCCGGACTTTACAATAAAAGAGCCTGAGAAGCTTAACAAAGCACAGAATGCCGGCCTTGAAGCCATCAGAAATGTCATGAAGACCTTTGGCGGCACAGGAGTTCAGCAGACAATAAACGGCGTTGTCTTTGATCTTTTAGATATGATTGTCGTATTCCCTGTCGAGGATGAGAACAAATTCTGCGACGGAAAAGACAGAATCCTTCCGGATGCATTTCTGATGAAACGTGGTTCAACCCCCCATGATCTCGCATATCAGGTCCACTCGGACATTGGGGACGGATTTTTGTATGCAGTTGATGCAAAGACAAAAATGAGAATTAAAGAGAGCCACGAACTTAAAAACGGAGATGTCATAAAGATAGTCTCAACAAAAAAATAACCCACATATACTCTTATTTTGGAAGTCTGCTCTGCGTCAGACGATATTTTGGCAAAAAACTTTATACAATTTAAGTCTAATAGTCTTCTGTTATGGGTGCAGAGATCTATCAGGCACAGGTTATCAAAAATTTCTTTGATACAATAACCGGTACCGACAGGAATCTCACCAGAATATACATGTGTATAATAAGTCTTGCAAAACTCCGTATGGAATCTCCTGAAAAGATTGTGTTTCTTGTCGATCAGATGAAAAAAAGCAAGCAGAAAAGGGAACTTTCCATAGACATAATAGATTATGTATGCACATGTGCAACAGAGATTGACATGCACACTGTCCAGACTGCATTCGGTGTAACAGAGATTGCCGATATGGCAGACAGTTTTAACTCAGTGAGTCTTGATTCACTCTGAAAGGATTCACTAATTAGTTTTTTTTGAAAATCTGCTTATTGATTAATGTCGGTTCTCTAAAAAATAGCAGAATAATAAAATTTTTGCCTTTAAAACTGCAGGTAATTTCAAGGCCCGTTTTTCGCTTAAAATTTTATCACTCAGCAGACAGGCATATTTTCAATCAGAGTCTTTTTTTCACTGAGATCTGACATAGCAGATTCAAGTTTATCACAGTATTCAGAAAATATTTCAGAGATCTCCTCCTGTCTTTTTAAAAGAGAAAAAATTCTGGAAGAATTAAAATTATTCTCCTTTTTAATCTCCTCAAATCTCCCCTCAAGAACTGAAAGTTTTTCTGCCTGTTCAAAAGAGGATACAAGCTCTTTCAGATGCCGGATCTCATCTGAAACACTCCCGTATTTGCTGCATATATCAGATATCTGAACCGGCAGTGCATCAGGAGCACAAAGGAGACGCTCTTCGGATTTGTTCTTCAAAGTTCCGGGGTTGGCATCCATGTACCTCTTAATTTCAGGATAAAGTCCGGAGTATTGAGTCAGAAGAGATTCTGTGTCTTTTTTACCCCCGGAGATAAGAAGAGAGTCAAAAGAATACAGATCTTTTGCAAATTTTGAATTTCCATCTTTCTCCGCCGCATAGATAATTTTTCTAAAGACGTTTGAGACATTTGCTGCCGATAAGTGATAGCTGTCTTTTAGCTCCTCTTTCTCTTCCAAAAGTGAGGATATACGCAAAAGGTATCTCTCATACTCCTGAAATTCCGGTGATTTTCTGCATTCAGATATCATCTCTGCAATTTTTTCAAGTTCACTCTCATTGGATGAGAGCTTTAACTCAAGTCCCTTTGTTTCATCTGATGCTCCGAAATATTCCGGATACAGGGAGTCAATATCCTGATATGCTTTCCTTACTTCTGAAATTTTCCCTCTTTTTTCTATTGCAGGCTTAATCACCCCATTCATCGAGTTTATCTCGCGCCCTATCACTGCAACAGATGATTTAATATCCTTAATCTCTGCGGGAAACGCCGCATGGATATATTTTCCCTGACTGGAAAGGCATTTCCCGACACCTGAAACAAGGTTTACGAGGGATGTATAATACTCCTCCGGGTCGTCAGAAAGACTCTCGGGCAGTGCTTTTTTAAGCGAGCCGGAAAACCCGGGTATTGATTTTTCAACAACAGTTCTCACACGCGGGGGTATCTCGGCATTATCACCGATTTTCACTGACAGGATGGCTTCTGCCTTTTTATTAAGAGCATCAATAGCCCCGTATACCTCTTTTTTTGAGCTTTCTGTTGATTCATGAAGTTTTTTGGAGAGCTCATTCTCCGTTGTATCCAGATACCCGGGTATTTCATTATAATCAATTAGAAACGGTTTGTCATCCTCTTTTGAGAAGAGTTTTTTAAAAAATCCTGCCATATCCCGAATATTCCTCCTTAATCAGTACCGGATATCCGGCAGAGGCGTTCCACGCCTCCAATCTCTTCTATAACATCAGCAACAGCATGAGGGACAAGTTTCTGCCAGTCGCCGCCGGAGAGCATTCTTTTTCTGATTTCTGTCCCGCTATGGGAGTCACGCTCGTACATATCAGGAGACTCAACTTTAATTCCACACTCTGAGAATAGCTGCATTACAAGTGGATTGCTTGAAAAAACCCTCTGAAAAGGCGGCGCCATAGATGTCACATGTGCAACCCACAGGGCATTTCTCTGCAAATCCTCTATAGGAATTACATAATAACGGCACGAAAGCCCCTCCAGGGATCTTGTGATCATCATAACCCTCTCACCTGCTGTAAAAGGATTGTTTACATCATGACTCAGCTGCGCACTTCCAATCCCGATTATTATCTCATCCACCTGCCTGGAGATCCTCTCCAGAACAGACTGGTGCCCGTTGTGATAGGGCTGAAAACGGCCGATATAAAGACCTCTTTTATTCTTCATTCTTACCACCCGCCATATTTGCTATAAGTGCTGCATAAGCACCTGCAGTAAAGCCTGCATCTATGTTTACAACTGTTAAGACTGCGCAGGACTGAAGCATGCTTGCAAGCGCGGCCTCACCACCGCCCATAAAACCATAGCCGACACTTACAGGAACACCAATCACAGGTCTGTCAACAAGACCGGCAATAATTGTCGGAAGTGTACCCTCGCGTCCGGCACAGACCACAAAGGAATGTGCATCTAAAAGATCCCTTACTGCCGGAAACAGCCTGTGAATTCCTGCCGCACCTGCATCGTACGCTGTTTTAACAACACATCCCATCTCTTCTGCAATAACCTTTGCCTCTTCTGCAACACGGATATCAGATGTGCCTGCGGTTATTATCCCCACAATTCCTCCGGTCTTTTTTGGCGGAGAAATTCTTGATACAACAAACATTCTCCCCTCCGCATTATATTCATATGAAAAGCCGGCACCCTCACAGAATTCCTTTAAGGATTCTGCCTGTTCTAAAAGCACCCTTGATGCAATACACCTTCCGGACGCTTTTGTTATCTTTTCAACAATTGAGAGAAGGTGATTTAGATCTTTATTCTCAGCTAAAACCACCTCGGGAATTCCGCACCGGATATTTCTTCCTGTATCAATTTTGGCACATTCCCCTATCATATCCAGACGGATTCCGCTTATCTGATCTTCAGCCTCTTCAGATGATATCTCACCATCTTTGAAGCGGATAAGGACTTCTTTTAAGGTCTTATTTCTAATCATACCGGATAACTAACATATGGTCAGGGGTTGAATAATAACTATTGTCATGGCATACAGCTACCTTATTTATATTGGCCTGTTCGGCTGCGCCGCAGTAACTTATCTGTGGTTACGGGATGCAAGAATCTTTTTCAGAACAGGTTTTACCGGATACCGAAAAGCCGCATATTACGGCGTTTTTTATACTGCACTCTCTCTGACAGGACTATTATTTGTCTTCCGGGAATATGATCTGGTAGGACTGGGTTTAATTCTTCTTGCCCTTTACCTCCAGGGAAGAATCAAAAAGGAAAAAGATCGGATCTGGTCTGAAAAATCAACAACAATGGACAGACTTTTGGGAAATGCAAAGGTGCAGAAGAAAAATTAAAAGCTTTTAATATCATTTCAGATTAACGGACATATATTACTAAAAACTGCTGAAACGAAAATTACCGGAAAATAAGAAATTAGTCAGATGCCTGCAAAAAATAATACAACAAAATACCGGAGATAACCAATGCTTCAAAAACCAAGGGGAACAAGGGACTTTCTGCCCGAAGAGATGGAACAGCGAAGGGACATTGAGATGCGGATGCGCAGTGTTTCACGAAAGTGGGGATACAGGGAGATATGCACTCCCACATTTGAGACACAGGAACTTTATACAATTCGCTCCGGTGAAGGCATCATAAACGAGATGTACACCTTTGAGGACAAAGGAGGCAGAAAGCTTGCACTAAGGCCCGAGGGAACAGCGGCAGTCCTCAGAATGTATGTAAACGAAGCCAAGGTTCTTTCAAAACCCATCAGGTGGTGCTACCTCTCAGACTGCTACCGCTATGAGCGTCCGCAAAAGGGCCGTTACAGGCAGTTCTGGCAGTTTGGAGCAGAACAGATTGGTGCCGACACTCCTGCAGGTGAGGCTGAGATAATCCTTCTTGCAGATTCTCTTCTTAAAAGTTCCGGGGTGAGATTTGAGCTCCACGTCGGACACCTTGCACCGATGAAGCATCTCTTATCAGATCTCTCAGATACAGACAGAAAAGCAGTTATGGCAATTCTGGATAAGAAGAATTTTGAAGACCTCAGGACATATCTGGAGAATATAAAGGCTGAGAGCCTGTATGAGTCCCTAAAATCACTTCTTAACTGCAGAACAATTGACGAAGCACTTGAAATCTGCGGTGACATGCCAGAAAAAGAAAGGATGAAAGGTCTTATCGGAATCCTTGACAGCCAGGATCTTGAATACAGGTTAAACCTCGGAATTGTCAGAGGTCTTGATTACTACACGGGAATGGTCTTTGAGGGGTTTGCAGATAATCTCGGCGCAGAAAACCAGATAATAGGCGGTGGTTCATACCGCCTTGCACACCTCTTCGGCGGAGAGGATGTTGCATCGTGCGGTTTTGGAATAGGTTTTGACCGTGTTATGGTGTCTCTGGGAGATTTCACACCGAAAAGCACCCCGTCTGTTTCTATTGTCTATACTCCTGATGTTGCAGGACATGCATTCTCTGTTTCAAAACATTTCAGGGAAGCTGGAATAAACACTGAGTTGAACCTTCTTGAAAGGGGAATCGGTGCGCAGATGAAACATGCCGCAAAGACAGCAGACTACGCCCTGGTAATAGGAAAACGCGAGGCAGAATCAGGAACAGTTACCTTAAAAGACATGAAATCCGGAGAGCAGAAAGAGCTGGCTGTTGATGCAGCCATATCAGAGGTGAATTAGAGTTTGGATTTGGCAGAAGAACTTGCAACAAAACAAAGAAGCATAAGTGTTGCAGAGTTTTTTGAGAAAAACAAGCATCTTCTGGGGTTTGACTCCCCCACACGCGGCATTATTACCACAATAAAAGAGGCTGTTGATAACTCTCTTGACGCCTGCGAGGAGGCCGAAGTTTTACCGGACATCTATGTAGGGATTAAAAGAACTGACAAAGATGTCTACAGAATAACTGTTGAGGACAACGGTCCGGGGATTGTTCCAAAGCAGGTTCCTTTTGTCTTTGGAAAACTCCTTTATGGATCGAGATTTCATCAGATTAAACAGAGCCGCGGACAGCAGGGAATAGGCATCAGTGCCGCTGTTTTGTATGCACAGCTTACAACAGGCATTCCGACAACAGTAATCTCAAGAACAGGCCATACATCAAAGGCAAACCGTTTTCTTCTGATGATAAAAACAGAGGAGAATGAGCCTCAGATTTTAAAGCAGGAAGAGATTGACTGGGACAGAATGCACGGGACACGTGTTGAGATTGAATTTAAAAGCTCTCTTGCCGCAAAGAAAAGGCTTCTGGACTATCTCAGGTACACCGCAGTTGTCAATCCGCATGCAAGGATCAGAGCCGATATCGACGGCGAACAATACAACTTTGAGAGAGCATCTGAGGAAACGATCTTTGCTCCCAAAGCAATTGCACCGCACCCGCACGGAATAGAATTCGGGACATTAAAACGCATGGCAGAGGCAAGTCCCCTTAAGCTCAAGGAGTTTTTAATTGAAGGCTTCTCACGCGTAGGTGATAAGAACGCTGATGAAATCCTTGGAATCTCAGGATTAAAGCCTGACAGAAAGGCAGCCGGCCTCTCTTCCGAGGATATGAAAAAGCTCCTTGATGCAATGCAGACAGTTCCTGTCCCTCCCCCCCCTTCATCGCAGTGTCTCTCACCAATAACCGAAGAAAAGATTATAAAAGGCATTGACAAGGAGTTTGAGCTTGACTTTGTACGTTCAAGGACAAGAAAAAGCCAGGTATTCTCAGGGCATCCGTTCATTGTCGAGGCCGCAATTGGTTACGGAGGCAAACTTGAAACAGAAGGTTCTGCGCAGATCCTACGATTTGCCAACCGTGTTCCGCTTTTATACCAGCAGGGCGCATGCCTGATTACAAACGCCGTCTCCTCAGTAAACTGGAAGGCATACAATCTCTCTCAGCAGGGGATACCAATAGGGCCGGTTTTAATTCTGGTTCATGTCGCATCAACAAATGTTCCGTTTACAAGCGAAAGCAAGGATGCAATCGCTGCTATTCCGGAGATTGAAAAAGAGATTGTTCTTGTACTGCAGGAGCTTGGACGAGAGCTTAAAAATTATCTTTCAAGACGTGACAAGAACAAGCAGCAGGAGGAAAGAGCACGTGCTGTATGCTCAATTCTTCCTGATATTGCAGCAAAGGTTGGTGAGATTGTCGGAAAGCCGGCACCGGACACAACCCCCCTTGAAGCACAGATTATGCGCAAGGTCGTTGTTAAAAAGAGGGTTTTAAACGGTAAAGTAGAGATCTCAGTCAACAACTACACAAGAAATCCGGCAACTCTCACAATTTACAACATGTCAGAAGACCCGGCTGCGGATGCAAAACCCAAACCTGATTTTGTTGATAAAATCGGTGATGAATACAATAAGCTCTGGAAGGTCGAGATTGATCCTGAAAGTTTCTGGAAAACAGAATATTCCGGGTCTTCGCACGGTTCAATAAGTGTCAGAGGCGTTGATGAGAAATTTTTAGTGGTGGTTGATCTATTTTGAGTAAAGAGGATAAGGACAGGATAGCAGATGCAAAACTCTATGATATTGCTGATAAGTGGTATCAGCAGATGCAAAATGCTGCAATTCCATATATATCACTCCCCACACGTACAAAACACAACATAGAGTACGATGAGGGAACAGAGGTGTGGAAGTATGGCGACAAGGAGACTACGCGCATTGCAAACTCATCCAAAAGCGCACTCCATCTTTTAAAGATGGCATATGTCGTCGGATTTTTAAAACAGCAGTTAAGAGAGAATCGCTCATCAACATTAAGGGAGATGTATTATATCTCTGAAAGCTGGAAAAAGGCAAAATTTAGTGCACAGGATGAGAGTAACCATCTTGTTGAGGATTTGGAGATTATTACCGAACTCTCCAGGGAGTCTTTTCACTTAAGGCCTGAAGATGACGGCGCAACAGTATACGGCCCTCTTAAAATCCGTGAGAAAACCCGCCGGGGCGACCGCGAGATGCACTGCCAGCAGGATGTTGGAGAGGGCGGATATCCCATTCCAAACAATGTTGATAACCTGGAATTTGTAGAGCACGATGCAAAATTTGTAATTGCAATGGAGACCGGCGGTATGTATGCCCGTCTCATGGAGAACGGGTTCGACGAGGAGTATGACGCCATTCTGGTGCATCTTAAAGGTCAGCCGGCACGTTCAACAAGAAGGGTCTTAAGACGCCTGAATCAGGAGCTTAACCTTCCGGTTGTTGTGTTCACAGACGGTGATCCATGGTCATACAGAATTTTTGCAAGTGTTGCATACGGCTCAATTAAGGCAGCGCACATGTCAGAGACTCTGGCAACGCCGGGTGCCCAGTTTATAGGCGTTCAGCCCTCCGATATCAGCAACTATGATCTTCCTTCTGATAAATTAACAGAAGGTGACATTGCGGCATTAAAGTCTGAATTGTCTGATCCAAGATTTGATACAGATTACTGGAAAACACAGATTAATCTTCAGTTAAAATTGGGTCTGAAATCAGAACAGCAGGCTTTTGCGGCAAGGGGTCTTGATTTTGTTACAAAGGAGTATCTGCCGGCAAGACTTTCAGAGATGGGGATAATCTGAGAAAAAAATAGATTAATATTTGCCCTTATTTTCACAATATTTCAGCATATCAGAAAGACTCTTTTTTAATGTGTACTCCGGCTTCCAGCCAAAATTATCTATAATCTTTTTATTGTCGCTTACCTGACAGGGGATTATTTCAGGTTTAATTATATCAGGAAGATTTATTTTTATCTCCCTGTTTGTTATCTTCTCAAGAAGAGAAATGACTAAACAAATACTTGTGCTTCTCCCCGACCCGGCATTATATATCCTGCCTTTGCACCTCTTTTCAAATTCCGGGTCTGAAATAATGCTCCAGTAGGCAGACACTGCATCACGGACATCAACAAAGTCCCTGCATGAATATGTAGAATGAAGAGAAAGAGAATCCCTCTCCCCTTTTAAAATATCAGAAACCTGTGAGATTATTCTGCCTGTTACAAAACTCTCATCCTGCCCGGGACCAAGAAGATTAAAAGGCCGTACCACTGATACATTCATCCCATATTTTATAGAATATGAGATCGCCGCCATCTCGCCTGCTGCTTTTGTTATCCCGTATTCACCTGCAGGACGAAGGGGAGTTTCCTCGAAAATAGGATCATCTCCGGCATATCCATAAACCGCAGATGAACTTACATAAAGAAATCTGGAGGATTTATCGCAATGTTCTCTTACTGCCTCTAAAAGATTCACAGTCCCCAAAACATTAGTTTGAAAAAGAGATTTCAGGCTGCCGGTTCGTCCGCCTGCAAGATGGATTGTATAATCCGGTTTAAATTCAGATATAGCATCTGAAATCTCAGAATAATCACAGATATCTCCCTTAAACTGATTTACAAGATCATCTGATGTTTGTCTGTCAGATCTGCAAAGTCCGGCGATCTCAATTTTGGATTGAGATTTCTCAGCCTCATTTTTTATATGCCCAGTCAGATATCTTCCGCTAAATCCGGATGAACCTGTGATTAAAACTTTCATCTGAGAAACTTTTCCTTATTTTTTTCAAATTCCTCAATGGAACGCTCATAGTCATCCGGCCTTCCGATATCAAGCCAGTAGCCGTTATAAGGATAACTATAGACATCCGCCTTATCCGCAATTAATGAATACATGAGATTGTCAAACCCAAACGGTTCATCTTTCGGCACATGCTCTAAAATATCCTTCTGGAAAGCATATATTCCCATACTCACATCAAAATGGTAGGTCGGTTTTTCAATGAATTCAGTTATTCGGGAATCTTCATCGCGTTTTAGCACACCAAAATCAATATTGACATCTCTCTGGTAGGTTGCAACTGTTGCAATTCCACCTCTCTTTTTATGATAATCAATAAACTGTGAATAATCAAGGTCTGTTAGGATATCCCCGTTCATTACAAGAAAAGTATCCTCAAGGTCATCTATCAGGTGCAGTGGTGCAATTGTACCAAGAGGCTTTGTTTCATGACTATACCTTATTTTAAGACCGATATCAGTAGCTGATTTCAGATAGGCACAGATTATCTCATGCAGATAACCTGTGGAGATTATCACCTCATCAAAACCTGACCTCTCAAGCTGCCTTAATATCACCTCAAGTATGGGATAATCACCTATCGGCATCAGAGGTTTGGGGAGAACTGTTGTATAGGGACGAAGTCTTCTCCCCTTTCCCCCTGCCAGAATAACTGCCTGCATAATATAAAACCTATATAGTATATCTGGAAGTCTTGTAGCTTTGAATGTTCTTACGAATCCACTCAATAGTTACGTCAAGACCCTCTTCAAGAGTGTACTCAGGCTTCCATCCAAGCACTTCTCCTGCAAGCGAATTATCACAGATAAGCTGCATAACCTCACTATTCTCCGGGCGGACTCTCTCATCTTTGCAGATAATTTCAGCTTCAGGATTGACCTTTTTAAGAATTATCTCGGCAATCTCACCTATTGTAACTCCCCTGCCAGTCCCTACATTTATTGTCATCCCAACAGATTTTTCGGATTCTGCCATTTTTATAAAGCCGTTTACAGTATCATAAACAAAATTCATATCACGGACAGGTGAAAGAGAGCCGAGGGATATTTTATCAGAGTTTAATGCCTGACTGATGATTGTCGGAATCACAGCACGTGCAGACTGGCGCGGCCCGAATGTGTTAAAAGGTCTCAGAGTTGAGACAGGGAGGTCAAAGGAGCAAAAGTAACTTTCCGCAATCTTATCTGCACCTATTTTGGTTGCAGAATACGGCGACTGTCCCTGGAGGGGATGCTTCTCATCAATAGGTGTGTATATTGCCGTTCCGTATGCCTCGCTTGTTGAGGTGTGGATGACACGCTCAACATGATGATGCCTGCATGCCTGCATCACGTTGAGAGTGCCTTTGATATTTGTATTAACATAGGATTCGGGTGCAACATAGGAGTATGGAATTCCTATAAGAGCTGCAAGGTGAAACACGCAATCATTTCCGGATACTGCATCATCAACCGCAAAGCCGTCAGCGATATCACCCATTGTTACTGATATCTTGCAGTCTTTATCCGAATAATTTTCTTCAAGCATACCCCAGTCATTTTTGGAGTTATAATGAACAAATGCAGTCACATCTGCCCCCATTGTGACCAGTTTATCCACAAGGTGGCTTCCGATAAAGCCCCCTGCACCTGTTACAAGCACCTTTTTTCCTTTCCAGTTCATTTATTTCACCTGATTTTACTGATTATACTTCTCAATTAAAGTTCTATAATCCTTTTCCGCCTCAGCCATAAGTTTCCACCAGTCTCCCCTTTCAAGGACTGTTTTGCGTGCATTTTTCCCAAGTTTAATTCTCAGATTTTCATCTTCTGCAAGCAGAAGAATTTTCTCAGAAAGAGAAGAAGGATCTCCCGGCGGGATTAATAATCCGTTTTCACCTTCAGTTATCCATTCAGGAACTCCGCCTAGATTTGTTGCAATAAGAGGTGTCTGCGTTGCCATGGTTTCAAGAAGTGATACCGGTGTTCCGTCAGATACTGCGGTTGTAACAAAGATATCTGCTTTGTTTAAATCAACAGGAACCTGTGAATATTCTGTGCGGTCTAAAAATGTTACAACAGCAGATAAACCCTTTTTTGCAACCAGTTCTTTTATGCTGCTTAATTCCGGTCCGTCACCTTTTAAGAACAACCTCAGATTGTCATTAACAGAGTATGCCAGAGAGAACCCTTCCACAAGTGTTGCCATGTCATATACAGGATAAAATCCCCTGTTAGAGAAGATTACAATATTGTCTCGGTCAAATTTGAGATGCTCTTCTGACGGGGAGAACATCTCTGTATCAATTCCAAAGGGCAGATATTTTATTTTTTTCTCCGATATTCCAAAGTCACTTTGGATATGATTGTTGATGTCATGAGAAACACCATATATAAGATCTACACGTTTAAGTATTATTTTTGTGAAATAATGAATTAGTCTGCTTTTTGGAGGCAGAATCAGAATATCATCTCCCCAGGCTGACACAATTTCAGGATATTTCTTCCCCAACGGGAGATGAAAACCATATTTTGTGATGAAATGTGCATGAATCAGATCCGGACTGATTTTTTTGATCAATTTTTGAATTATTATCTGACGCGGCCAGAAATCCAGATAAAGGTTATTGAATCTGCCGGGGATTACGTGCTCGGTTACTCCCGCAATCGGATTTGGCATAGGATCATAGGTGATAAGATTAACATCATTCTCTTTTGAGAAATATTCAATCCATCTCTGAGTGTGAATTGTTCTCCCGTCAGCAATAAAACAGATTTTCATCATTTATTTATCCTAAAAATGAATTTTATAAGTTATTTGATTTCTTAGATATTATTGTTTGTTGATGTTTCCAGATAAAAGAATTAATCAGGCGGAGGCAGGAATCTGGATTTTCAGGTTATTACCAGATAAGCCTCATGGAATTCATTTTTCTGCAAATACAAAAACAGGTGTTCCATCAATTTCATCATAAAAGCAGGGGTAAATACTTAGTTTAATTTTTTCAGTTCCACCTTTAATATTGCAGAGATTGATATCCTCAAGAATAATAACAGGTCTGCTGCTGCATAAAAAATTTCGATGATATTCAAGCCCTTCAAATCTGTGTTCAGGTGTTGATATCGATATTGTATCTAATCCGAATAAAAGCAATTCCGGAAATTCATCCCGGATGCAGTCAGGAACATCAGGATGCACCCAGGGGTTTTTGGTGGTGTAAATTTCCGGCTCATTGTCTCTGAAACTGCCAAAACCGGTCTTTATAATGAGAGCTTTTGCATCCCTGATTTCATCAGGCAGCCCATTTATATCATTAACATCAATGCATTCTCCCTGACCTTTCTCAACTCCGATGCAGTATGCAGGTTCCAGAGACCACCCGTATGGAATAATCCCGGATACTGATTTACCATCTTTACAAAAATGAAAAGGCGAGTCAATGTGTGTCCCACTGTGGCTTGAAAAGGAAATGATGCTTGTATTTGAACTGTCCCCGTTTTCAATCGATTTATGTGATTTTATGCTTATTTCAGGAGTGCCTGTATAAAGTGGCGATGACCTTTTCATCGGGTGTGTAAGATTTATTATCATATATTATCATTTTCCGCTTCAATATATTGAGAAAGCTCATTTAAGTCATTAACAGTCCTTTAAATTCCTGTGATGTTTTTAAAGATATCAGGATCTCCGGGCTTTACCCGTCCGATGAATCTCACACCGGTTTTCTCTGCCGCTTTCCAGTCGTTTATTGCATCGCCTATGAATAATATATTTTTTGAAGGATTATCTGTAAAAGCTTTTCTCCCCTCAATACAATCAGCCTTCTTTTTAGGGGCACCATAGAATCTTTTAATGTATCCGGATATTCCCCTCTCTTTTACTATCTGTATGAGTTCTGTTTCAGGTGTTGCAGAAACTATGTATAAAGGAATTTTTTTATGATATTTCTCCAGAAAATCCACGGCACCGTCTACAAATGGCGAATTTATAACTCCTTTATAGACCAGTTCTGCAAAGTTTTTGCAGAGAGTTTCAAACTGTTCATCACTTAATGATTCATTAAGAATATTTGCATATATATATCGAAATTTGTCATATCTTGACATCCCCCCGTTTTTTATATTAAAATTTACGATATCATCAACGTAATCAGGTCTGAATGGAAAAAAGTTTTCTGAATGCCTCTGTTTTGACTGATACTGATTCGAGAATTACACCGTCGAAGTCGAGGATTATTGTATTAATCATATTTTAAGCTATTTTGTTTTTTAGAGATTATTTATTTTTTTGAACATTTCCTTCCGAAGTATAAGTTTACCAACAAACTCTAAAAAATTGAATAAAATTTTTTATATTCAATTCAATATTAGAGGTAACATTTCCTATGACTATGCATTAAAGATTGCCATATTATCCAGACCATTAGATCTATCATCCTTATAATGAAAAAATTAAATTCTAACACTAAAATATCCAAAGTGCGTCAAATGTCCAGAGTAATTTTGATACCCTATTATTAATTTTAAATACCGGACTCAATACAGATTACTATAATTACACGAAAAAAGAAACATGAACTAATATATTCTTTTGCGGAGATCTTTCATGATTTCAAATTCGATCAAAGATAAAACAATATGCGTCGTTGGCCTCGGATATGTTGGCTACCCACTTGCAAAGGCATTTTCAGGCCATGTAAAAACAATTGGTTTTGATATTGACACAAAAAAAATAAGTTACATAAATGGTGCTTTGGACAATCAGATCATTGCGACAACAGATCCCTCCAAAATAGGGGAAGCAGATTTTATATTAATTGCTGTTCCAACACCTGTTACAAAAGCAAAAGATCCTGATCTCTCATATGTCAAATCTGCAGCAGAAATTGTTGGAAAAAACATCAAGAAAGGTGCGGTTATTGTACTTGAATCAACTGTATATCCTGGAACTACAGAAGAAGTACTCAAACCAATTCTTGAGAATGAATCAGGATATACCTGCGGTGTTGATTTTTCTTTAGGTTATTCACCTGAAAGGGTTAATCCGGGAGATAACATAAATACACTTGATAAAATAACTAAAATTATCTCAGGAGCAGATGAGGTAACAACAAAAAAACTCGCGGAATTATATGACATTGTCACAAATATTTATGTTGCGAAAGATATCAGAACCGCAGAGGCAGCCAAACTAATAGAAAATATTCAGCGTGACCTTAATATTGCATTAATGAATGAGCTTTCAATCATTTTTAGCAGAATGGGCATTAATACCAAGGCTGTACTTGAAGCAGCCGGAACCAAGTGGAACTTTCATCATTATCGCCCCGGACTTGTTGGCGGTCACTGCATTCCTGTAGATCCCTACTATCTGGTTATGAAAGCAGAAGAATTTGGATATCACCCGCAGGTCCTCCTGGCAGGGCGAGCTATCAACGACTCAATGCCCCTGCATGTGGCCCAGATGGCCATAAAAGGACTAAATGAGAATAGAAAAGTTATAAACGGTTCAAAAGTTTTGATACTAGGCCTGACATACAAGGAAAATGTTCCGGATATACGTGAAAGCCCTGTAGTTGAGATGGTTAAGGAGCTAAAAGAATTTCATATAGATGTATACGGTTATGATCCCCTGTTAAGTCAAAAAGATATCTATGGATTTAATGCAAAACCAATTGAAAAACTTGATGGAAATATCATAAAAGCAGATTGTATTATTATCAATAGCCCCCACAATGCCTTTACTTCTATTACTCTGGAGGATATCATTGCGCTCTCTAATGGCACACCAATTATTGTGGATGTAACAGGCATGCTATCAGGGAATAACGCAATCATTGATTCATGCAAATATATTACTCTTTAATTGAAATATGGATGTTATTAATAAATAAAAATTTATTTCTAAAAAATATCTTTTTAATTAAAAAATAATTAATCTAAAATGGAGATATGGATTTATAATGCCAAAAATTGGTGCAATTATTCAGGCAAGAATGAGTTCTAATAGATTGCCTGGGAAAGTAATGAAGGAAGTAAATAGCAAACCTTTGTTGCAGTATCTTTTGGAAAAACTGGAACATTGTGATTCCATAAAAGAATTTGTAGTTGCAACTTCTGTTGAGACCAGTGATGATATAATTGAAACTTATTGTATAGAGCATGAGGTGCCTGTTTATCGTGGGTCTTTAAATGATGTTTCCAGCCGCTTTGTATCCATATCCAATAACAACCAATGGGATGCATTTGTCAGGGTTAACGGGGACAGCCCTTTAATCGATCCATGCCTAATCGATAAAGGGGTTAATTTATACTATGACGGGGACTTTGATATTGTGACTAATGTCTTCCCAAAGACATATCCATCCGGTCAGTCAGTTGAAGTTGTTAACACTGCGAAATACATACAAATTTATCCAAAGATGACATTAAAGGATGATTTTGAGCACGTCACTCATTTTTTTTACAGAAAACCGGGGGACTTCAAAATATTTAACTTTTCTTCTGAAACAGACTATAGCCATATTCATATGTCTGTTGATACCCCACAGGACATGCTGAATTTTTCTACAATTGTTTCCGCCATGGAAAAACCGCACTGGCAGTATCGTCTGGATGAACTAATAGAACTGTATCAGAAAATCAATTAATACTTAAAATTATGGAGAGATAAACCCATGAATAATCTACGAGTAGGAATTATCGGCCTTGGTGTCGGGGAACAGCACGTCAAGGCATATAGTGATCACCCAAACTGTATTGTAGCAGGGATTTGTGACTTTTCAGAAGAAAAACTCGCTAAAATCCAATGCGAATTTCCTGATGCATACCTTACAAGGAATGCTGATGAACTTCTTTTAAGTCCAGATATTGATGTGATTTCAATAGCTTCCTTTGATAATGATCACGCTGATCAGGTAACCATAGCATTAAATTCCGGAAAACACGTTTTTTGTGAAAAACCGTTGTGCCAGACATTAGAGCAGGCATACCACATAAAAGATATCTGGGCAAATCAGCAATCAAGACTAAAATTAGGATCAAATCTTGTCCTGAGAGGAGCCCCGCTTTATAAATGGCTGAAGTGCAGAATCGAAGAAGGTTTTTTTGGAGACATCTACGCATTTGATGGAGAATATCTCTATGGAAGACTGAATAAAATTACAAGCGGATGGCGCGGTCAGATAGACGATTATTCTGTGATTATGGGAGGAGGTATACACATGATTGACCTCATGCTCTGGCTGACAAACCAGCGCCCGACATCTGTTTTTGCATCAGGCAATAAAATATGCACAAAAAATACAGAATTCCGGTACAATGACTATGTTTCATCAATTATGAGCTTTGAAAGCGGTATGACAGGACGAATTACTGCAAATTTTGGATGTGTCCATAGGCATCATCATGTTATCCGCATATATGGCACAAAAGCCACTTTTCTGTATGATGATGCAGGCCCCAGAATTCACACAACAAGAGATCCTTCAGTCTCATCAGAACATTTGAATCTAAATCCTCTGCCCCCATCAAAAGGTGTTTTAATACCCGATTTTATTGCATCTGTCCTTAACAATAACGGTATTAATAATGAAACACAGATAATATTTGACAGTATAAGCATTTGCTCAGCACATGATAAATCACTAAAAACTCAAAAACAAGAGATGATAAATTACATATGACTATAAATCGTTCAATACAGTTTGCGAAGCCTTGGATTACTAACGAAGAACGTGAAGCAGTGTTGGAAGTTTTGAAAGGAGATATTCTGACTCACGGCCCACAAAATGCTGCCTTTGAAAAAGAATTTGGAGAATTTACCGGAGGAGATAATACACACTGTGCAGCCATGAGTTCATGTATGGCTGCACTGCACATATCATACTGGCAGATGGGAATTGGAGCAGGAGATGAAGTTATAGTTGCCGCACAGACTCATGTTGCAACCGGTCATGCCGCTGAGGTGGTCGGAGCAAAGTGTTTATTTGCAGATTGCGATCCACTTACTGGAAATATTGATCCTGACAAATTAGAGTCACTTATTACACCTAAAACCAAAGCAATAGGTCTTGTTCATTTTTTGGGCATTCCATGTGAGATGGATGCTATTATGGATATTGCCAATACACACGATCTCAAAGTTATCGAGGACTGCGCTCTGGCCGTTGGTTCGACTTTCAAGGGCAAACATGTAGGCTTATTTGGAGACACCGGTTGTTTTTCATTTTACCCTGTCAAACATCTCACTACAGGAGATGGGGGAATGTTTATCACAAGACACAAGGAGCTTGCGGAAAAAGTAATAAAAGCCCGTGCATTCGGTGTTGACAGGAACTATGGGGACAGACAGATTCCCGGCATGTACGATGTACCCACACTTGGAATAAATTATCGCATGAGCGATATTAATGCCTCCATTGGCCGTGTGCAGTTAAAACGTATTGATGAGATATTAAAACGAAGAAAAGAGAATTTCAAATATCTTAAAAAAACTCTTAGTGAAATACCGGATCTGGCTATTCTTGATTCCCAACACAAAGAAGCAGAAAACAGTCATTATTGTTTAAGCGTGGTTCTGGATGGAGTTTTGTCCAAACGCCGTAATGATGTAATTAACAGTCTGAAAGAGAAAGGTATAGGAACAAGCGTATATTATCCTCAGCCTGTACCTCGCATGACTTATTATAAAAATAAATACGGGTATGATTCATCTGCATATCCAAACGCAGAGCGTATAAGTGATCAATCCATCGCTCTTCCGGTAGGACCACATTTGAATACTGATGATATGGGTTACATGGCAGGTATATTTGCCGAGACATTAAAGGAGATGAGAATATGACAACAGATTTATTAGAAATTAAAGGCCGCAAGATAGTTTTGATTGGAGGAGCTGGTTTTATAGGCCACAATCTGGCTCTTGAACTGAAGGCACAGGGTGCCGATGTTGAAATAATTGACAGTCTTCAGGTAAACAATCTTCTTTCATTTACTTCAGCAGAACAAAATGGTCTCCAGGACAAAGACTTGTATCTTCTCATGCTCAATCAGCGTTTGGATGAGTTAAAAAAAGCAGATATTCCCCTTAATATACAGGATGCACGCGATTATCACGCACTTAGCAGAATGCTAAGCGCTATAAAACCAGATGTAATAGTACACCTTGCTGCAGTTGCTCATGCAAATAAATCAAATAAAGATCCTCACAGTACCTTTGATCATAGTTTGCGTACTCTTGAAAATGCATTAGATTATGCCAAAAATGAGTCTTTGCATTTTATTTACATATCTTCAAGCATGGTTTATGGGAATTTCCTGACTCCCGAAGTCACTGAGGAATCACCATTAAATTCTCTTGGTATATATGGCGCACTGAAGGTTGCAGGAGAAAGGATGGTTGTTGCATATAATCAGGTTTTTAATCTTCCATATACCATTATCCGCCCGTCTGCCTTATACGGACCCAGGTGCGTCAGCCGGAGAGTTGGTCAGATATTTATAGAAAATGCAATGAAAGGTAAAAATTTACGAATCGACGGGGATGGTAATGAACGTCTTGATTTTACTTATGTAGATGACCTGGTTTCAGGAATAATACAGGTTATCAGACACCCGGCTGCACGAAAGGAAATTTTTAATCTTACATATGGTGAATCAAGGTCCCTTAATGATCTTTCAGAAATTATTCTAAAAGAGTTCCCCGGTGTAGATACTCAATATGTTGAAAGAGACAACCTGATGCCATTCAGAGGCACTCTGAGTGTTGATAAGGCACGAAAACTTATAGGATATAATCCACAAAACCCTATTGAAATCGGATTTCCAAAATATATTCAGTGGTATAAGTCTCTGGATCCTTCAGGAGATATCTGGAAGAAAAAGGACTAAAATCATGCAGATAGAACCTGATGAATGGTTAAGCCGGATTCTTGAATATGGAGCGTTTCGCATAGTTAAGTTGGATCAGTCACCCGAGTTATCAAAAGAAGACCTTATTAACAATTCAGAGAATCATTCCTCATTCTTTTTTGTCAAAGTTCCGGTAATACAGACAGGACTGGTGCATTCATTATGCAACGCAGGATTTCAGGTTGTTGATGTGAATGTAACTTTTGAAAGGAAGTTATCTTTAGATCCAAATATCTGTGATACCTCCTCAGAATTAACAATTCGAGATTTAAGGGAATCTGATCACAAAATTTTGCTTGAAATTGCAGAAACAGGCTTTAAGTATTCACGATTTCACCTGGATCCTTTCATAACATTACAGACTGCAAATAAAATAAAGCGTGAATGGCTGAACAGCTATTTAAAAGGCAGCAGAGGAGATGGAATAATCGTAGCTGAAAAAGATGAAAGACCAGTTGGTTTTCTTGCGAATCTTCATATTGTTGACAGCGGACAAAATATCAGAGTAATTGATCTTATATGTGTCGACAGGGATTCTCAAAAACAGGGTATAGGAAAAGAGATGATTTCACATTTAATAAAAAAATCATCCGATCAGTTTTCAGTGCTCCGGGTCGGAACGCAGATAGCCAATATTCCTTCAATGAGCCTTTACAGCAGATGCAAATTTGAAATTGTTAAAGCAGAATATGTATTGCATGCACATTTAAAAGACGGAGTTATTTTATAATGATTATTGGAAATAAAAATACTGATGAAAAACCACTGATTATTGCCGAGATTGGAAATAATCATGAGGGTGACTTTGATACAGCTGTTAAACTGATTCATGAGGCCGCAGCAGCAGGTGTTGACGGGGTCAAATTTCAGACTTTTAAGACTGAACATTATGTCAGCAGAACCGACAAAGCCCGTTTTGAGAGGCTGAAATCATTTGAACTGACACAAAATCAATTTAAGGAATTATCTGAACTGGCACATTCACTTAACCTTCTATTTATCTCTACACCCTTTGATATTGAAAGCGCACGATTTCTTGAACCTCTTATTGATGCATATAAAATTTCTTCCGGTGATATTAATTTCTATCCTCTGATTGATGTTATTAAAAAAACTAAAAAACCCATAATACTTTCAACAGGAGCCTGCGATATCGATCTGGTTAAGAGAACAGTAGATTATGTCAATAATGACCCTTATCCAAGAGACTCTGATAAACTTGCAATTCTTCACTGTATAAGCTGTTATCCGGTACCACCAGAACAGGTAAACCTGCAATCAATACTATTCCTTTCAGAAGAATTTGATTGTACTGTAGGATATTCTGATCACACAACAGGCAATGATGCATCTCTAGCAGCTATTGGATTTGGAGCCAAAATAATTGAAAAACATTTTACTTTATGTCACACGTTTTCATCTTTCCGTGATCATCAACTGTCTTCAGATCCAAAAGAGATGGCCGAACTTGTTCAAAAGGCTAATTATATCAGTGTGATCTCAGGTAAAAGAAAAAAAGAAATACAGCCATGTGAAATGGACATAATTAAAGCTTTCAGGAGATCAATTGTTGCGGCTAGGGAAATAACCAAAGGAGAAACAATCTCTATATCTGATATTACATGGACACGCCCGGCGGGAGGAATTCCTCCCGGTGAAGAAAATAGAATACTAGGTAAAAAAATTTTAAATGGAAAACAAACTGGTGAAATGATACTTGAGGATGATATTGAATGAAACTCCTGAAAACGGTCTTATTAACAACAGATACCTCTCACCATCTATATTACGCATCTGTTATTAATGAGACATTTCCATGGGCGGCAATACTTGCAGAAACAAAAAAAATTAAGCCTCCCTTTGAGACTGATCATCCTTTTGAAAAAATTAGAGATGATTATGAAAAGGATGTGTTACTTAAAGGAAAAGAACAACGTTTTGCCGAAATATCACATACAGAAATATATAATGATTTAAATAGTGATGAAGCAATGTCCAGTCTTAAAGCAATATCTCCGGATCTCATAATAGTTTTTGGTACCGGAAAAATTGATCCACGTATAATCAGCACTGCAAAACTGGGCTGCTTAAATCTACATGGCGGAAATCCCGAACACTACCGTGGCCTTGACACTCACATGTGGGCAATATATCACAGTGATTTTAATAATCTGGTAACAACTCTTCATCATTTAGACAGTACATTAGATACAGGAGATTTAATTTTTCAGGCCCAGTTACCTTTAACAAAAGATACTAAAATTTACCAGATAAGATCCATTAACACAGAAATATGTGTTGAAATCTCAATAATTGCACTACATGTTATTAATAGTGGCAAAAAACTGCCCTGCAGAAAACAGGTTTCAACGGGTAGATATTATTCATTCATGCCTGGAATTCTTAAAGATGAGTGTGTAAGAAAATTTGAGGGTTATGTGGCAGATTTATGATTAATTATACAAAATATCTTAATGACAATGGATTTGTGATTTATCTCTTCCATGGTGTTATTCAAAATAACCCTTATAAAGTCAGAAATTATAATCTCAAACATATAAATGCGGATTATTTCACAAAATTCATTCAAAAGGCATCTCAAGAGGGCAATCCGGTTTCAATGCCTGAAATAGTGGCAGCATCCACAGGTAAATTTGAAATGCCAGAAAAGGCATTTGCAGTTACTTTTGATGACGGATTTGCAAATAACTACTCCATTGCGGCTCCGATCTTACGCTCTTTTAATGTACCTGCTACTTTTTACATCACCACAGATTTTATTGTCTCAAATGCAATGTCCTGGATTGATATGATAGAATATGCCGTTGAGAATACAGATAAAAGACACTTTAATCTGGCAGGAACAAATAATTTGATAGAAATTGGTTCCAAAAAGCAGAAAATCGACCTCCTGGAGGAGATTCGTCAGATTGTTAAGAATGATCACAAAATTGATCCAATTGAATTTGCATCTAATTTTTGCAGCTCACTGGGCATCAGTGACTTCAATCCTGACCCGTCGCTGGATTTAAAAATGACCTGGGAACAGGTTTTTGAGTTACACAACGATCCATTGTTTACAATAGGTGGCCATACCCATACTCATAGAAATATGGCTTTTCTTGATTTAAAAGAGCTCCGAGAAGAAATCTCTGTCAGTCTTGAATTACTTAAAGAAAATCTGAAATGCAAAATTGAGCATTACTCATATCCTGAAGGTTTATCGAACTGTTATTCGGACAATGTTATTGATGAATTAAAAAAACAGGGCATTATTTGTTGCCCCACCGCTGAATTAGGTACAAATTCGAAAAATGATGATTTATTCAGACTTAAACGTATTCCGGTTGTATAATATTGGAGATTTATTAATATGTGTGGAATTGCAGGATATTTTGGCCTTGAAAAAATACCCCCAGAACGAATAGAGAATTGTTTAAATCTTATGAACCGGCGTGGTCCGGATAACGCTGCCCATAAAAAATGGATTAATTCAAGTGGAAGAAATGTATATCTGCTTCATACAAGACTAAGCATTATAGATCTTGATCCCAGAGCAAATCAGCCATACAATATTGGTGATAAATGGATAATCCTCAATGGAGAATTATATAATTATCTGGAGAGACGAGAGGAATTAACAGATAAAGGAATAAATTTTTTCACTAATTCTGACACAGAAGTATTACTAAGTTCTATTGAACACTTTGGCTGGGATGTACTTAACCGGTGTGAAGGGATGTGGGCCTTTGCTGTTTACAATGAAACTGAGGGTTCACTTACACTCTGCCGGGACAGATTCGGAGAAAAACCATTATATATCTATCAGGATAAAACCGGCTTTTATTTTGGCTCAGAAGTAAAATTCATAATGGCCCTATTAAACAAAAAATTAAAGCCAAATCAGAATCACCTTTTACGCTATCTTGTAAACGGATATAAAGCAATCTACAAATACGAAGATACTTTTTTTGAAGGATTAACAGAGTTAAAACCAGCAAACCTGCTACATATTTCCTCAGATGGAGAGGAAAATAAAAGCAGGTACTGGGAATTAAAGTACTGCCCTGAAGAGGAGATGAGCTATCAGCAAGCAGTTGAAGGTGTACAGGAAAGGCTCATAAAAGCTGTGGAAATACGACTCAGGGCTGATGTTCCACTTGCTTTCTGTATGAGCGGAGGAGTAGACTCAAATTCTCTTATTAGTATTGCAAAAAACAATTTTGACTATGATGTCCACGGTTTTACGATTGTAAATACCGATGAAAGGTACGAAGAGCAGGATATGGTGGAATATGCTGTTGAAAATTTAAATATTCGCCATACCTCTGTTCAGGTCAACACAAGTGATTTTTTAGAGAAACTCAGAATCCTTGTCAGACAGCATGATGCTCCTGTCTATACCATAACATATTATGCCCACTGGCTACTTATGGAATCCATTGCTGAACATGGTTACCGCATTTCAGTCAGCGGAACTGGGGCAGATGAATTATTCACCGGTTATTATGACCATCACCTCATGTATCTGAATGAGGTGAAAAACGATCCTGAGTTATATTCAATTGCAAAAGAAGCATGGACAGAACATATAAAACCAATAGTTCGCAATCCGTATTTAAGCAATCCGGAATTATTTATCCAAAACCCGGATTTCCGAGACCATATATTTCTGGATGCAGATGAATTCAGGAAATCACTGCTGGTTGACTGGTCTGAAAACTTTACAGAAACAAAATATTGCGACAGTGTATTAAGAAACCGTATGATGAATGAGTTATTTAATGAGAGTGTCCCCGTCATACTCCATGAAGACGATCTTAATGCAATGTTCTTCTCAATTGAAAACAGATCGCCGTTTATGGATCGGCACCTCGCAGAATTCTGTTATAAAATACCAAGCAGGTACCTTATTCGTGAGGGTGCAGCAAAAGCTATCCTAAGAGATGCAATGAGCGGTATTGTACCGGATAAAATTATTGAAAACAGAAGAAAAGTTGGTTTTAATGCTCCTGTGTTCTCATTTCTGGATGTTCACGACCCAAATGTAAGAAAACAGTTGCTTGAAGAAAGCCCGGTTTATGATTATATTCGCCGCGAAAAGATAGAAGAACTCATCAACAAACCGTTTCTGGGTAACAGTGAAAGCAAATTTTTATTTTACTTTATCAATTGTAAAATATTCATGGAGGAGTTCGCAGAATGAAATATTGCAGCAGGTGCATCCTTCCGGACACAAGGCCCAACCTTTCACTTGATTCCAAAGGAATATGCAATGCATGCCGGGCACATGAATCCCGCCCAGTAATTGACTGGGTCAAAAGAGAAAAGGCCTTTTTAAATGTTGTTGAAAATGCAAAAAAAAGAAGCGAAGGATATGACTGTCTTATACCAGTGAGCGGCGGAAAGGATAGCACCTGGCAGGTAGTAAAATGTCTCGAATACGGACTCACTCCTCTTGCCGTCACATGGAAAACACCTGCCCGGACAGAGATAGGGGCAAAGAATCTTGCCAATCTGATTTCATTAGGTGTAGATCATATAGATTATCAGATCAATCCAAAAGTGGAGAGAAAGTTTACTTATAAGTCATTAATGCAATATGGATCATCAGCAATCCCGATGCACATGGCATTATTTAATATCCCTTTGAAAATCGCGGTTAAATTTAATATACCGCTTGTTATCTGGGGTGAGAACTCTGCTTTTGAGTATGGAGGAACAGAGGAAGAACGTACCGGATTTCGCCTGGACAGCAAATGGTTAAAAAAATACGGAATTACTCACGGAACAACGGCAAAAGACTGGATATCACCAGAGCTTTCAAGAAAAGAATTAACTCCGTATTTTGGACCGTCTGACGATGAAATGGAAAAGAGCGGAGTTTTGGCAGTATTTCTGGGTTATTATTTTCCCTGGGATCCAGAGATCACATTTGATGCTGCAAGATCACATGGTTTTCAGGTACGAAAAGAAGGTCCTAAAACAGGATATTATGACTACGCAGACATAGATGACGATTTTATATCTATTCATCACTGGTTAAAATGGTACAAATTTGGTTTCACCAGATTATTTGATAATCTGTCTTTAGAGATTCGTAATGGCAGAATAACCCGTGAAAAAGCCATTCAGATTGTAAAAGAATACGGCGAACAGACACCATATGAAGATATAAATAAATTCTGTAAATTTATCGGAATTACCACTGAACAATTCTTTTCGGAAATAGAGAAATTTCGAAATCCTGATATCTGGGTTAAAAAAGACGGTAAATGGATGATCAAAGATTTTATTATACCTGAATGGAGATGGCAATGAAAATAATTCCCATCACACCCCCAAGAGAATTTGAAGTGGGTTTTCCCGAGCACAGACAAACATTAAAAGATTGTGCCCATATTGAACTTGATCCTGATGAACAGGTTACCCTGAAAACAGATGAAGGAAATGAGTTTGACATTGTAAAAAAAGACTGGGGATTTTATGCAACTCCCTCACTGAACAGCCGTCTTTTGAAGTATAATCTTCATGCAGCTTTATGCAAAAACCGCATTGATAACTATTTTATTTTATTAGTTGAAGATGGAAAACAGGAAACCTTCCTTGAGTATCTTAACCTCGAAAAAATGGAAATTATAATGTGGCTTGACAGCCGCGATAATCTAAAAAATCTGGAGAGTAAAAATCTATGAATAAAAACAATCTTGGCACTGGTAAATGTCCTATCTGCATGCATGAATCATTCAGCCAGATCTTTGAATATACATCACCACCCAAAGGGGAGATCAGGTTTAGTTTCAGTTCCAAAACGAACTACAATCGCAGAGTTATTCAGTGCAATTTGTGCGGTCACTACCTTTCAATCCACAAAATGGATGACTCATCCCTTTACTCAGAGGATTACGTCAATGCAAATTATAACGATAATCACGGGATTCAAAAAACATATGAGAAAATAATGGCATTACCACCTCATAAATCAGATAATTCCGGCAGAGTTCAGAATATTTTAGAGTTTACTGACAAATATTTTATGGATACTGTTCCCCCTTCTGAAAAACGTCATGTTTTAGATATTGGAAGTGGATTATCAGTTTTTCCGAGTAAAATGAAAACTGAAGGATGGGATTGTACTGCTGTTGATCCTGATCCACGTGCAATAGAACATGCCTTGAAAAATGTTGGCATCAAAGGAATATGTGGAGATTTTTTTACAACTGATATTCCCGGTACTTATGATCTTATTACCTTTAACAAAGTACTTGAACACGTAAAAGATCCGGAAAAGCTTTTAGCAAAAGCTAAAAATAATGTTTCAGCTAATGGCCTTGTTTATATTGAAGTTCCTGATGGTGAACTGGCAGCCATCGAAGGAAAAGAGCGTGAAGAATTTTTCATAGATCATCCTCACATATTTAGCTTTGCATCCCTGTCTTTACTGGTAAAGAAGTCAGGATTTTTTCCCATTAAAATAGAAAGGCTCAAGGAGCCAAGCACAAAATATACTTTACGGGCTTTTGCAATACCCTGTAATGATTAAAAATACAAAATACGGTGAAATATATGAATAATATAGAGTTAAATGAAAAAGAGCAGATTACAGCCATTACATATGGAGATACATTCTCACTTTATGACGAAAAATCATTTGATGAATTCATTGAACCGTTCTATATCAGATTAGAGAAAAATAACATTGATAAAAATATTTTTGAAGGAAAACGCTGTCTGGATGCAGGATGCGGCGGAGGAAGAGGATCAATTCTGATGGCACAATGTGGTGCCGATAAAGTTATTGGAGTTGATTTCAGTGAGACAAACCTCAACAGCTGTAGGGAACGGGCAAAGCAAAAAGGTTTTTCCAATCTCAGTTTTGAACAGCATTCTCTGACTGATCTGCCATTTGATGATGAAAGTTTTGACATTGTCTGGTGCAATGGCGTATTAATGCATACCAGTGATCCTGATAAATGTCTTCAGGAAATCACACGGGTATTGAAAAAAAATGGGTACTTGTGGTTATATGTATATGGATCCGGCGGAGTCTACTGGAGCATGGTGGACTGGGTAAGAAAGACTCTTTGCGATGTTGATGTCAAAGACTGTATCTACCAGCTCAGAATAATGGAAATACCCATCCGACGTATTGCCGAATGGATTGATGACTGGTTTGCCGGTTATCTCAGACGTTATACGAATTCAGATGTTAAAAACAGGTTAAAAGAGCTTGGTTTTGAAAATGCAGAAAGACTTAATTACGGAACTGTATATGATACCTCCCAGCGCCGGCAGGTAGCTGATGAAGATGAAATCGCCCTGATGGGTGAAGGTGATTTAAGGTATTTCTGTCAAAAAACAGGAGAACCAGTTGGGAATCAGTTCAGATTGCCTGATAACAATGGTAAAGGATCACTTTTTACTGAACCTGAAATAGTTCTTCACCTGATAGAACCTCTTGAGGAAATATCTAAAAATCTTGCAATACTTGAATCAAAGTGGGGACATCCAATTCCAACCTATAAAATAATTGTGTGCGGATCTATACATCGAAAAGTACGTAGTCTTCTTGAAAATGAAGAGCAGTTTGATATCCAGTCCCTTTCTGAGCATTTAAATAGAGTAAACTTACTGATAAAAGAAAATACATCAGAATAACAGTCCATATTTCTTTTTAAGGATATAATGTATATGCAGGTAGATAACTAATATGAATTTACAAAAAAATAAAAAAGTTTTGGCCATATGCGAATCAAAAAAGCAGGTTGAATTTCTGTTCGCACAATCTCATTTATACCCGAATATTGATCACTGGATAGCAGCCTCATCGTCAGCAGCATATTCTATGTCTAAGCTGGGAATATCATTTAATTTCATCGAAGATTATCAGTCAGATATAAATGCAAATTATGTAGAATCCTTGCAGTCAGAACAAATATGCTGGGCAAAAAAAGTTGATTCATTTATCCAAGAAAGGATTCCTGAATGTGCCCAGATAGAATTTCAACCAGCACGTTTTGCTCTTTATTTTATCAAAAATTCATGGGATACTCACATTCACCGAGCTGATCTTCTTGAACAAATTAAGAAAAATATACAATTTGATGAGATCATATATTTTCGAAATGAACATCCTCTCACATATACTTCAAATCTCTCACCGGTAGGATCTGCACTTTCAGAATGCATTCCACTCTGGGCAGAACATTATGGAATTAAAACAATTCCAATGGCTGCTCTGCCTCAGGATTTATTCTGGGAGACACAGGTTTATATGAAAAATAATCCTTTGAGAATCATTAAAAAAATACCCGAATATATTGTCTCAAGTTTAGATTCATTTAAATATATATTAGATTATAGATCATTTATTCACTTATCGAAATTCTCTTTAAAGTCTTCAAGTACTGGGAAAAAAATTATCTTAATAAGGAAAAAATACGATCTCAATCATGAGATTATTAATATCTTAAAAAGCAATGACATTAAATGCAGTCCTTTTGATGCCGCCATATCTCTAAGCTACAAATATTACAATCAGTCTCCTGAGATAACTGATAAACTGGCAGATGAATGGAATGCCATAAAAGAATATGACTGGTTTTGGCAGCCAGAGGGATGGCAGAACTGGTCAATAAAAAAAGTTCTTGAACCTCTATTCAATAAATTCTGGTTTGGTATTATTCCGGTATTGTGGAATGGAATGAATGCTTCAATGAAGATTCTCCAGAGTATTAATCCTCAGGCGATATGTGTTTCGCTTATCTACAGTAATGATCATGCTGAACTGGGTTTCATTATGGCAGCACAAAATAACAATATCCCTGTAATTATGTATCAACACGGGGCCTGTATGGGAGATATTGAGAATAATGTCTGGGATTTAACAGAAGGACAATATTGTAATTATTCACTGGTTTACGGAATCGGAGAAAAACAATACCTGGAATCACGCTCCTTAATCAATAAGCTAAAAAATATACCAATCGCTGTTGGTTCAACCAGATTAGACAGAATATCACACGGGATAAACAATAATAAAATTCTAAAAATACGCAAGAAAATCGTTGGTAAAAGTAACATACCAATCGTACTGTATGTACCTGGAATGAATCTGGTCAATTTTTACCGTTATGATTGTGTTAATGAAAATAATAATGATATTTTTAATGCAAGAGAAAATATTGCAAAATTTTTTTCCGGTCAAAATGGAATAAAATTTGTATATAAGGTTTTTTTATCATTGGGAGAAGATCCCACACAAGATATGCTGGGTAGTATATGTCCTGGCTGCACAGTTATTGATGACATACCACTTACAGAATTGCTATGGGCAGCTGATCTGATTATTTATGAAGTTCCAAGCACAGGGATGTATGAAGGTCTTGTAAGTAACAAACCAATAATAGCCTATGTAGATCGTGATGTTTACTCTATGACTGATTCAACCAAGAAAATGTTAAGAAAACGTGCAATCGTTTCAGAAACCCACACAGAATTTATTAGCGACATCAAAAAATTTATTCATAATGGTGATTTCTCTCCTATTATTGAACCAGATAATGAATTTTTAAGTGCTTTTTGTACACATCTTAATGATGGAAATTCAGCAAAACGAGCAGCAGGTGCAATTTTATCGATTGTCAATAGCAATGAGGGATAAAAATAAATGAATACATAAGAGTTCTATTGTATCATAAAATGAGCATATAAACAGCTCAAACTTATTAAGCAAGATAGAATATAGATTTTGTCATAAATAATTAATATGAATACCCGGATGAAATATGGACATAATATTTGTAACGTATCGTAACTATCTGTTTTCTCTGAGCAGATTGCTTCAAAAATTTGGATGCAGAATATTCTACATCAGAATTGAAGAATCTTCAAAAGCAAAAAAAGAATTCTGGGTAGAAAAATTAAAGAATAATGATATTCTGCCTTTACCTATAGAATCCCTTCCACACATATCAGAAACTCTTGAAGGCTATTCAGATCCTCAGATGAAAATAATTGAAATATCCCGAGAATATGCACCAAAAGAATTCATATCATGTTTTTTAAAATTATTCCCTAATAATTCAGATATTGCAAAGAAATTGGAGATTGTAATACACTGGTCTATTGCCAGAAAAATGCGTGCCGTAACAAGCCTGGTAAACATCTGGGCACGTGAGCATAAAGATAAAATCCATCTGCTCATAGATATACGTTTATCAGGAATATTGACACCAGGACTTTTACCTAATGTAAAACTGTTGGTTATACCTCTGGACATCATTGAAAATATAATAAAAAAAGTATTCAGAGTTATTCATAACATAAAAAACATTAAAAGCGTAAATAAAGTCAATGAAAATCAGAAAAATAAAAAACCCACTGAAATAGAATCATCAAAAATTGCCTTTATTATGGATTCTGACGGCCCTCTCCCTTATTCAGATGACAAGGAATCAGAGCTGCACCGCGAAAACATTCTTCATCTATACTACAGATTCTTTCCGGGTTCGTCTGAAAAAATCAAATGGGGATCTGTCTGGAATCCTATTCAGATACTTGATCCTAAAACAATATATCATGCCCTGATACCAATACGTCATGGAATTCTTCATGTTCGTAGTATAAAGCAGATTATCGGGCTCTTTATTATTGCCTTTTTTTATACAAGATTCCGGTTTTTCCTACAGCAGCTGGAGAGATATCCCTGCCTTAAAGCTGCATTTATTAAAAATGATATTTATTCGCCGAAGGCATTACTCATTGCATTAGAGGCAAAAGGGATCAAAACGGTGGCCTTACAATACCGTTTTGACTTATCAAACAATTACTTGGTTGGATCTACAATTTTAACATATTATCTCTGTGCAAGCCAGTTTGTGGCAGACATAATGCAGGATTCTCCAATATATTGCATTGAGAAATATGTTCCTGTAGGACTATATCGTTCTGACAAACTTTTTCTCGCAAAAGGCTCTCCTCCCCCTGCTGTTTTAAAAGTCCCGGTTGAAAAAGGATACCATGTAATAACTGCATTGGGATGGACAGTCCCTTTGAACTGGTATGAATCACAATCGGATTATAAATTAAACCAGACTGCCCACAAGCATTTTCTTGAGGACATGTACAGACTCTCTGTAGATATCCCTGATGTATTCATCATTATCAGATATGTGAGTAATGACTGGATGGCTCTCCCGCTATTTACTGAGATTATTGCTAAAATAATGGCCTCAGAGAAAATGACAATCTCAACAGATTATGATAATAAATTCGCCAATTATGATCTCTGTGCCCACTCAGAACTTGTGATCACAAATAAACATGACAGGATTGCCAACGACTGCCTCTCAGTTGGTATTCCGGTTCTCTTCCACAATTATTCCCATAATACTAAGGGCCTCGTATGGAATGTTTACGCCTCATCCAAAGTAATGTGCAATAATTATAGTGAGCTATTGGATCGAACCCGGATAGTTCTTAGTGGGGTTTCTAACGAGATGACGCAGGATTATAATTATTTAAAAAATGTCGTCCTTGGAGGACTTGGTGACGGCAAAGTAAAAGAAAGGGTCAATAAATTTATCGGGGATTTATTATCTTAAAAATGAATGAAAAAATTCAGAGATAATAATTTTTCATAATTATTCCTGATGAACATGGAGTTTATGCTCTAATTCTAAAATTACTGATGAAATAATATCAGCTCCATGTTTTTCGCAACATTTTCTTGCCCACTCAATATGTACTCCTTCAATTATAACAGGAACAGCCTCAAAATCAAGCAAATCGGCAATTAAAACCCGGTGTGTCCCCCCCATACCTAAGATAAGATCTCCCTCACGGCCAACTGAGATCCTTATTTCATCAATACTATTATGCTGTCTTTTATCAACCTTTGTCAGATCACTGGCTTTAAGTTCTTCCTGAGTCCTGTACTGGTTGTTTTTTAAAGAATCATATAATGAATATAAAATATTGAAATATTCATCAATATCTTTGATGCTTTTACACCAATATGCAGGTTCTCCCTTTTCAATCAATTCCCTCATCTCAAGATATTGATCACATTTTTTATAATCAATTTTATCAACAAATAACTGGTTAATTGTCACAATTGTCGTCTGTCGCAGATTTTTCTTAGAAGTGTCCCTTAAAGGCGTGCAACAAATATCCCAGTCACCATCAAGAACAAACCGGTGAAGATTTGTCACCCCTTCATCCCACCACCCCTGATTCAGACTGTTTTTTATTGCTTTTGGACGAACTCTGGTCATATAAAAACTATGATAAGCAAAATCAATGCTTAGATCTGGTCTGGGGAGTAATTTTTTTTGAGCATTAAATCCACTGCCAAACATAAGAGAGAAAACATAACAACAGAATAACAAATTTCTTAATCTATTTTCCCCAAAAATCTTTTTTAAAGTAGATTTAAAAAAAGGACCCTTTTTTTTGTGCCAAGAAATATTCATATTTTATCCCAGTTTTTCTATATTCAGTTTAATCCATAAAATTTAGCACTTAAAATGCCTGAATCCCTCTAATAACCAAGTTCCTCAAGTTCGGTGAAATCTCTTTCAAGGTACTCTGCCAGTTCCCGGTTAAACGGGTTGCAATACGATCTAATTTCAGAGGCAAGTTCATCGCTCAGGGTGAATTCTTCAGGTCTTGGGCTTACAAAAGGATGCTTTAAAGAATTATATGATTTTTTAACAACCTCATACAGTTTTTCATGTTTCTGAATTATGTTAACCAATTCTGGCCAGAAAAAATCCCTTTTACTTATTGACCATTCCTGGTTACTGATACTACGGGAATTTTCACGATTTCTGACTGTCGAACTATAATCTTCAGATTCAAAAGGAAGCTCACTCCACTCTGCTATTGTTTTCCAATAGGCATCAGAATTCATTTCTTCTAAAAGCACTACATAAATATTATCCTTTCCAGCAATACGCTCCAGATCATGAACCAGTTTTCCCCAGTTAAAGCATCCTCCTTTATTGACAGAGTCATCACTCATCAAAAGGCGTACTTTCTGTTCAAAATCTTCTTTAGAGGCACCTTTAATAGTAGTGGAATCTTTTGCATAAAGTGATCCCAACCATTCAGGCTGATTTCTGAGGGTCACAAGCACTTTGATTTTAGAAATCCAAGGGCAGGCTTTTAGCATCATCTCTAAATGGAGTGACACAGGAAAATACCCCATGTCTTTCTGTGAAAATGCAGATAAACCTTTTTTACGGAAAAAAAACGGCCTTGAAAAGGCATTCTGACTTATAAGAAACGGTTTCCCGGAGGTTTTGCAACATGCAGCCTTTAAATTATCTACTACTTTTTTGCCCTCGGTTTCATTCCAGACAGAAAAATCACAATCCTGAAAAACATGGACCATTTCGTCCATCAATGTCTCTTTCCATTCTTCTGTTGAATATGGAGTTAGAGTATTGCTAAACTGACTGAAAAATCTTCTTTGTAATGACGTAGTGCCTGTCCTTGACAGCCCTATATGAATTATCAGGGTATCTGTTATTGCATCCATTTTTTTGTAACTTCCTATAGAGATGTATCAAAGTTGCTCATTTTTTTCATTATATATCTTGTCTGAAGTTATTGAATATAACGTAATAATACAGATAAGTAAAAAAACTTATTATAGCTTCTCTCAAATAATATCCATAATGCGTTGTTATGATTGCTTTTTACCAAGCTAATTTTTGCTTTTTATTTCATGGAATGGATTTTTTTATTTTTACCGGATTGCCAAATGCAATTACATTTGGAGGAATATTTTTATTGATAAAACTGAGAGCCCCCACCACTGAATTCTCACCGATCTCAATGCCCGGCATAACTACACTATTCGCACCAATTTTACAGTTTTTCCTGAGAACAACTTCACCTTTTTTATTATCTATTGTAGATTCCGAATAAATAGAACAATGAGATCCAATTTGTACGAAGTCCTCAATTATTACACCATATTTTGCATTTATGTACGTAAAGGCACCGATGTCTGTCTTATACCCAAGTTTGAGCCCTTCTTTGTTTTGAACTAGCCAGTTATATATTGTGAGTTTCCCGTCCTCAATTACAGGATAATCCCAGTTTTCAAATCTCATCAAAATACCTCACGGACGAGGGAGAAAGATTCAGCATACCTAACTCCTATCTCACTACCTCTTTTCTTTGCCAGAGCCTCTATAGCCTCAATTGAACGTGGATGAGGAAATTCTTTAAGTTCAGTTCTGTATGCATTAATTGCCTCTGTTTTTTTCTGGAAAGTCTCAGTTATGTCTGAAAATACATTTGGAATATATGGTGTAATCGGTTGCCCCCATTCGGTTTCTGACAAGGTTTCATATGCAAGTATTTTTTTTACATTACAATGAAACGGCCGCATTGCAACAAGTGAAGATTCAAAAATTATGCGGTGATCGCGATGAAGATCTCCTTTATATGGAATATACGCAATATCGGGCTGAACTTTCCTGATAACAGCAGAAAATTTCTCATTAATGTCCTTTTGGGGAATTGTATCAAGTTTCACGGTGTGGTAACCAAGTTCAATCACTTCATCAAAGCCAAGAATCTTAACTGCATTATCTATTTGCTCATTACGGACACGGATATATTCATCAGACCAGTCGGGTTTGTGGGCTGTTGTTACGATACAGAGTGTCAGGTGATCTCCTGAAAGACAATGTTTTGCAATTGTTCCACCGCAGCCAAGGGTCTCATCATCCGGATGAGGTGCTATGACTAAAATTTTTTTTGACATTTTTAGTAGGTTATTTCCTTTACCATTAATTTATTGTTGATCTCAATTTCAGCCAGTACAGAGGCAATTTTCTCAGATGCATACCCATCACCATATGGGTTGCTGCAGTTTCTGCATTTCTTAATATGATCTTCATCATAAAGGGACTTATTTATTTTTTCAAGAATATCAGTTTCATTATATTCTGCATGCAGGACATTCTCGGCTCTCTCTCTTCCTTTCTGTCTGCTCCCGATATCAACAACAGGTGTTCCAAAGAAAGGCGATTCTATTAAAGCACTGCTTGAATTGCCTATGAAAAGGTCAGAGCATTTCATCAAATTCAAAAAGTCTTTATGGTTTATATTCTTAAATGTCTTAAGAAATTCAAATTTCTCAAATTCCTTAATGACACTTATCATTTCTTTGCTGCCCATATCTGAATTAGGGTAAACAAGCAATGTCTGGATGTTTACTTCTTTTAATGCATTCAGTGTTTTTATCAGCTGCTCTCCTGCATGACTATATTCATACGTGACAGGATTTTGAACCAAGAGTATCATCTTTTTTTCAGGATTCAATCCATATTTTCTAAAAATATCTGCTTTATTGGAAAATAAAGTCTGATTTATAATATCAACAACCGGAGATCCAACATAAAATGTTCTGAAATTTTCCTCTCCGAGATTCAGAAGTCTTTCATGACTTTCTTTTGATACGGGAAAATGAATGTGGGCAATTTTTGAGACAGCATGCCTTATTGAGTCATCTGCATGCCCGCCTGCTGATTTATCTCCACCATGAATATGTGCGATGGGAATATTCATGTAAATAGCAGCGACTGAGGCTGCAAGAACCTCACAGCGATCCCCTACAATTAAGATTATGTCAGGTTTTATCTGCTGAAATGCCTGGGACAGCCCCATAATACCAATTCCGGTGGACTTGGCCATTGTACTTCCTCCGGAACCATCAAGTGTCATTTCAACGACAGCGCCAATTGGGAATCCATCTGAATAAATTTCATCTATGGTATGACCATGTTGTTCTGAAAGATGCATCCCAGTCACAATAAGAGAGAGCTTTAGATCGCTGTTTTTTTCAATTTCCAAAAGAACAGGACGTAAGATTCCATATTCTGAACGGGAGCCGGTAATTGCGCAAATATTTCGGGTCATTTGATAATATTAATATTATTTATGTGCCAGTATTCCATAAACTTCTTTTGTCAGGGTAAATCCTCCTGAAGAATTCATATTTTCAGAGGCTTTCTCCTTAAACTTCTGTACAAGTTTTTCTCTGATATTCTCGTCAGTGTTTTCTTTAAAAGAAAGTGTTGCACAAGTATATTTTATGAATTCCTCCATAGAAGGAAAATTAATGGGGTTTTTAAAAATCTCTACTTCAACACTGTTGAATTTTTTTTTGATTTCAGGAATTATCTCAGAATCCATCCTTTTCTCTCTTTTCTGAGAGATTTTTTGCCTTGTAACTTCCTCATATATGTCAAGCATTTCACGGGCATTGTTTACAGTGGGACCTGCAACAAAAAATTTGCCGCCGGGTTTAAGTACCCGAAAGATTTCTGAAAGGACTTCCCGGATATCCTGCACATAATAAATACCAAATGCACATGTGACTATGTCAAAAGTATTTTCTAAAAATGGCAGTTTTTGATTAATATCTCGGCAATGGTAGCTAATTTTAATATTTTCGGATTCTGCAATTTTTACGGCCTCATTCAGGAGTTCTGCAGAAATATCCATTGCATCAACACTTCCTTTACCGGATAATATCTTCGCATACCTCAGTGATTGTTTACCATTACCACAGCAGAGATCAAGTATTTTTTCATCTCCTCTGAAATTGATTTTCTCAACGATCCAATCGTCAATATCATACATTGCATATTTATTATGAGCATTAATACGTATCTGAAGTGAATCTTCAACATAACTCCAGTGATTATTCATATAATATCCTCCCATTTTATCTGTTCATCATAAATTAAATTTCTCTGAGCCTTCTTACCTGCAATCTCATTTAAGTATTCAGGAGGGATCCCGTTTCCAGGTCTTTTTAATTTTAGATCTTTTTCCCTGACAACTTCTCCTTTATGAATATCTCTTCCTGCAACAATACTCTTTCTTGCTACGAGTATTATCTTCTTTTCTTCTTCAGTTCTTTTTTTAATACCTGTTCCAATTGCTTTTTCAACATTTCTTATTGCCTGTATCATTTCTTTTAATTCAGAAGGGTCAAGTGAGGCCTTATGATCCGGTCCTAAAAGAGATTTATCAAGCGTAAAATGTTTCTCAATTACAGCTGCCCCCATTGCTGCTGCAGCTATAGGAATTGTAACTCCTATTGTATGATCTGAGTAGCCTACGGGAAGTCTGAAAGAATATTTCATAGTATTCATTGCAGAAAGATTTACACTTTCAAATGCTGCAGGATAGGATGTTGTACAATGAAGAATTACAATATTCTCGGAACCATTTTTCTTCAATGTTACAACTGCCTTTTCAACTTCACAAAGTGTTGACATTCCGGTAGAGAGAATGACAGGTTTTCTGTTCTTTGCAATTAATTTAAGGAGAGGAAGATTCGTAATTTCCCCAGAAGATATTTTATATGCCGGAATTCCAATCTCTTCCAGAAAACTGGCACTCTCTTCATCAAAAGGGGTAGATAAGAAAATTAGATTCTTTTCCTTTGTATAGTCTGATAACCGCCTGAAATCCTGATACGACAGTTCAAGTTTTTTCAGCATATAATACTGAGATTCATCTTCCGATGTCGATTCTATTTGGTAATCAGCTTTTTCCGCATTTTTTGACGCTAGAGATTCGGCCCTAAATGTCTGGAATTTCACGGCATCAGCACCCGATTCTGCAGCTACATCTACCAGCTGCTTTGCCAGGTTTAAATTACCATTATGATTTACACCGGCCTCGGCAATGATAAAACATTTTTCGCCTTCTCCGATTTTTTTATCTCCAATATAAAATGAACTTTGCAAAGTTAATCCCACCTTTAGCAGCTCCTTTACCTTTTTACTCCCTGAATAGTTCCAGACAAAATGATTACACCATCCTGAAAGAAAAGATCAGCCCATCAATCAAAATTTTTTCCAGTCTTCTGTTGAATAGGACATTAAAGTATTATCAAACCCAGGTCATAAAATCTCTTTTGTGATTACGTATTCTCGGTGCATGATAACTCTATGTGATTAATCAAGGAATTTATTGTTTTCGCCATTTTTTATAACTTCCTATAAAGATATATTAAAAGCGCTCAAACTTTTTCGGCATATATTTTGTATAAAGTTACTGGATATAATGTTATTATACATATATTAAGTCAAATAAACTTATTATTGCTCCTCTCAGAGCATATCAACGATACACATGTAATAATTAATTTTTATTAATACGAAATATCTCCTCATAATAAGCACAATGTATGAGATTTGATCATGCATGGCTTTTTTTTCCCGGAGTCTCAAACACCGGAAACCATTTGCTTGCATCAGTTACACATAGCATAACTGATTCTATAAATATTAACTCTATATTATGTGTTATTTTTATCTGTCTCGGCATAATTTGTCTATAGTATTCAGACATTTTTTGATGCCATACCTCTAGCCGTCTTACAAAAGGAATTGACGAAATAATCCTAATATTGCCAATCAAATTTCGGGGAAGGTCAATTTTTCAGACCTCCTATTTATTGAATTAACTTTGCCTGAAACCTCTAAAATCGCTATTCTGATTCAAATATAATTCTTTTGCCATATCAATTATTTTTGCTTTTTGATGAGTATAATAATTCTCTATTAATTTTGCGTTTGCCTCATACAATGACTCATAATACTCAGCGTCACTCATATCTGTAAAATTCACAGTCAACAGATCAGAATTGGTGTGTTTATTCTCATAGAAATCCTCACAGTCCTTAATCATACCTTTTTCAATTGCATAGTAATACAATGGAGAACCCGGATACGGGGTTACAGGGCGAATTGTCCTGAACTGAGCGTGGTCATCATATTTGAGTATGAAATCCACTCCTTTTCCCAGTATTTCCTTTGTCTCTCCAATATTACCAAATATAATATTGAACCCGGGACTTATTCCTGCAGCAAGAGTATTTTCTATTCCACTTACTATCTGTCTGACAGTGAGCTTTTTGTTCATATTTTTAAGTGCAACATCATCCATAGATTCTATACCATAATTAATGAATACACAACCTGCTTTTTTCATTATATCCAAAACATCCGGCTTTGCATAGTTCAGACGTCCGTTACATTCCCATGTAACATCCAAATTTGCATTAATGAAATTATTACAAAGCTCAATTGTTCTTTTATTGGAGCTCATAAATAATTCATCGGCAAAGGATATATGAGATATATTGTAATCCTTCTTTAAGATCTCAATCTCCTCAATAATACTCTCAGAGGAACGTGGTCGAAAACCTTTATCCATACGATAACAAAAATTACAATTAAATATACAACCCCTGCCCGACAGTACTGGCATACACCTATCTGCGTTTTTCATATTAGGCAACCTGATCAATGCATAATGATCAATAGGAAATAAATCCCATGCAGGCAGAGGTATGCTGTCCACATCCTCAATAAGCTCTCTTTCTTCCGTAATTATACATCTATTATTGTCATCTAAATAAGCCAGCCCTTTGACAGTACTTAAAGAAGTATTCAGTCGTATTGCATCTAAAAACTCCACAACTGTCAGTTCTCCCTCTCCTAGTACAATTGCGTCTGCTTTTGTTTTCCGCAGAAAATATTCAGGATCAGGTGATACCAAATGACCACCCAACCATAATGGTGGACGATTATCTGACTGATTTATGGCATCACATAGTTTCAATATTTTTCTATATTGATAATATCCCCCACAGGCACCCAATCCAATCGCATCAAATTGGTTTCTGTTGAGATATTCCAACAGATGTTCTTCAGTATAATGGTAAACATCCTGATTGTATATGGTCACATCATGACCTGCATTTCTACATGCAGATGCGATATATGCTATTCCCTGTGGAAACCAAGAAACATATGAATCGTTATCATAAACAACTAAAAGTATTTTCATAATATTCACATAAAACCTTAATTTTTTTCTTCCTCATCTCTTCCTTCAATCAACCCGAGTTCCTGTAAAAGAACGCCAATTTCCCCTCTGTTTAGTAAACGTGTATCCATAGAAGAAAATTTATCTCTCTCCGTGATCTGAAATCCAGGGAGTATTAGTTTACCAGGGAAATTATCTGAATAAGGTATTTTTTTGGGATATACAATATACATATCCTCATTTTCATATGCACAGTTGGTCTCATCGAGAATCATAAGTTCCTCGTCTATCTTCTCTCCAATCCTCATGCCAACAATATCAATAGGAATATCCTCGGGATTAATACCACACTGTGGAGAGAGTAAAGAACGCATCTCCTCTGCAAGATCCATGATGAGTGCCGCTGGCATCTTCAAAATAAATACCTCACCACCTCTGGACAATAATCCCGCTTTGAGAATAAGCTGGGCTGCAGATGGAATATCCATAAAAAAACGTCTCATATCGGGATGAGTAACAGTTATCGGACCACCTTTCTTAATCTGTTTTTCAAACAGGGGGATAACAGAACCTCGTGAATTCAAAACATTTCCGAAACGTACACATGAAAATATTGTTTTTTTGGCTCCAAGATATGTACCGTGATAACTGTTTGCTGCAATAGTAAGCCGTTCTGCAAGGAGTTTTGTTGCTCCCATTACATTTGATGGGTTTACAGCTTTATCCGTACTAATGGTAATTACTTTTTCTACTCCCTGGTCATATGCGGCATCAAGTACATTTTGCGTCCCGATAACATTTGTCTTCACCGCATCAAAAGGATTGAACTCACACAGAGGAACATGTTTAAGCGCTGCTGCATGGAAGACAATATCCACACCCTCCATTGCAACGTTAAGCCGTTCTTTATCCCTTATATCGCCAATTAAAAGGCGAATTTTACCTGACATCAACGATTGTTCTAGATCAAATAGACCTGTCTCATTATTATCAAATACACGAATGCTTTTAGGCTCAAACTTCAGAAGCTCCCTGACTAAAAAACTCCCTATTGAACCTACTCCACCTGTTACAAGAATTGTCTTTCCATAATAAAAATCAGCAATATCCATTTAATTCACCAAATAATAATCTGCTATGGCCTGAACCACCGTATACACATCTTCATGAGGCATCCCAGGGTATATAGGCAGGCTGACAATTTCTTTTGCTACTCTTTCAGTAACAGGTAATGATGTCTGATATCCAAGTTCATGGCGATAGTAATGAGTTAAATGCACAGGATCAAAGTAAATTTTACTCATGATTCCATTTTCTGTCAGAAACTGCATCAATCCGTCCCTATCTGGAACACGAACTGAAAATAACTGATGAACATGCATATATCCATCCGGAGCTGCCAGAATCGAAATTTCAGGCACTTTTTCTGATAAGAGATTTGTATACAATCCAGCAATAATTTTTCGCATTTTTATTATCCGTTCTACCTTTCGCAACTGAGAGATTCCTAATGCGGCTGTAATATTTGACATCCGAAAATTATATCCAAGCGCTACGTAATCCATTACAGCAGTGGTCGAGAAGTAATCAGCAGTCTCCAAACGTCCATGAGATCTTATGAGTTTCATCTTCTCATATAATTCCCGTGAATCAGTAACGATAGCCCCACCTTCTCCGGTGGTTATAATTTTATTCTGGCAGAAACTCATCATTGCCGAGTCTCCAAAAGTTCCTACCTTTTTCTCTCCGACTGCTGCACCAAATGCCTCTGCTGCATCTTCAATCATGATAATATTGTTGTCATCTGCAATCTCTCTTAATTCTTCTATTCTGCATGGACAGCCACCATAGTGTACCGGCATAATTGCTCTTGTCTTAGGTGTAATTTTATTAATTACATCATCAGGATTAAGGCCTAAGGTTTTCTCTTCAATATCTGCAAAAACAGGTTTTGCTCCGACAACACGGGATGCATTAGCAGTTGAGATGAATGTAAATGAAGGAGTGATTACCTCATCACCACCCCCAATACCATGGGCAATTAAGGCAGCGTGAGTTGCGGATGTTCCTGAGTTAAACATCAAACAGTAATCCGTACCAATATAAGATGCCACACTCTCCTCAAATTTGGAGATATTTTCACCTACAGCCCAGTTCATACCCGAGCGTATTGTATCGCTTACCAAATTGACATCATCGTCATCCCAGTACATTTTAAAAAGCGGTATTTTCCATGTCATTTAATTTCCTCCAATCATTCGTTCAAATCAAATTCCCGAAGACACTTCAAAGCTTTAACTGAAAATCCAAAACCAATGCAATTTTTTTGGAATGTCAAGATTAACAAAAACATAATAATTATTGATTTAATTATTATCAACCTCAACGTTTCATTAATGCCTCTGCAAACATTAAGTCAAACTCACTATCTATATCAATACTTTTTTCAGCAGACATAAAGTATGGTTTTGTCTTGGGGCTGTAAAATGAACGTGTACTCTTCAATGTCATTATAGATGCAATATAAATTGCACCATTTGGCAGGTATGTTTTGGGCAAATCCTGTCTTCTCATTTCAACCAATTTTTTTTCAAAGAGAGGTTCAAGATACTCACCATCATATAACATATTCCAATATGGAGAATGATTTGATTCGGTTACACTAATGACAGAATCACAATCATTTTGCAAGAACAATTCAAGAGCTGCATCAATATCTGACGAGGTTCTAAATGGAGATGTTGGCTGAAGCAGGACAATGACATCAGGATTTAAATCACTAATATCTTTTTCATCCATCGCATGAAATATGGCCTCAATTGTCGACGAATCATCACCCGATATTTTTGCCGGACGGATTATAACCTTGGCACCCTCAGATAATGCCACATCCCTGATTTCGCTATCATCTGTTGAAACAATAACATGATCAATATATTCAGACTTTTGAGCAGCACTAATAGTATAATGAATAAGAGTCTTTCCTCCAAGCATACGGATATTCTTCTTTTTTACCCCTTTACTTCCGCCACGTGCAGGTATTATAGCAATAATTGTTTTGTTGATCTTTGTCATTTGACTCCAATAAATATAAAAAACAAAAATAAGTTTTATTAGGCTACTTTATGCTTAAGTCGCCATTCTCCATCTATTTTCTCCCATAGGTGAGGTGACGCCACTCTGTATTTCTCAATAATGTCCCAGAATTTTTCTTCATCAATATCAAGATACTCAAGACTTTCTTTAAAATGTTTTGCAGGAAATTCTCCATCATATCTTTTAACAAGAGCAATGGCTTCCTCGCGTGTGATATGTCCATCCCGTATTTCATGAGCAGCGTCTGATGTTGCACGACCTATTCCAAATTTTATGAAACCCAGCCAATAATGTAAACCATCAAGCCTGTCATCAAGACTTGCATATTTTGAATATGTACCTTCTGAACGTCCCTCTGGATTGGCCTGAAAATTAGTATGTTCTGCGCAATAGTAATAATTTTCCTGAGGTACCCATTTTTGGTAGTATGAAAACCAGTGCATCTGAATTCCTTTACCCTTGATTTCATCAATCGGAGGTGGACGATAAAATATTAAATCACTTTCAGTGAAATCATCTGATGTCAGGATGTTATTCGCAAGGCCCCAATTAACAAGATCATCCACTGTTGCACCTTTGAAATAAAGATCAGCCCAATCTTCAATTGGCATAAACGGGCGATAATTGTTTTTCGTTGAACCACCATATTCTGCTTCTCCGTTTTCTCCAAAAAATATCAGTTTTATATCAAATTTTGTGGCAATATGAAATGCGAATGACATCTGACCATAAATGAATGGAAGAAACGGATCCCCCACAGTCTCGAGACCAATACGGGCCAATTTCCTATGAAGATGTCCATTAGGTGTACCAAGAATATTTGAAAAACCGGATTTTATGAAATCCTGAAAGTTCTGCCAGCCAATGTCTGTATACATGAATGGGGACCATGTTACGGTCAAAGGATGCATTCCATACTCATGCTTTAATTTATGTGCGACAAATGCACTGTCTTTACCACCACTTGCAGGTACGATAATATCATATTCACCGTTATCCTTGCGATAAGTATCACAAAGTTCCTGCAATAATTTTTCACGCTCGTTCCAGTCAATTACATTCTTTTTTTCATAGGCAAACTGACAGGCAGAGCAGACACCGTCTTCATTAAAAGTAAGTCTTGGACGCTGATTTGATAGCACACAATTCTTACAGAAGAACACGTCTTTGGGACGATTTTCAAATTGTTTATCGAGGATATTTTCCAACTTATCCATTATATTCTATTATTGTTTTTAGTTCTATTATATTGTTCGATAATTCCAATGAAGTTTCTGTATACAGTAATTCCTGCTTTCCCACTTCTTTCAGGATGACACTGAAGACCAATTAAATTTCCCTTCTGAAATGCAGAGCAGAATTTGTAATTGCCATAACGCGTTGTAGCAATTATACCATCAGACAATTTAGGAGTAACATAATATGAATGATTAAAATACATGAACATTCCATCGGGTAAATTCTCCAGGATCGTCCCTTTCCAGGAATCAGATAACCCAGGTACTTTATCAATCCGATTCCAACCATTCTGTGGAACCTTTAGAGGAATTCCCCCATCAGAGGGATTTTGAAAACGTTCGACATGACCTTCAATCAAGTTCAATCCAGCCCTATGCCCAAATTCTGTCCCATAAGTCATAAGTATCTGCATTCCGAGACATATGCCCAATATTGGTTTTTTTGAATTTGCACTTTTTTTTAAAACATCAACCAGTGATAAGGATTCAAGAGTATCCATAGCATCCCCAAAAGCACCCATCCCAGGCAGAATAATAGCATCAGCATTGTTTATCTCCTCCTGCGAGGAAGTCAGAAATCCATCCAAACCAACGTAGCTGCAGGCCTGTTTAATGCTGAAAAGATTTCCCATACCCATATCCACAATTGCTACCGAAAATTTTTGGGGTTCAGATATCATAATGGCCATCCTCTTCAATTCTACAGGAGATATTATTCTCTAAAAGAGAATTTTTTATCTCAGGTATTGTTGCGCCTTCTACTTTTGTGATTTTTTTTATTCCTTTTAAAAATTCAATATTCCCTTCAGATGAATAATCTGCATCAAAGTAATTATTCTCAATATAATTATAGTGAAGAATTGATGCCATACTAATTGCATCAGCATTACCATTTTTAATTACATCAGAAAAATGTCCCAGTTTTCCTGCTCCACCAGCAGCAATAACCGGAATTGAAACAGCTTTTGAAACAGATTTAATAAGTTCTATATCATATCCAAGTCCAGTACCATCACGATCAATAGACATGAGATATATCTCACCTGCACCTTTTTCCTCGGCTTTTTTTGCCCAATCCACAACATTGACTCCAGTTTTCTCCCTACCGTTATCAGTATAAGCTTCATATTCTCCGCTATTTTTCTTTTTTGCAGCAATTGATACAACAATTGTTGAGGATCCAAATTTATTGGCTGCATCTTTTATTAATGAGGGATTGTTTATTGCAGAAGTATTCAATGCAACTTTGTCTGCACCAGCCCTAAGAACTTTTTGAATATCCTCAACTGTTCTGAGCCCACCCCCCACTGTTAAGGGGATGAAAATCTCCTGAGAGGTTTTTTTTATCATGTCTAAAAGACTGTTCCTCCCATAAAGACTTGCAACAACATCAATGTAGATGAGTTCATCAGCTCCGTTTTCATAATAATGACGGGCAAAAGTCTCGGGTTTTCCCAACACACGAAGACCTTCAAGGTGAACTCCTTTAACGAGATTAGGACCTTTTATATCAAGTCTGGGAATCACGCGAATATTGAACATATTGTTTTCTCCATATTAATCATTAGTATGCGAAATCCACTTAAGGCGGAATATATTTTTATCTAATGATATTGGGTTATTCTCTCTATTAATAACATGTACAACTACAAAGCTATTATCCATTCACGAGCTAGGTATTCTTTATTTTTCTAAAAAAATCATCTATAAAATATTTAATTATATGAATCAATTTCTTCAACAGGATTGCTTGTTTCCCCCTCCATCCTCTATAATTGACATCAAAAAAATCTCAAGAGATAAAGACAAAAAGAGTTTTCATGACATTATTTGCATTTTTCTGCTAATGCACAACACTCCTTTTTAAAGCGTTCTGTCACACAACCATCAAATTGATAGCCATGAGTCCTGCAAATCAGATCAATTACGTCCTTTTCGACATATAATCCTCTGTCTAAAACAAGTTCTATATTTTTTCCAAGTGTTTCCTTATCATAGGACACCAATCTCTCATCGTATCTGACATAAGGATGGTAGTCATGATTTTCTGTTACATCGTAATAGAGTACTTTCTTTTCAGCCATAAGAGCCTCAATACCAACAGATGTTGCATTAATGCAGATCACAAGATCTACAATAGGTATAAGGCGGTATGTCCAGGAATCATTATCAACAATAATCCGGGCGTTTTCATCTATCAAATGCTGAAATTCAGGTATATCCTGAAATTCTGATCCTTTTGGCTTAATAATTACAAATACATCAGTATATGAGGAAAGAAGATTAATTGCATCTTTATAAAACAGAAGAGTTAACTCTTGTGTTATATACTCCTCCGGATAAAAAGAGGACCCACATACAAGGACAATTTTATACTTGCCAACAATTTTCTGATATCTTACAGGTATCTTTTCTTCCAGAGCCCATTGATAAGTCTTATCCAGCCCATAAATGCCTGCACCGATAATTTCGGTAGGGGTGTACATAAATGATTTCTGTAGAAGATTTTTATAAAAGTCTCCCCAGAGCAGAAATTTGTCAACACATATGTAATTCCAGGATCTCGCACGGATACTACAATCGCCATGCGAAAAACCGATTGTAGAACCATCGTATTTATGGGCAACAGCTGTCCTTACTACGTGATTTGGAGCATACTCATCTCTGGCTATATAAACATCAATTTTAAATGTTTCATACAATACCTCTGTTAAAAGTATTGTACGGGCTACAGCAAGAGCAGGAATTACGCAAAATGCTCTATTATTTCTATTAAAGATACCTTTAATAAATGAAATAAAACCATTTATACCAAAATCTCCAATTATACGCCGGATAAAAAAATTTAATGACACAGGAAGGCGATTGATCTCTGCATAATGAATGCCATACCGCTTAAAAAATGCACGGGTCTGATGACCATGTTTAGAATCTTCAAGACGATTTCTAACGACATGCAGAATACGAGATGGATGAAATTGATCCTGATCATAAAGAAAAAACTCATGATATCCCTTTTGCCGATTAATACCAGTGTTATAAGTATCAAGAGCAAATTGAAAATGAGATTGCTTTTTTTGTTTCATAAGCCCATTCCGCAGGAATAACATACCGACGGGTATAATAGCAAAAACAAAGCACAAATGCCAGAAATACCTTGAAATAACAGATATAATGCGATAGAAATCAGTAGATATTTGAGGAACGTGAAAATGACATTCTGCAAGAAACTCGGGTGAGAGAAAAGAGGAAGGATCTTCTCCTTCCTTTGGAATTAAAAAAACCGTACAATCTTTGGCCAGATATTTGAGAAGAGTAAACGCACGAATTCTTTTCCACAGATATCGATTAAACAACTCCTTTTTTATGGCACATTCAAGCAGGGGATCAGCGTTAAGTTTAAATATAAATTTAAAATAAGAGTTCTCAGCATATTTTTCATATAGTGCATCAACACCATAATTGTACCCTTCTTCCTCGGCTTCAAAGTAAGATTCTTCAAAATCCGAAAAATTAAGATTCTGACAGAAATCCGAAGGAAATAATTCCCGAATTTTTGCAGCCAAAGGTGTCACTTCCGCACAGACTGCCCCATCATATTTCCTGCTGAAACATAATGCATAAATTATCCAAAACACACTGAGACGTTCAAAAAATAAGATCCTTTTCATTCATGCTCCTTTTGAAAACTTAACTGAAATTAACAATTATCATCCTTTATTTTTTTATAAAACCCATATTGTTAAAGTAATATTTCTTCAGATAATTAATATCATTTATATAAGAACAACATTCTTCATTACTTTTTCCATGCGAACCCCATTAGATATGAAAAGCTAAAATCCAGTCAGTATTTTTCTTGAATACTTAAGTCAAAGGACTATTAATTAATCAGTTGATTAAAATGCCATTCAAAACAGTCATTAAAAAAAATGGTGCCTTCATCAGAAATTTTTTCTAAATAGCCTGATGAAATTTATTCGAAAACTACTCATTCCTAATCCACACAACCCATAGCAATATCTTTTTCAATATCATTCTCCTGCCCAAGATATAACATATAATACTCCCCTTTCATCTGTAACAGTTCCCCATGTGACCCGCTCTCAACAATCCGGCCATCGCGAAGCACATAGATAACATCCGCATTCTGAATCGTGGATAAACGGTGTGCAATTGTAATAACAGTCATATTCTCTGAGATTTGCCTGATGGAATCGGTTATTCTCTTTTCAGAGATATTGTCAAGAGAACTCGTTGCCTCATCAAGTAAAAGAATTTCAGGATTCCTTAAAATAATCCGTGCAATAGCGATACGCTGCCTCTGCCCCCCCGAGATCTTCACCCCCTGATCACCAATAATTGTATCATACCCTTCATCTGTACGCATAATAAAATTGTGGGCGTCAGCACGTCTTGCGGCAGTGACTACCTCATCATCAGTACAGGCAAACCCAAATCTGATATTTTCCCTGATTGTATCATGGTAGATAAAGGTCTCCTGACCAATATATCCAAGATATCCCAAATAACTTTTAGGATCAAATTCGTTGATATTTCTGTCATCAACAAACAATCCTCCACGATCAGGCGTATATAAAAGTGCAAGAAGATTTGCAATAGTCGTCTTGCCCGAACCTGAATCGCCGACAATCGCTACTGAGCTGTTCTTTGGAATTTCAAATGAGAGATCATGGATTGTATCCGCAGCTGCTCCATTATAGCGAAAAGAAACCCCTCGAAATGCTATATTCCGGTTAAAAGAAAAAGGACGATTCAAACCATGAACCTCCTTTTTCTCCTGCTCACCCATCTCGCGAATGAGTTCATTATACACCAGCGTAAGTGCAGGAAGGTACTTTACTACCCCTAAAAGACTGCTCTGAGCTCCACTGGCGGCCGGTATTAAACGGTACAGCGTGAGCATAAATGTTCCTAAAATACCGATGTAAAGAATAAAATCGCCGCCTGTAAAAATATACACGACAACTGCACCCCCGGCAATAATTGAAAACATGATAAAATCATTGATAATTGTGGGAAGTATGCTTAGTGCATTGACATTAGTATATGCTTTTTTGAGCTTTATCACAGAATCATCATATTTACCCTTCCAGAAGGGTAAAGAACCGGTAATAAAGATTGTTTTAATGCCTGTGATAAACTCCTGATAGACTACCGATTTTTCCATCAGTGCGATGTTTAATACAGAACTATTCCGATAGACCCTTGTGAAAAGCTGCTGTTTGATAATAAATGCATAAACAAAACCCAGGATTATTAGAGTAACAGTCAGCCAAAAAGAGAGATAAAACACAAATAAGAGATAAAAAAGTGCGGTCAGAGAGTTTTTGATACACTCAATAAAATTAGATATTGCTTCCCCTGACTCATTCACAGCCCCCTGCCCGACATATAACAGATCTCCCTGTTTCTTTGATGCAAAATAGCTATAATCGCTCTTCATCAGTTTATAAAAAATCCGCCGATCAAGTGAAACACGTACAGTTGCCAGAACATAAGCACCCCCGTATCCGACAAGGCCATTAAATCCGGCAATAAAAATCGTTGTCAGAAGCAAAAGAATAGCTGATGCAATAAAAGGATCAACTGATGCCGGCAACAGATCTGCATAGAATGCGTCAAGAAGTTTTGGCTGATTTTCAACACCAAGACCATAATTAATGATCGGATAGACAAGAGAAACACGGAACACTTCTAAAGCTGAGAGTGCAATGACTGCCAGAAGATACAGTGCAAGTATCTTCTTAAAAGGGCCAAAAAGATAATAGAGAATTTGAAAAGATTTTTTTATTACTGACACGCGTTATCCTCGTTATAGATACTTAATTGACTAAGAGACATATTTAACATTCGGATTAGAGAAGTCATTCATAAAAATAAAAAATAAATCGATTTGAAATTTTTCAATAAAAAATGTTGCCAAAAGGAAGTACACGCATTAGATTTTACAAACAACATAAATTCAATACAAATTGCCCTTACTGAAAAAAATTCTTACAAATAATTTACGCATAGCTGAAAAATACATTATAAGACCCATAATCAATATTAAAAACAGATCATATACTTTGTTTAAAAATGCATGAAAAGAACGGGGTCTAAACACTGACCATGCTAAAATTGCCATTCCAAAAAAAATTCCCGGCCTAAAGTTATCCATTTTATCAGAACGGACAAAACCTGCAAATAAACAATCCCTTATAAATCTTCTCAGTGAAATATTGATTTCCTTTGAGTAATCATCGAGTTCATCCCCAAGCTCTCCTATTAATCTCATGTAAATTTTCAAAGTATCAATATAACCCAGAGGTGTGCTAAATAAAAGCCTGTAGGATTCCGAGTGCTCCCCTACCCTGTAGTTAATCCATGCACCGCTGATATAACCTATATCATAGGATCTAGATACTTTCAGCCACTGATAATAATCAGATGAATAGGGATATTCCAAAGAGAATTTCCCAACCGTTTCATAAAGACCCCGTCTTACCATAACAGAAGGGCATGACACAAAACATCTCTCTGAAAGAAGCCTTCTAAAGCCTTCGGGTGCTCTTAAAACAATATCATTCTCCGAATATTTCACCTCCTGAATATTATTATCACCACTCAGAGTACGTGATGATGTTGAAGTAAGCCATACATCCGGATGCAAATCAAAAAATGCAACACATTTTTCAGTAAAATTCCTGTCAATATAATCGTCAGAATGAAGGATATGGAGGAAAGCTCCATTGTAAATCTCTATACACCTGTTAAAATTTCCGAATAATCCCAGGTTTTCTTTATTCTTTTCAAATCTAAGTCTGGGATCATCGTATGATGCAACGACCTCCTCAATATTGTCTGTCGAAGCATTATCAACTACGATTACCTCTATATTTTTATATGTCTGGGCAAGGGCACTATCAATTGCCTTCCCAACCATCCCGGCACGATTAAACGTCGGAATGCAGATAGAAACAAGAGGCTGATTCATTTACATCACCAAAATATCATCGTTATCCTTAACTTCATCATACAGGGAATCAATCATCTCTGAAATGTCAGGAATTTTATATTCAATTGCAGATTGTATCTTTTGTGAGGAGATAGTTCCATTGCCCGGCCTTTTTACCGTATTTGGATCAGGTACTGCCGGCTCAAGATAACTTAAGTCAAAACAAAAACGTTCCATAACCTTTCTGTTGAAATCATATTTGCTTATGTTCTCGTTAGAGCCAATATTAAAAACGCCTGAGATCCCTTTATCTATTGAAAGACGGACAATCTCTGATATGGTATCCACAGAAACAGGGTTGAAAAACTGATCTGCAGGAGAACGCATGACTTTTTTATCTTTAACCATCTCAAGAAGCTGCATAAAATAATTTTTAGTTTTAATCTCAAGAGGCATATAGCCAAAAATAACAGAAGGTCTGAAGATAATGTAATCTTCAAGAACTCTGACATATTTCTCGGCTTCTATCTTTGTTTTGATATAATGATTTGTGCTGATTACCGTACAGGACTCATCACAATTTCCTTCCTGTGTATTATAGACGGCATATGTTGAGAAATATATAAACCTACTCTCAGGAAATACTTCAGTTAGATTTCTGGTTGAGATAACATTTGCAGCATAACATTCGTCCTTGTTTTTCTCGCAGATATCTGTTCTTGCCATCGCTGCAAGATGTATTACAATATCAGGCGAAAAATGCCGCCTTATATTTTCTACGGATTGTAAATCTTTCAGATCAGCAACAATGTCAACGCATTCACCATGACTTCTGCCGGTACCTTTAACCTCATAATTACCAGTGCTTTTTAATACCTGATATATTTTAAAGCCTGCAAAACCCGATGAACCGGTTATCAGTATTTTTTTCATGTCACCCGTGCCTGATATCCCAGTCATAACCTATTTCATCATCAAATGGATCGATTCTTTCAATTTCATCAGGATCGTGAGCAGTTGTTGCACAGTTTGCAACGATTGCCTTCTCATCTCCTATCGCCTTAAAACCATTTACAACATGGGGAGGAACCTTTACGAGCACATAGTTATTTTCACCCATAAATATCTCCTGAATCTCACCAAAAGTAGGAGAGTCCTCTCTTGCGTCATATAAAACAAGTTTAATGTTTCCGGAAACCACAGCATAATTTAATTCCATTATCCTGTGAACATGCCAGCCTTTTATGGCATTTGGAAAAATCTGGGAAAAATAGATCTCTCCAAACCCGTTAAAGTGCGCATCTGTGCATTTCAGCATATGCCGGACCGCACCCCTCTCGTCCAGAAAAGTTGCGAGAGGAATAATCTGAACTCCTTCTATCATTTCAATACCTCTTTATACCACTGAATTGTCTGTTTTAAGCCATCTTCAAGACTGTGTTTCGGATGCCAGTTTAGTTTCTCTTCTGCCTTTTTTATGGAAAGGTACTGGTCCTGAATTTCATTTCTGCCTGTATTCAAAATAACCGGTTTCAGATTAGCCCCCATAATGCCGGTTATCTTTTCGACAAATTCAAGCGCGGAATACTTCTCACCACTGCTGAAATTAAATGCCTCACCTGAAAAACCACAGTCACCTGCTCTTTCCGCCATTGTAAGATATGCATCAACGGCATCTGCGACATAGAAATATTCTCTCACAGGAGTCCCGTCGCTTCTTATTTCAGGAGCCTTGTTTTCAATAATACTTCTTATCGTTCCAGGTACTATGCGGTTAAAATTGAGATCTCCCGGCCCGTAAATATTACCCATTCTTGCAATAAAGACAGGAAGCCCATATGACCTGCCATAAGACTGTGCAATTAAATCAGTACAGCTTTTTGAGACATCATAGGGATGCTCCCCGCAAAGAGGCATATTTTCAGTATATGGAAGTATAGTGCTTGAACCGTATGCCTTATCAGAAGATGCAACACAGACTGCCTTTATGTCATCTGAATACTGGTTTAAAATACGGGCAGCCTCTAAAAGATTCCAGGTTCCTTCAATATTTGCCTTAAATGTAGTAAGTGGAGATCGGTTTCCAACCTGAACAATTGTCTGGGCACCAAGGTGAAAGACATATTCTATTTCATATTCAGCAAGTGTCCTTAAAATTAAGTTATAATCCTCAAGTTCTCCTCTTACAAGTGTAACAGAGGATTCACCGTAAAGCCATCTTCCCAAAATTCCTGACTTTGGCACCCAGTCACGGACAAGAGCAACAACTTCGGCATTGTATTTTTCAAGTGTATTTACAAGGTTAAGACCAACAACACCCGTTGCGCCGGTAACAAGTACCCTTTTTCCGGACCAGAATTTTAGTCGTTCCATAACTTCCATTTGGGATCTACCTTCCATATCTCATTTAATTCTTCGTAATCCTTGTATGTATCCATTGAGTGCCAGAACCCGTCATGAATATAGTACCCGAGTTTTCCGTCGTTTGCAATTTTTTGTAATGTCTCTTCAAACATTACATCCTCATCCTCATTTATGTAATCAAATATTTCTTTTTCAAGGACCATGAAACCCACGTTGATATATTCATCCATCTGAGGTTTTTCCCTGAAACTTTCCACCCTATCATCATTTAATTTGACAATGCCATATTTGGAGTACGGGCGTGTTATTGTAATTGTTGCAATAATTCCGTGTTTTTCCTTTAAGATTTCATGCCTTTTTACAAGTTTATCCAGATCGATATCAGCAACCCCGTCACCATATGTTGCCATGAAAGTACTGGATTTAATATAATCACAGCTAATAAGGAGTCTTTTTGCAGTTTTTGACTCTATACCTGTCTGAACGAATGACAACTCCCAGTCATCTTTTGCCGGTGGCTTTTTGATATCAGATAATTTTACACAAATATTCTGGTTCAGATTATATTGATTTAAAAAATAGTCAACAATCATTTCGCCTTTGTATCCAAGCGTTAATACAAATTTATTGAAATTACTGTGAGAATATATTTTCATTATATGCCAGATAATTGGATATTCACCAAGTTCTATCAGGGGTTTTGGCATCTCTCTAGTTTTTTCGCTGAGGCGTGTCCCCCTACCTCCACAAAAAAGAACTACATCATAATTATCTTTATCCGGAATCATTTACTGTTTATTTGTATTTTTATGTATAAAATGAATCGGCCTTATACAGCCTGTAATAATTACAGTTGAACCAGCAAATCAAAACAATCGCTTTAAAGGCTCATGATTATCTATGGAACAGGATTAATTAATAACAACATTCAACACATAATTGGTTGATTAGAAATATGCAAATTTAAGGATACTTAATTTCTATGACAAATAAAGCAACAAAACAAGTCAAAATATTGGATTGCACACTGCGGGACGGAGGTTACTGCAATAACTGGCAATTTGAAAAAAAATTGGCAGGTACGGTTGTTAATTCTTTATCCAATGCCGGTGTGGATCTAATCGAAATAGGATATAAATCCCCGCAGAGCCATTCAAGTAAATCATATGAAGGACTGTTCAGGTACTGCAATGAAAGTCAACTCCGTTTTTTGACAAATTATCCTGACACTGAATATGCTTTCATGGTAGACACAAAAGAGTTCCTCATTGATAATAAAGTAAACATAAAAGCGATTGATGAGTGTATTCCATCATGCAATGAATCCATTTTTACCTGGGCAAGGCTTGCAACTTACTATCCGGGACTACATGGAACAGTAGAACTGGCAGACGTTTTTTGTGACCTTGGGTACCGAACTACCATAAACCTTATGGGGACATCTCTTCTGAATCATAAGGATTTAGAAAAGGCATTTTCTCTTGCCGCAACAGGAAACCAGGATGTATTATATTTTTCGGATTCTTTTGGAGATTTAAGACCAAATGAGGTCTGTCAATGCATCAATCTTATTCAACAGTTCTACAAAGGGAGCATAGGCATTCATACACATGATAACAACGGACTGGCATTTGCAAATACTATTGCAGCAATTGATGCAGGTATTGATTTTGTTGACGCCACTATAAGAGGCATGGGGCGGGGAGCAGGCAATCTGAGATTAGAACAGATTTTATTGTATTCATACTTTAAAATGGACAATACCAATATCAACCCGTCAGAACTTCTGGAAGTAATTGATTCTGTATTCATCCCGCTTCAACAGAAATACAAGTGGGGATGGGACTATACCTATATGCTCAGTGCTATGCAAAATATTCATCCCACATATTGCCAGCACCTTCGAACCAGTAATCAGTACAACATTGAGCAGGTGAGTGCCATTCTTAATGGCATTGATCCATCACAGCGTGAGACGTTCAATGAAAATGCCCTCCTCAAAGCCATTGATTCTGCTGTAAACGAACCTCTCCAGATGAATGAACCTCTTGTTGAACTGCCATTATACAAACCACCTGAAGAAAGCTCTTTCCTGGTAATAGCAACTGGACCAAGCACTGATACCTATCGTGATGAGCTTGTTGCATTTATTGATCAGAAATCCCCTGTAGTTATTGAATGTAATCCCAAGAACACTGTATTTGAAGATGTTTCAGACAGATATCTAAAAGCAATATTAAACTGGGTCAGACTACAGAAAGCATTAGATTCTCCGGATCTCTCAAAAGCCCCAATTATCACAGGGCTTACAAAAATTCCGGAAAAATACCAGACTCATGTCAATGTGTGTTCATTCCCCTGCCATATAAGCAAAGGAAATACTATGCTACAAAAAGCAAGTATGACACTCCCTGCCTATGTTGTAGGCATGTTTGCAGTAGGACTTGCTCTTCTGTCAAGACCCTCAAAAGTATATCTTGCAGGTTTTGACGGATATAAAGACACTCATAATTCCAAACATCAGGAGATGAATGCTTTCTGGAAGGTAACTTCATTATATCCTCTTGTTTCAATAACCCCAACAACATATTCGCTTAAAATTGAACCGGTTTATCACCTGATCAAATGATTTCTGATATGAAAACATACCCTTATGTACTTGAAGGCTGAGGTAACAAAAGTATTCACACACCCTAATGGAACTACTAAATTGCGGAGGCTGTTAAATGAACAGATATAAACAGGCACAATCATTGATGGAAAAGAGAAATTTCATAAAAATTGTTTGCGGAGCGGGAAATGAAGATTCGGATGAAGTCCGGAGACTGACACTTGTATATACACTGGCCGGTGCAGCAGCCATTGATGTGTCAGCCAATCCAGATATTGTCAGAAATGCAGTTAAAGGAATTGATGCTGCATTTCGGATAGCACCGGAGCTTGATATTATTATTGAGGCCAGACCATTCATCAATGTGAGTGTCGGGCTAAAAGGGGATCCACATGCACGGAAAGCACAGATTCTTGAAGACATGTGTATTCAGTGTGGTAAATGCGCAGAAGTATGCGAACAAAATGCAATAAGTGATGATTTTATTATAATCACCCAGCGTTGCATAGGATGTGGAATCTGTGCAGAAGAATGCAGTTCAGATGCCATAGAATTTTTCCATAAACGCGTTGAGTTAACAACAGTTCTTCCGGATTGCATTAAAGAGGGGGCAGAGATGCTGGAACTCCATGCAGTAACAGATGACGATGTCTCTGTTCTTAATGACTGGAAAATACTTGACGTGCTCATACCAGAGAATTACATTAGTGTGTGTCTCGATCGCTCACTACTCTCAGATAAACAACTAGTCGAAAGGATCGAAAAACTCTATGATATTACCGGTGAGCGGCTTATTGTGCAGGCCGACGGAGCACCAATGAGTGGCGGAAGCGATGATTATAATACAACTCTTCAGGCAGTTGCAATTGCTGACATCGTCCAGAAAAGCAAAATCCCTGTAAAAATTCTCGCATCGGGCGGTACAAATTCAAAAAGCCAGGAACTTGCCACATTATGTGGTGTCCGTGTACATGGTGTATCACTAGGTACACATGCACGAAAAATTGTCAGATCACTTATCAATTCCGAGGATTTTGAAAATAATACTGAACTAATCAAACAGGCTGTTCTAACAGCCCGCAAACTTGTCCTTGAAAGCAGACCGGAACAGATGTGATAACCTCGGGAGTAAATATATGGTTAACCTTTACATTTCCGATCAAGATATTGACAATATTCATCTTGCGATTCTGGATAAAGATGGAACAATCATGGAGCTTCACCATTACTGGGTTCAGATGATTAAGCTAAGGACGGATTATATCGCAGAGGAACTCAGTCTGAATGATAAAGAAAAAGCAGGACTTATGTTCGCAATGGGAGCAGACACCAGTAAAAACCGGTTGCGTCCTGAAGGTCCGGTTGGCCTGAAGCCACGTGGAGTCGTACTGCAGGCTGCAGCAGATTATTTAAAGACAACCAATCACTTTGAGACATTATCTGTCTGTTCGGATGCTTTTGATCATATTGATCAAATCTCCTCTGAAATGTTCCCCCGTCTCATCAGGCCTATACCCGGTGCTGTAGAACTTTTGCACTCACTTCATGAGAGAGGTTGCAAAATTGCCATTGCAACAACTGACCGTACCGAACGTGCTCAGCTCGCAATGGAATATCTGAATTGCGCAGATATAATTGACTCCATTATCGGTGCAGATATTGTAAAGATGCCAAAACCAAATCCTGAGACCATCTTAAAAATCTTTAATAAAACCGGATGCGATAAGAAACGGACAATCATGGTTGGTGATGCCATAACAGATGTAAAAATGGGTGTAAAAGCACAATGTAAAGCATCTGTTGGAGTACTTACAGGACTCACTCATGCAGATGAACTTATGCAGATCACACCTTACGTAATTGAAAGTATCTCCAAAATAGAGATAAAGGATTAATTTGAGATATACTGCATATGATGCGGTCTAATGACCTGAAAAATCGGCTGAAAGAAGGAGATGTTGTGGCCGGACCCTGGTGCGTCCTTCCGTCACCGGATTTAATTGAAATTATTGGCAGGACAGGAATGGACTTTGCCATTCTTGATATGGAACACGGGCCTCATTCTATTCAGTCTCTTGTAAATATGGTAAGAGCAGCAGATGCCTGTGGATGCGCCCCAATTGTCAGAGTTGCAAAAAACGACGAGGCACTAATACTTCATGCACTTGACATTGGTGCTACTGGTGTAATTGTCCCACATATCGAATCATGTGAAGATGCGTACAAAGCAATCAGTTATGCAAAGTATCATCCACTGGGAAACAGAGGATTTTCTCCCTATACGCGGGCAGGGGGATATTCTCCAAAAGATCTAAAAAATCACACATATGAGCAGAATAACCGGACAGTTCTTGGTCTTTTGCTTGAAGGTATAGAAGGGATAAATAACCTTGATGAGATTCTTGCAATAAAAGGTATTTCAGATAAGATTGATTTCATCTATATAGGAGCTTATGATCTGTCACAGGCAGTAGGTCATCCCGGCGAGATAGATCACCCCCAGGTCAGAAATCACCTGAAAACATGTATAAATAAAATCAAGAAATCCGGAATTGCACCAGGGGGATATGTTGCTAAAAATGGTGATGATATGAAATGGATGTGTGATTTGGGTATGCAGATAATTACACTGCTTCCCGACTGTACCTTAATTTATGATGCATTTGCCTCTGTGATTCATACATTTGATGAGATTAAACCAAAAGAGAGAAGAAAATGAAAGTTGTTGGAATGATACCGGCACGGCTGGAATCAAGCCGTCTCCCTGAAAAGGCACTTGCAGAGATATGTGGTCTTCCAATGATTATTCATACATACAAGAGAGCCATGCTTGCAAAAAAATTGGATGATGTTTATATAGCAACAGATAATCCCAAAATAAAGTCCTTAGTAGAGCAATATGGAGGTAAAGTCATTATGACAGGGAAGCATCACAAAACCGGCTCAGATCGTCTGGCAGAAGCCTGCCAGAAAATTGACTGTGATATTGTTGTCAATATCCAGGGAGATGAGCCTCTTGTAAATCCGGATCATATTGATGCAATTGTTGCACCACTTATTTCAGATCCAAATGTGAAGATCTCCGTAGGTGTTACAAAATATAACAAAAAGAACAGCCCATCCGATATTAAGGCAGTTTTAGACCTGAATAGTGATATACTATACTGCTCAAGAACAGATCTTCCAAGTGATGCCAGAACAGCTGTTGAAACAATGCTTAAGATGAGTTTTATCGTTCCCTTTAGGAAGGAATTCTTAATGCAGTATTCTTCATGGAATCCAACACCCTTAGAACAGATAGAATATAACGAATATCTGCGGGTTCTGGAACATGGAGAGAAAATCAGGGCAGTTTATGTTGAAGATGCTAAAATAAGCGTTGACACTCCTGAGGATCTGGAAGAAGTGCGTATATTAATGAGTTTGGATTCACTCAGACAAAATTACATGTAGCCAAGGTATAAAATATATGGACTTGTTTCTAAAATCACTTTATACTATGGAATTAGTAATATGAGGACCAGAAGATGAAGAATAAAGTTATTTTATTAAATTTTCTCCCGGCAATTGATGCTTCCTATTCCCATAAGGGAAGCATATATCCAAGCACAGCATCAATGCTGATTGGGACTATTTTAAAGCAGGGTGGTTTTGATGTTGCTATCATTGATGGCGCATTTCACGAGGATTATATTGACAAATTAAAAAGCATGCTCACTGATGATGTGATCTATGTCGGCATGACTGTCATGACAACACAAATTTCTTTTGCACTTGAGGCATCAAAAGTCATTAAAGCAGTTAATCCTACAATAAAAGTAGTCTGGGGCGGCCCTCATCCAACGCTTTTCCCTGCAGAAACACTTCAGGACAATAATATTGATATCGTTGTCATCAATGAAGGTGCAGATACATCCCTTAAGCTTGCCCATAATTTCAGGGATGGCCGTTCTCCTGAATCAATAACTGGAATTGGATTTAAGAATCAGTCTGGCATGCATATTACAGAGCCGGCAGATCTTGACAACCTCAATGAGTTGCCATTCTTTGATTTCTCGCTGATAGAACTTGAAAACTATCTTAATCCTGCCTCATCATCTGTATACCAGAGAGAATTTCCATTATATAATAATCAAATCCGTGTGATGCCAATCTTAACCGCACTTGGATGTCCATATAAGTGCCAGTTCTGTTTTAATGTAATTTTAAAGCGAAAGTATCGCTTTAAATCTGCAGAATCAATTGTTTCCGAAATTAAAAAACTGATAGCCAAGTATGATGCCAATACATTCTTCTTTCTGGATGAGGATTTTTTCATCAATAAAAAACGAGTTCTTGAATTTATTGATCTTGTTGAAAAAGAACAACTTCATTTCAACTGGAGAATGTGGTGCCGTGTCGATCATTTCAAGGATAATTACATTAACAGAGATCTCATCAACAGACTTGCCGCAATAGGTCACGGGTCACTGGTTATGGGAGGTGAGAGTGCCAATCAGGAAATCCTTGATGCATTATGCAAGGGAATTACTCCGGAACAGATAAAAAACTCATTAAACACAATATCAGGTACACGGATAATGCCGCGTTACAGTTTCATGGTTGGTCTTGAAGATGAAAATATAGAGCAAATACAGGAAACATATCGGTTTTGTCTTGAACTTCACAGGATAAACCCTGACGTTGACATTTCCGGACCGTTTATTTTTAGGCTATATCCCGGTTCTCCAATATATGACAGGATTGTAAAAAAATATGATATTGATATTCCATCAGATCTTGAAAAATGGATTGTACTGCTAAAAGAAGAGTCAACATATACCCACATACCTTGGACACCTGAAAAATTCCAGAAAATTACCCACCTTCTGACATTCTATTCCACCTTTGCATTCATGAAAAAAACAGATATGGGTCGGACAATAAAAGGAACGATATGTCGTATAATCAGCTCATTTTCTAAATTCAGACTGAAGTATTTTATTTTTCAGCTGCCATTTGAATACTGGCTGGTTAACAAATATCTGAAATAAAAAATTATAAAAATGTGGCCTTGTAGAAATCCTCTAAGAAAATAGCGACCAAAAGATCGATCGTACAGGAACTCCAATTCTATTCAACCACGAATATGACAGGAGTTCCTTAAACAATGTCTGAAAACTGGTACATCAACTTTGTGAAAACATCTCTCGAAGTAATAGAAAATTCACATGTACCTCTCAGATCATCTAAATTCTCTAAGAATAAATATACGCAACATCAACTTCTGGCACTAATTTTCTTAAAAGAAAAGATAGGAAATGATTATCGTGATTTTACGGAGTTACTACCCAATTGGACTACTATTACCGATATTCTTCAATTAGAACAAATACCTCATTATACAATTCTACAAAAATTTCTCTCAAGAATCCCTGCACTCACATTTCGAATAATCCTAAAAAATATAATTAGAAGATTACACCTGAAAGGAGAACAGATCAAGATTACATCGATAGATTCTACCGTGTTTACCAGTTCATATGCAAGTCATTACTATTCTAAAAGAATCAATAAAACTCGTAAAATTTTTATTAAGGCTTCAATTGCCATTGAATCTGATAATTTGATCATCCTGGGTTGGAAATTTTCAAAGATACCAGTACATGACTCTCAACATGCAAAATCACTGATAAATCAGGTCGTAAGAATAACAAAATCAGATTACTTTACGATGGATAAAGGATATGATTCTGAAGATATTCATAAATACATTAGAGATATTGTCAAAGCAGAATCTGTGATTCCTGTCAGAAAATGGAATGGAAATATATACTCAGGTAAATACAGGATGGAGATGATTAAGAATTTTAATCAGGTTAAATATGGACAGAGAAATATGGTGGAAACCGTCTTTTCTGTGATTAAAAGAAGATATGGTGAGAATGTCAGGTCGAGAAAATATTTCAACCAAATAAAAGAGATCAAAATCAGAATGTTAATCCACGATATGACTCTTTAAAAAAGTGATAGGTTTTCTACAGAGCCAAAAAAGAGTTTTTTATCTTTCTCAGGGTGTTCCAGAGGAAAGGATTTTTCATCAACAGCCATTTCATCCTTCGTACCGGATCAAACGGATATATCAAAACATCCCAGTTTCTGTAAATCTTTCTGAGTTTTTTCTTATAATCCTCAGGATAATTTAAAACAGTATCACGTCTTTCAAAAGAAAAATCCTCATACAGACTTTCATTCACCAGACCTTCTTTAAAGCAGTAGTCACCAAGCTTAGTTCCTTTGTAGGGGTAGAATATATTTACCCCGCTGGAGGTTGGAGATAATGCCCGGTTTAACCGGATAGTGTCCCATATCATCTCCTCTGTCTCTTCAGGTACACCAATAATATTTATGGCATTTGTCTCTATACCATATTTTTTTGCCAGCTTAAATGCCAGAATTATCTGGTCATTTGACATGTTCCTGTTCATTACAGTCTTTCTGACAAATTCGTTTCCCGATTCCACACCAAACTGAATACGATAGCATCCTGCATCCTTCAGCTGTTTTATAAATTCTTCATTTACGACATTTACCCGTAAGCAACAATCAAATTTTAGCCCAATCCTTTCCTTGTATTTTGTGCAGAACTCACGGCTCCACTCTTTATCCATTCCGAAAATATCATCCAGTATCCGTATAACTTTGATCTGCGGGAAACTTTCAAGAGCATCCTCGATTTCCCTTATACTGGATTCAGCGCTACGGTAACGTGATGTATTATGAGTAATGTTGTATGCTTTTGCAATCGCATGGTTAGAACAGTAATTACATAAAAAAGGGCAACCACGGGAGAATAAAAAGGGTGCGATACCGTTTATATTAACAGTTCTGTCATATGGATATGTTGTCTTATCCGGAAAAGGGAGGCTTTCTAAATCAATTATAAGTGGTTTTAAAGGGTTAGTTACAAGTTTTCCGTCATTCACATAACAAAGATTTTCCAAATCCATATATGATTCCTTTTTCTCTATTTTTTCTAATAATTCAACAAAGGAATATTCAGATTCACCCCTGAACACAGCATCAAGAGAGTCGGCCTCAAGGATACATTCCGGAAATATTGTTGAGTGTACGCCTCCACAGACAGTAATAACCTCAGGATAATGCTTCTTTATAATTGAGGTTATCTCCTTCACAAACTGAAACTGTGAAGAAACTGAAGTTAATCCTACCAAATCTGGCTTAAACTGAGAGATTGCAGATAAAATATCATTATATTCATTAGTATTATCGACAATGAGAACCTTTGTATTATGACCTTCCTTTTTAGTCATGCTTACAAGGGATGCAAGCCCAAATGCATATGTATCCTCATGTGTGCCGTTGATATTGGTATAGATAAAAAGGACATTCATATTATTCTACCCAGATATTTTTAGAAAAACTGCTACTTAATGATGGTGGTAATTAAAAATTAAATTTCTGGACATAGCTAGTTCAATAATATAAAATAAAATATAAAAAATCATTCAATGTCATTGTTCAAAAATTTTCAATGTTTCATCGTTTACAGGGTTAAAAATTTGTTCCTTTAATTTGTTTCCCAAAAAGACAAAACCATCTATTTCTTCAGCAGAATACAGAAGAGATTCAAGTACAGCTTCAACTAATGAGTCTGAGTCATAACATACTGAAATAAATGGATAATCAACAAGATCAAAAGGATTTAATCCCAGTGCATTGGATTTAGACAATAATATAGTAGGAACACCAGAAACAGCCGCCTCAACAATAGAACCGGATGCGGTAGAGATAACAACAGATACCGAATTAAAGAGTTCATCCGGTTTTTTTTCAGTAAATATCATCTTGTCTGAACTTTCAAAATTCTCAAAAATCCCGGAAAATATTTCCTTTCCATAATCAGGATGACATTTTACAAGAACATTTGATACAATATCTAAAGAAGAGAGAATCCTGCCAACTCTTATCAATAATTCAAAAGCATCATTCCTGTCATATGGAAGCAATAAAAGAATATCACCCGATTGTAGTACAGTTCTCCTGCTTTCAGTATTAAAAAGACTGGAATACCTTAAAGCCGCACTCTCATTGACAGGAACCATACTAAGATATTTTCTCAGCTTAGTGCTTTCCAAAACACCTGTTGTCAGAATAATATCCGGAATTAGTGAAGCCTTGGCTTCTGAATCAACCGGATAGAAACTCAGGTAATTGGAATAGTGGATAAGATGATGAACACCAACAATTTTCGTATTTTTAAAACTCTCATGAATAGCCAAAGAAAGCGCTTTATCCTGAAGCTGATTTTCATGCCAGCTAATGATACGCTCAATATTATCCCCAATAATACTCTCCAGCCTTAAAAACAGGTGATATATCAGAATACTTTTAAATATACCGTCGAAGCATTTCCATTTATTCTCACACTCATCTGCAAAAGATATGTCATAATCAATAAATTCAGGAATTTTTCCTGAAAATGTCACAGCCTTTACCGACATTATAAGAGAGCGGATATAATCAGAAAAACGTAGATAATCCTCTGCTATCACGAAAAATCGTTCATTCTCCCGTATCTTCCTATAAAGTCTATATTTATTCAGTTTTGTTTCTGCAAATTTAGGATGATAAATCACATTACAATCATCTTTTTTAAGAAATGTCTCCAGTCCGGGGAAGTACCTGTCATTAAATGACCCATCCTCTCCAAAATTAGACTCATAGATAAACACATCGATTAATGCAGTCCTTTTTGCGTCTTTAAAAACAGATATTATATTTTTTCTGCCGACCTTCATACCTGAAATCACAGCAAATACACAATTAATCAATGTTTTTGCAGTTGTTTTTACTATGGCATATGATGCCCTTGCAAAAGTTCTTATTTTACCATTATAAGGTCTGGACACAGGTTTTATCGGAATTTCATTCTCCCTGGCCCATTCTTCAATTATCCTTCCGGCAGAATAAGACTCAACAACAATTAAAACAATATCTTCCTCATGCTTTTCATATAAATCCTTTAAAAGCTGCAGATAGCAGATATTCTGAAATACTTCACTCATATAAATATTTCGGGACGATAGCGGGGTGAACCACCATTCAAAAGAATCTTTATTTATTTTATTAATTTTGTCTATATAATTTTGATAATCCCCTCTTAGAAAACCTGATATTTCATCAAGTTTTTTTGAAATTTCGATTAATTTGAAATTACAACCCAAATATAACTCCACTCTTTTAAGATTTCTGTAATCTTTTCCAAAATAAAGCCAGCCACCGGATTTTTTGGGCATTTTTTTCAGAATCTTCTTCTCATTTCCGGAAAGATTTGAATAAAGAAGAGCTATCATTTTTTCAGGCATAATTAGTATATAAAAGTTGTTTTATTCAGATATAACTTTGAGGTAATCAGTAAAACTCAGCTGTTTGCACATTCCTTAGAAAGAATTGTAAAAAAATATTGCCATATCATCTAAAAAACTGAATCTTTTTTAGAGAGACAGTATTCATCTATCATAGGAGAATTACTAAAAACCCTCATTTTAAGGCTCTCTTATATAAAGGGTTTATACAATAGTTGAGCAAGATCAGGGAGTTAATAGTAATCCTCATATAGTTACATTTTTTAAGCACAAAACAACAGATACACCGGAATTATTAACAATCTTACATAATTCTTCAATTCTTTGGCAATACTCTTTATCCTCTAAAGAAATCCCCCTGCAAAGACCATCACGCAGAATGTCATCATCCACATAAATACATTGGGTACCCTGCATAGAAAGACGGTCATAATATGCTTTTGCCTCCTCTTTTTTATTACCTGGATATCTGATGACTTTTGCTTTTACAGATTCACACCCCCTGTCAGGAGAAACCTGTTTATATTTTGATATCATTCCTGCAGCAACAGTTTTGCTTGTTGCAGGATCAATTACAATAAAAGAACCAGTTATCCTGTTTTTAGGATAAATATCTGCAAATATTGGACTTTTAAGCTCAATTTTAACTTTTCCGATTTCATTTAAGCTTAAAAAATCTGCAGGCTTTCTATGTACATCTTCAGGGTCAATCTTATATCGGACCTGTGTAAAACTTCCCCGGACTGTTCGCGTTGTATGCTTAATAAAATAATCTCTTTCAGTCTGCATTGGTTCTGTATCCATCCAGACGATATTTGCCTCAATATTACCTGTAATTGCAGGCAAGTTGTTCTCCCTTGCAATAACATCCCCACGGCTGATGTCCAGTTCATCCTTAAGACACAATGTCACTGCCATAGGTGAGAATGCATAATCCAGATCTCCTTCATATGTAACAATCCTTGATATCTCAGTTGTTTTTCCTGAAGGGAGGACTCTTATCCTTTCACCTTTACGGATTATCCCAGAGGCAATTGTTCCGCAGTAGCCTCTGAAATTTTTCCCACCCCAGTTTACATACTGGACAGGAAACCTGAAATCGATTAAATTTCGTCCACCCGATACATTGACATTTTCAAGATAATCAAGAAGGGGAGATCCCTGATACCAGGGCATATTTCTGCTGTGTTCAATTATGTTATCCCCTTTCAAAGCGCTTATCGGAATAAAATAAATTGATTCGGCCGATAGTTTGTCCGAGAATGTCCTGTAGTCATTTACAATATTATCATACACTTCTTCTGAATAGTCAACGAGGTCCATTTTGTTGATTGCAACTACAAAGTGCCGAATACCAAGAAGCGATGAGATGAATGTGTGCCTTCTTGTCTGAGTTACAACACCTTTTCTGGCGTCAATAAGAATAAGGGAGAGGGAGGCATTTGAAGCCCCTGTTGCCATATTTCTTGTATATTGTTCATGTCCGGGGGAATCAGCAATAATAAAACGCCTTTTTGGTGTTGAGAAGAACCTATATGCAACATCAATTGTAATCCCCTGTTCTCTTTCGGATTTAAGTCCATCTGTAACAAGAGAGTAATCAATCTCCTGATTGCGATGTGTTCTTGAATAATCCTTAATTGAACTTAACTGGTCCTCAAATATCGATTTTGAATCATACAAAAGCCTCCCAATAAGAGTTGATTTGCCATCATCAACACTTCCTGCGGTTGCAAACCTTAAAAGGTCAATATTCTGATTCTTCTCAATTATAGATTCAGAACTCTTCAAAAGTATCCCTCCCTTTTTTTCTGTTCCATAGAGCTGTCCTGATCATGATCGATGACTCTTGTTATACGCTCGGAATGTCTCACAACCATCATCTCTTCAATTATTTTCTCCATAGTATCGGCATCGGATCTGACAGCACCAGTACAGTAATGGCATCCAAGCGTTCTAAACCGGCACATAACCTCTGTAATTTCTTCTGAATTCTCATCAGTGTATAAAGGAATCAGCTGATTGTTCTTCTCAATAACCTGCCTTATTTTTGCAAAGTAAAGAGGCACAACCTCAATATTCTCATAGTAAATGTAAGTCCAGATATCAAGTTCTGTCCAGTTTGAGAGAGGAAAGACCCTGATTGATTCTCCTGGGTTTATTTTGGAGTTGAATATATTCCATAATTCCGGTCTCTGATTTTTCGGATCCCACTGCCCGTATTTATCACGGAATGAAAAAACTCTCTCTTTTGCCCGGGATTTTTCCTCATCCCTTCTGGCGCCTCCAAACGCTGCATCATAACCACCTTCCTTTAATGCATCAAGAAGTGCTTTTGTCTTAAGCTCGGCACAGCATTTCACTGTTCCAAGTGATATCGGATTTACTCCGTTTAATAATGCTTCTTCATTTTTGGAGACTTTTAAGTTGAGATTATTCTTTTTAGTATAGTAATCCCGAAATTCATACATCTCGGGAAATTTATATCCTGTGTCAACATGCAGGAGTGGAAAAGGAACTTTCTCAGGATAAAATGCTTTTATTGCCAGATGTGCCATTACAGACGAGTCTTTTCCAACAGAATACAGCATCACGGGGTTTTCAAACTCTGCTGCAACCTCTCTAATTATACCGATGCTTTCAGCCTCAAGTGTTTTCAAATTGGAAAGCCGATAGGATTCTTCTTTTTTTTCCATAACTGTCCTCAGATGTATCCATTTTTGTCAAGGTATTCAATAACGGTCTTAACAGACTCAAAAAGTGTCTCATCTGCAGTATTCAAAATAATTTCAGGATTTAATGGTTCTTCATAGGGATCACTAATACCTGTAAACTCAGGTATTTTACCCTCGATTGCCTGTCTGTAAAGACCTTTTACGTCTCTTTCAATCAGTGTTTCTTTGTCGCATTTAACATATACTTCTATAAAATTATGACAATTCTCTCTTGCATAATCCCTTAGATTCCTGTAAGGGGATATAAAGGAGACAAGAGTTGCAACACCGTTTTTTGAAAGCAGTTCTGCAACAAATGAGGCCCTTTTGATATTTTCATTCCGATCATTCTTTGAAAACCCAAGATCACTGCAAAGGCCCTCCCTGACAATATCGCCGTCAAGCCTCTGAACATATCTTATGCCTCGTTTTTTAAGCTCTTCTTCAAGAGCAATTGCAATTGTAGTTTTGCCTGCCCCCGACCATCCCGTAAACCATATTGTAAATCCTTCTTCTGACATGAAACACAACTCACATAATATCAGGTATCTTTATAGATTGGATTTCTATTCCCTTCTTTAAAGCAAGGAAGTAATTATTTAAAAGCGATTCTTTATTATAATCCGGCTCTTTTCGGGTTTTTAGATCAATTAAACTGCATCCGGCCTCTTTTGCAATTATATGCCCTGCGGCAATATCCCATTCCATTGAACCCTGAAATCTCGGGTAAATATCAGCAAGGCCCGCTGCAACTTTACAGAATTTAAGTGAAGAGCCTGCAGGGACAATGTTTTGAATATTATTCATCTGCATAAATTCTGAATCAAGAGCCGTGCTGTGCTTTCTGCTTCCTGTAGCAGTAAAGACAGTGCCGTCAGGTTCATTTAAGGGCAGTTTTTTCCTCCCAGTCTCATCTTCCATATATGAACCATAATTTTCTGCCGCAAAATATGTGATTTCAGGCACAGGCGCATATATAACTCCCATGACAGGTTTATTGCTTTTGACATAAGCAATATTTACGGTAAATTCACCGTTGCGTTCGATAAACTCCTTTGTCCCGTCAAGAGGGTCCACGAGGAAGAATTCTGTGTAATCCTTTCGGACATTATATTCAGGATAGTTCTCTTCAGATATTATAGGAATATTGTATAACTTTTTTAGGGATTTACCAATATAAGCATCTGATTCAAGGTCTGCCTTTGTCAGTGGTGAGTCATCATCCTTATACTCAACATCCTGTTCTGAATTGTTATAATGTGTTAAAATGATCTCTCCTGCATTTTTGGAGATTTTTATTAATTCTGTCAGCATTATAGGAAGATTATCTTTATCCATCTTTTATTTCCTCTGGATCTTCTTCTTTTACACCTTCAATTTTAGTAATATATACAGTGCCGTCTTTTAGGGCGACCCATCTTAATGAATCCCCGTGTTCAATTTTTAGAAGTTTAAATATCTTTGAAGGAACTGTTGTCCTGCGCCGGTATGACCTTACAGTCACAGCAGTCTCTTCTATACATACAATATCCTGAGAGTCAATCAAAGGCAAATTAACACCACATTTTTAATTTATTAGATTTTATGTTGGATGTATGTTGCAATAAACTATTTCTTCAGTGGGCTAAAACCAATATGATACCAATATATTATTGGTAATGTTCCAATATATTTTTATATCATTCAACAAAAATTAATTACTAAGGTGTGAAAATGAGCAAGATTTTTGTTATTGCATTCCTTGCAGTGGTTATTTCAGCCGTTGCATTCACAGGCTGTACAGATTCCGGAATTCAGAATTCGCAGGATAAAATTACTATCTCCGGCGCTTTTGCATTATATCCAATGATGATTGCGTGGAGTGAAGAGTATAATAAGATAAACCCTGACGTAAAAATTGATATCTCTGCAGGTGGTGCAGGAAAAGGTATGACAGATGCTCTGTCAGGAATGGTTGATATTGGAATGATATCAAGGGAGATATATCCTGAAGAAGAGGAGAAAGGCGCACTATGGGTACCGGTTGCCAAAGATGCAGTCATCGGGACAATTAACGCCAATAATCCTATAATTTCTGAGATTAAAAAAAGAGGACTGGATTCTCCAACTCTAAAAAGCCTTTATGTTGACAACAGTTATGAGTCCTGGGGAGAGTTATACTCAGGAGTTGAATCAGATGAACAGGTAAATGTCTATACAAGATCTGATGCATGCGGTGCTGCATCTGTCTGGGCGGAGTTTATGGGTTACAAGCAGGAAGATCTCCAGGGAACAGGTGTTAACGGCGATCCGGGTGTTGCGGAGGCAGTAAAAGCCGACACTCTCGGTGTCGGATATAACAATATCAACTTTGCATATGATTTTGAGACAGGACTTCCTATTGAAGGAATTGCAATTATTCCTCTGGATATAAACAACAATGGAATAATTGATCCTGAAGAGGACTTCTATGACACCAGGGATGAACTTATAAAAGCAATCTCCGAAGGAAAATATCCGTCCCCCCCGGCAAGGGATCTTAATCTTGTAACACTTAATGAGTTTAAGGGTGCAACAAAAGATTTCGTTTTGTGGATAATGACTGACGGCCAGAAATATGTACCTGAGAATGGTTATCTCCCGCTTTCTGAAGAAAAAATTTCAGAAGAGTTATTAAAAATAAAATAAAGGGATTCGCAATTACCAAATGAATTTTAACAGGAGCAGAGTATTGAAAAATAATCTAATTTCCTCTAAAAGAAACAGACGAGAGATTACAGATAAAATTGCAGGGAAATTTATGCTGATTCCTGCAATCTTAATTTCAATTTTATTATTTGCAATATTTGCATTATTACTGCTTCACTCAGAACAGATTCTGTCTCTTTATCCTATAACAGATCTTATCTTCTCATCATCATGGAAACCTCTTGCAGGGGACTTCGGATTTTATCCCTTTATTATGGGAACGATCTGGGTCACATCTCTAGCAATGATTTTCTCAATTCCAATATCAATATTTACAGCAGTTTATCTCTCAGAATACGCCCATCCAAAATTAAGGAAGATTATTCAGCCTTTTATTGATCTTCTTGCAGGAATACCTTCTGTTGTCTTTGGTCTTTTTGGAGTTCTTCTGATTGTTCCATTAATCAGAGATTATCTTGCCCCCATGGCAGGAGTTACAAGTTCAGGCTACAGTATTTTAGCAGGCGGTTTTGTCCTCTCAATAATGGTTTTTCCGATACTGATCTCAATTACCTATGAAGTATTACGCACAGTCCCGGTTGAGATGCGTGAGGCATCATTAACACTGGGTGCCAATCAGTGGGAGACAATAAAAAAAGTTGTCCTAAAAAAAGCATATCCGGGAATCATCGCTGCAATTATTCTTGGATTCAGCAGGGCATTTGGTGAGACCATGGCCGTTTTAATGGTTGTGGGAAATGTTGCCAAAGTTCCAACATCTGTCTTTGACCCGGCATATCCGATACCTGCTTTAATTGCAAATAACTACGGGGAGATGATGTCCATTCCGATTTACGACTCTGCTCTTATGTTTGCAGCACTTATTCTCTTTGTAATGGTTGTTATTTTCAACATAATCTCAAAATACGTGCTTATAAAAATAAAAAGGAGAGTTGCATGATTAAAAGGCGCAATCTGGAGGAAAAAATATTCAAATCAGTTATGATTTTGTCATTAACAATAGTAATCTGCAGCCTTTTGGCAGTATTTGCAACGGTGATCATAAAAGGTGCACCTTCATTATCACTTGAGATGATAACAGAGGTGCCAAAAGGCGGTTATTATCTCGGCGGTGGCGGAGGAATCCTGAATGCAATTGTCGGTTCATTATACCTCTCAATAGGGGCAATTGTCATTGCTTTTATCTTAAGTCTTCCAATGGCTCTTTATCTGAATCAGTACTCAGAGAGATCCAGGGTTCCGGGAATCATAAGAATGATTCTTGAGGTCTCAACCGGGATTCCATCTTTAATTTATGGTGTTTTTGTCTTTCTGATTATGATTGAAGTTGGTGCCAGGGCATCTTTATTTTGGGGGATAATTACTATTGCAGTCTTTATAACTCCCATTCTTACAAGAGGGATGGATGAAATAATGCAGACAGTACCTCTTAAATTAAAAGAGGCATCGCTTGCACTAGGAACTACAAGATTTGAAACACTGATCCATGTGATCACAAGACAGGCACTTCCCGGGATCTTGACAGCAGTAATTCTGGCATTTGGAAGAGGAATAGGGGATGCGGCATCTGTTCTTTTTACAGCAGGGTATACTGACTCAATTCCAACATCACTTAGTGATCCTGTCGCAACACTGCCTCTTGCAATATTTTTCCAGCTTTCAACACCTATTCCGGAAGTTCAGCAAAGAGCTTATGCATCTGCAATTATTCTTCTCGTAATTGTTCTTTTGTTAAGTGCGGTTTCAAGAATATTATCAAGGAGATTTATGGAATATGTCGTCAGATAACTCAGGTCCTGCTAAAATAAGAGTCAATAATTTCTTTTTTAGCATTGAATCAAATGAAATCCTAAAGGATATAAATGTAGAAATTCCGAAAAATCAGATAACTGTAATAATCGGCCCTTCAGGATGCGGGAAATCCACACTGCTTAAAAGTATTAACAGAATGAATGATCTGATTGAAAACATCAGTTTTGAGGGTGAAATACTAATAGACGATAAAAATATCCTGAGCAGGGATACTGATGTGACAGAGCTTAGAAAGAATGTCGGAATGATAGCACAGTCTCCAAATCCTCTTCCAATGTCAATTTATGATAATGTGGTATACGGACCTAAAATCCACGGTACCAGAGATAAAGTGGCTTTAAACAGGATTGTTGAGGATGCATTGAAAAAAGTCGGACTGTGGGAAGAAGTAAAAGACAGATTAAAAGACCCTGCAACAAAGCTTTCTCTTGGCCAGCAGCAGAGGCTCTGTCTTGCACGAACACTTGCAATTGAACCCGAGATTATTTTATGTGATGAAACAACCTCAGCTCTGGATCCAATTTCTGCTAAACATATTGAAACTGAACTTATCAGTTTAAAAGAGGACTATACAATTTTATTTGTAACCCATATTCTCAGGCAGGCAAAACGAATTGCAGATTATGTTATTTTCATATACCTTGGTGAGATTATTGAACACGGACCCGCCAGAGAGGTGTTTAATAATCCAAAAGATGAAAGGACAAAAGCATATCTGGAAGGGGTTTTCGGATAGAATTTGTTTTAAGAAACCCCCACCAACAATATTTCCCTTCCAAAAACAAATCTAAATACACCAATGAAACAGATAGCCCTCTACGGCAAGGGAGGAATAGGAAAATCCACAACCTCGGCAAACCTCTCCGCCGCCCTTTCTGAAAAATCCTTAGATATTCTCCAGATAGGATGCGACCCGAAACATGACAGCACGCGCATGCTAATGCACGGGGAATGGATACCGACAGTCCTTGATCTCGTCCGTGAAAAAGGTGAGGCAAACCTCACAGTATCTGATGTTGTCTACACAGGCTACAACAACATCCGCTGCGTTGAGGCAGGAGGCCCCGAACCGGGTGTAGGCTGCGCAGGACGCGGAATTATTGCGACATTTCAGCTTCTGGAAAAACTGGATGCGCTTTATGGAGATGTAATTGTCTATGATGTTTTAGGCGATGTCGTCTGCGGGGGGTTTGCAATGCCGATGCGTGAAGGATACGCCCGGGAGGTCTATCTTGTTACATCCGGCGACTTCATGGCACTGTATGCGGCAAACAACATCTGCAAGGCAATTGCAAGACTGTCAAAACGGTCAAAGCCATCATGTACCCTAGGAGGAGTAATCTGCAACTCACAGAATATTGAAGGGGAATATGATCTGGTATCAGAGTTTGCCCAAAGAATAAATTCCGAACTTATAGGTTTTATCCCGCGAAGCCAGATTGTAAGAGTATCGGAAGTCAACAAAAAGACAGTCCTTGAGTATGCACCCGAATCCGAACAGGCGGGAATATACAGAAAGCTTGCCGGAACAATAATGAATAACAACCCGGACCCAGATAAAAAACCAACACCACTCACAATGGATGAACTCGAAACACTTGCACAAAAATATATCAAGGCTTGAAGGCTGCACTGTAACAGGCGCACTTACGGTAACCGCATTTGTAAAGGATGCGGCAACAATAGTGCACGGGCCGCACGGGTGCTGCCATCAGGCATCATCTGTCTTTCACTCTGCAATGCTGTATAACGAATGCTTTGATATCCCGGATATATTTTCAAGCGGACTTGATGAAAATGGGATTATTTTCGGCGGTGAAGACTGCCTTGAAGATGCAATAAAACAGGCAGTCTCTGAAGACTTTGGATGCGTCTTTGTCATTGGGACATGCATCAGCGATACAATCGGGGATGACATAGGTTCCATATGTGCAAAATACACCGATATTCCGGTGATACCCATTCATGCATCAGGATTTCTCGGCGGATCTTTTGAGAAGGGATTTTTTTCAGCATTAAAAGGAGTTGCAAAATTAATTGAAATTCCGGGTGAAAATTTAAACGTAATATCAGGTGATTCCTGCAATGACAGCCTTTTTGACGATATTCCTTTAGTAAATATAATCGGCGAGAAAAACCTTGAATACGAAGTTGAAGAAAATTTTTTGGAAGTAAAACGGCTCATAAATCTTCTTGGAGCAGATATAAACATCAGATTTGTCAGAAACATAACCGTTGATCAGATTAAAAAATTCAGAAATGCAAAGCTTAACATCATACGTGAAGACCCCTCTGGAGAAACAGCCGCATATTTTGAAAAACTTACAGGTATTCCTTCACTATCACAGTTTCCATACGGAATCTCCGGTACTCTTGAATTTCTAAAAGATGCTGGTAAATGCCTTGGCATAAGTCCGGATTCGGCTATAAAAAAGGAAAAAGACTACCAGAAAGAAATGTTTTCTTCATTTGAAGATATCAGAGGAGAAAAGATATCATTTGACTCATTTGGTTTTCAAAAGGCTGAAAGCGAGCTTTTCTCAGAGATAAAAGATTACACAGGGATCTTAACCGACCCGGATGGAGCCGTCATACCAATTCCGTTTTATACACCGGTAGGAACAACAGGCGTTAAAAAGATGCTCTCCCAGTGGAGGAGATTTATAAATGCGTGAACTCTGCACAAATCCCCTTTGGCCGTGTGCGATGACAGGTGCTGCATCTGCACTTGCCGGAATAAGCGATCTCGGAGTCATCATACACGGATCATCCGGCTGCTATATCTATGCGGATATGGCCGTTCCTGACACCTTATACAGCACATTCATAGTTGAGGACGAGGTAATATTCGGAACATCTGAAAGACTCTGTGAGGTTTTAGAGAGCATATCACAGCTTTACAAAAAAGTTGCCGTCATCAACACCTGCGTCCCGTCTGTTATGGGTGAAGACATAGGAGGCATACTCTCGGATTATGATGTTATTTTAGTTGACGTTGCAGGATTTAAAGGCGATTTTGATTCCGGATGGAAGAGCGCCATACAGGCTCTCAAACCCTCATGTGACGGAACAAAGGAATCTGTAAACATAGAGGGCATATGCTCCCTTGATCCTTTTTACAGGGGGAATTTAAATGAGGCTAAAAGACTTTTAGACCTTGCAAAAATTCCTGTCGGAACCACATTCTTCCATGACACCTATGATTCGGTAAAAAAACCATCCGGATATTTCATATCAGCAAATCCTGATTACAATACTGGTCTTGCGGATGATGAAAAAAGTATTCTTGGCATAATGGAGACTGAAGCTGTATTTGAGAAGCTATCAGACATATTCCCTGACGCCGAAACAGATTTGGTATTTGAACAGACAGAGGAAGCGGATGAAATACTGACAAAAGCCGGCGAAAAGTTTCTCAGAAAATACGATCCCCCGCGTATTGCGGTTTTTTCAACAGGAAGCTACACAGAGTTTGCCTGCGAAATTTTAAAACGATACCTCGATGCCGACATCGTCTGTGCGGGCGCAAGAAACAGGGAAGTTTCCATAAAAGACGGCATCAAATCCGGAATAATGGACCATATCCGCCCTGTTGCATCTGCGATTGAAGATTCCCAGCCCGATATTATTATTGGTTCATCATTTGAGCATGCAAAATTCCCTCATATACCCTTTTTAGGACTTACATTCCCTATAAGACACATAAAGATGTTATATCATCGTCCTCTGGCCGGAATAGAGGGCAGTCTTTATTTTATGGACTCCGTCCTTAATACCCTTAAAAAATAAAACTTTGTTTTTAGTTGAATCTTTGTATGCATTTATCCGGAAATATCTGTCTGTGAGAAGAGAATAACAGAAGAAGTCTAATTCTTTTTGCTGAGTGTTTCTAAAAAAAGAAATTTTTTTCAGGAAGATTCCATCATGTTTTTGCAGTTCGGACAATGCTTCAGTTTTTCATCTTCCTTTTTTGGCATCATGCATCCGCAATTTTTGCAGACAAATAAATCATTTTTTTCTGAAACATCATCAGTTGAAATTCTTCCCATCCCATATCTCCTGGAGGATATGATGCTTTCACAATCAACACAGACACCTTCACCCGAAAGCATCTTACAAACTGCTTCCTTTATTGTGGCATCCCTGATAACATACTGTTTAACCCCTGATTTGTAAAACACCTCAGTAGATGCAGTTCCGAAATCACCTGCAACAACAGCATCTGCACCAAGTTTTACAACTGAATCCGCCGCAAATACACCTGCACTTCCGGGAAGATCAACAGCAGTGTTATGTACAGCTTCACTTGACCACAGACCGTCCTCTGCAAAATCCACAACACAAAAAGAACCACATCTTCCAAAAACAGGGGATACGTAATCATCAGGATCCCCATTCCCCATTCCGGCGATAACAAGTCTTTTTAACGACACAAACTTCCCCTGAGAATATATCTGGTTTTATTGTATTTATCTCTCAAGTTCTTTCCATACATGCAAAAAACGCTGTGCTGCCGTAAAATGCCCGAGTATTCCAAAGACAACAAGTATCCATCCCAAAATACTCATCCCGAATATTCCTGAAGGTAATAGAAATGCAATAATACCTCCTCCAATCAGAAGGACAAGTCTGTCAGCCCTGCCTAAAACCCCGCCGTAAAACCTCTTTGCACCAACAGCCTGTGCCTGTGTTCCCAGATATGATGACATCAGAACTCCGGTGAGTGCAAATACACCAACAGGCCAGGGGGCAAGACTTCCGGCAAATATTCCGCAGATTATGAAAATGTCTGCATACCTGTCAAGAACATGATCCAGAAAATCTCCACGAAGACTTGCAATATTCATCTCGCGGGCAATCGAACCGTCGATTGCATCAAAGAATGCATTTAAAAATACGAGTATAACTCCCAATAATATCCATGATTCGAAGAATGCCGCACCTGCTGCAACCGCTGCTATAAATGCCAGTATTGTGCAGGCATTTGGTGTGAGACCTATTTTTATGCATGTCCTTGCAACAGGGTTTATTATGCCTGCAACATGCGGACGAAAGTTATCAAGTGTCATAAATCAGCCCCCAGAAATTCCGACCAGTCTGTGTTTCCGTAAGAAGGCGGAATTATTCCCAGCATAAAATCCTCTATCAACTTTGCAGTCTCCTCTTCGGTAATATCAGTTGTGTCAGTCTCAAAAATCCTCTCTTCCGGATGACATTCAAGGGTTTCTATCAGGGCAGCATCAAGAGCCTCTGCCATTGCATTCTCAGAGACCTTCTCCGGCGCATATCCCCTTTTTATCAGACGTTTTTTTAAAACATCAGGTCTGCACCTTAAAATTACAACAAGATCACAGGGAAGAAGGTGTGTTAAATGCCCCTCAATTATACCGTCAAAAGGCTGAAAATTTTCAGCCCAGAGTTCCTCGTCAATTACCGCAGTATCTCTCTTATTATCATCAGAGATAACATAATCCTTAACGGTATCGTTCTGCAGGACTACATTATACCCTTTTTTCCTTAATATTTCCGAAACCGCGGATTTCCCAGTTCCGGGAGTTCCCGTAATGCAGACCATCATATTTTCATATCTCTTTTATTGCCTTAAGAAAGAGTTCATTCTCCCAGGATTCACCAATACTTACCCTGATATAGCTATCACCAAGTGTGGGAAAACTTGCACATGACCTGACAATAACTCCTTTTTTTGCAAGCTCTGATACCGCGGCATCGCCTTTTAAAGGTGCCACATCCATCATAACAAAATTTGCTCCCGAAGGACACACTCTGTATCCGGATTCCGTCTCAAAGCGGTTTCGCCATTCTTTTACATGCAGCAGATAGTCTGAGACATACTCATCATCTGATATTGCACCGATAGCTGCCGCAATCGAGACAGAATTCAAGGCAAAAGGAGTCTGTGCACGAAGATAATAAGGCTCGTACCATAAAGGCACAAATGCATACCCCACACGCATTCCTGCAAGACCAAACGCCTTGGACATAGTCCTTCCGATTATGAGGTTGTCATATTTTTTTACAAGGTCTCTGTAGTCAGTATCACAGAAATCAACATATGCATTGTCCAAAAAGAGCATGCAGTCAATACTGTTTAAGATATATTCAATATCAGATACAGGCGTAACTGTTCCTGTAGGATTGTTTGGCGTGCATAAAAATGCAAGTTTGGCACCACTGCATCCTTTGATAAATTCATCACAGTCAACAGAGAAATCCTCATTTCTTCTGACATTTACAACCTCGCCCCCCTGTGCAGATACGGCAAGATTATAGAATGAGAATGTCGGTGTGCTGACACAGACTTTATCTTTGCAGTCGATAAATGTCCGGATTACATTTTCAATAACGCCGTCCATACCAACGCCAGTTACAATATGATAATCACCGTGATACTCTTTAAGGGCATTAACAAGAGATTTTGCAGTCTCATCAGGATAGCGGTTGGAGTCATTAAGAGAGAGTTCTGCGCTTAATACCGCTTTTTTTGACGGACCCATCGGATTCTCATTGCTTGCAAGACGTGCAGGATTTTCAAAACCTGCTTTTTTTGCAATGTCCATAGCTCTTGTTGCAAATACATATCCTTCTTTTTCAAATAAATCTCTAATCAGATGCCTCATCAATAACACCGTTTATAATCCTGCATGCAGTCTCTATCTCTTTTTTCTCAATTGTAAGAGGCGGCAGAAGACGTATTGTATGTTTACCTGTTGCATTTACCAAAAGCCCGCGCTTCATACACTCATCCCTTACATCAGTGTTTGACCCGTCAACATCAAGCCCAATCATAAGCCCGCATATCCGTGGATTTTTCCCTGAAAGGAGATTTCCAAAAAGTTCTGACTTCTCACAGACCTCCGGAATAAGATCTGAAAGAACCTCTGCTGTGGCAAGCCCGGCTGCACATACAAGCGGACCTCCGGAAAATGTGCTTCCGTGCTCACCTTTTGCAAAGAAGAGATCTTTTCGTGCAACAATTGCACCCATCGGAAGACCTGAGGCAATTGCCTTTGCCATAGAGACAATATCAGGCAATACGCTTGTTTTCTGATAGTAAAACCACTCCCCGGTCCTTCCAAAGCCGGTCTGGATCTCATCACAGATCATAAGAGCACCCTTATCATCACAGATCTCACGGATACCTTCATAGAAACCACAAGGCGCAGGCAAAATTCCCGCTTCGCCCTGAACACCTTCAACGATAACCGCTGCAACATCTTCTGTAACTGCCTTTTTTAAGCCATCGAGGTCGCCGTAATCGACAAATGTACATTTTGGTCCGAAGTCTGAAAACGGCTCCCTTATCTCGGGTTTATATGTTGCAGAAAGAGGTGTACTGATTCTTCCGTGAAATGCATTTTTAAAAGAAACATATTCCTTTCTGCCGGTTTTAAGCCTTGCAAGCTTTAGTGCCGCCTCATTTGCCTCTGCACCGGAATTGCACATGAAGACATTTCCTAAGTCTATTCCTGATAATTCAACAAGCTTTTGTGCAAATTCCTCCTGATTGGAAGGATAATAAAGATTTGATGTATGAATCAGTCTCTGTGCCTGCCGGCAAATAGCCTCGGTTATAACAGGGTGACAATGACCTGTATTGCACACTGCAATTCCTGCCACACAGTCAAGATACTTCTTTCCGGTATCATCCCACACATAATTGCCCTGCCCTTTGACAATTTTTAAGTTTCTGTCGCTCACCGGCATGAAACTCTTTTTTGATTCCATAAATATCTCTTACCCCCGGTATCTCAGGCAGTCTCTTCAAATGCACTTTTTATAACAGCTATTGCCTCTTTTATCTCTTCTTTTGTAATTGTAAGCGGCGGGACCAGACGTATTGTACCATGGGATGCACAGTTAACCAAAACTCCCTTCTCCCTGCATATCGCAGCAATCTTTGGGCATCGCTCTTCTCCTGCCGGAATTCCGATCATAAGCCCCATACCCCTTGGTGAAAGCTCCTTTAAGCCCTCCATAAACATTCTGCCTTTATCTGTTACTTCACCAAGATTTTCCTCAATAACTTTTATTGTTGCAAGTGCTGCCGCACATACAAGCGGACCTCCGGCAAAAGTGCTTCCGTGCTCGCCAGGGTTAAATGTAAGACCTTCTCTTGCAACAATAGCACCCATGGGAAGTCCGCTTGCAATTCCCTTTGCAATCGATACTATGTCAGGTATGACGCCTGTACTCTGGTAATAGAACCATTTGCCTGTCCGCCCCATTCCGCTCTGAACTTCGTCGCAGATTAAAAGGGCGCCCTTTTCATCGCATATTTTTCTGACACCCTCATAGAAGCCGCGAGGTGCTGGCACAATACCTGCCTCGCCCTGTATTCCTTCGATAAAAACACCTGCAGTGTTCTCGTCAACTGCCTCGGAAAGTGCCTGAAGATCGCCATACTTTATGAATTTGCACTTTGGTTCGAGCGGTTCAAAAGGCTCTCTTATTGCAGGTTTGTGTGTGACTGCAAGAGAAGCCATGGTTCTTCCATGAAAGCCGTCTATAAAAGCTACGAAATTTTTACGCCCGGTTCTTATTCTTGCAAGCTTTATTGCACCTTCGTTTGCCTCAGCACCGGAGTTTGACAGAAAGACACGACCGCCGGGAATCCCTGAAATTTCAACAAGCTTTTTTGCAAGTTCACCCTGATTTGGAACATAGTAGAGATTTGATATGTGAATAAGCTCTTTTGCCTGACTGCAGACTGCTTCAACTACAGAAGGATTGCAATGCCCTGTGCTGCATACCGCAATTCCTGCAACAAGATCAAGGTATTTCTTCCCGTCTTCATCCCAGACATACGATCCACTGCCTTTTACAAGCTTAAGATCACGCCCGAAGGCCTTCATGAAATAACGGTCTTCAAGCTCCTTTGAAGTTAATTTTTCTTCCATTTTTTACTCCCTCTTAATTATTACATATTTTTTTCACAGGTATCAAAAATTAAGCAGATTTTTAATTTTTCTTGCTTATTTTTGTTTTTATATTATATTTCTGACAATTTCTGCAACTTTAAAAACCGGAGGTTCCGAATTTTTATTATTACTCATACTCGATAGTAGCCGGAGGTTTGGGTGTTATGTCATAGACAACCCTTGCAACTTCAGGTATTTCGGCTGTAATTCTTGTCGCTATCTTATGAAGAGTCTCCCATGGAAGCTCCACAGGTTCTGCTGTCATTGCATCGCGGGAGTAAACAGCACGGACTGCTACAATCCAGCCGTGAAGGCGCACATCGCCCTTAACGCCGGTACCAAGACCGATTACTGCCGCAAAACACTGCCATGGCAGGTATTTCTCAACTATCTCTTCTTCTGCAATGGCATTTGCCTCCCTTGCAACCCTGACCTTCTCTTCTGTAACTTCTCCTATACAGCGGACCGCAAGACCAGGACCCGGGAAAGGCATTCTGTGCTGAATCTCTGCAGGAAGACCCAATGCTCCTGCAACATCGCGGACTTCGTCCTTGTACAGATCAATTAAAGGCTCAATTAATCCTTCAAAGTCTATATCATAGGGAAGTCCTCCCACATTATGATGACTTTTTATTCCGCCCTCACTTTCGATAATGTCCGGATATATTGTCCCCTGCAGAAGATATGCAGCACCGGTCTTTTTTGCCTCACGCTCGAATATGCGGATAAATTTCTCGCCTATTACCTTTCTTTTCTCTTCAGGGTCCGTTACGCCCTTTAAGGCCTCAAGGAATTCGCTCCCCGCATCAACTGTTAAGAGATTTAAGTCTGAGAAGAGCTCATTTATCCTCTTTGTCTCTCCCTTCCTCATCAGACCTGTGTCAACATATATAGACATCAGGTTATCACCAATTGCACGCTTTGCAAGTTCGGCGCATACTGAGGAGTCAACACCGCCGGAGAGTGCCATAACTACTTTTTTGCCGTTTGATTTCTCTTTTATCTCTTCTATTGACTTTGCTACAAATTTTTCAGCATTTACCATTTTTTTCTCCTTTTTGTAATATTCAGATGTTTTTTTAATTTCACTCGCCTTTTCGTCTTTTTGCGCACGCCTCTACAAAACCAAGGTACGGAGGAGACGGATGTGTCGGTGTGGATTTAAACTCGGGGTGAAACTGTGTCGCAAGGAAGAAGTCTTTTTCAGGGATTTCACATGATTCCATTCTCGGACCGCATATTCCTGAAAAAACAAGGCCTGCCTTCTCAATATCGGGTATATAATCGGGATTTACCTCATATCTGTGGCGGTGACGCTCGACAATCCTTGTTGCACCGTAAAGCTTTTCGATTCTGGTTCCTTTTTTTATGTCAATTTCGCAGTCGCCAAGCCTCATTGTGCCGCCCAGGTCGGTTACATCCTCCTGTTCTGGCAGTATTGCAATTACGTGCTTTCCTTCTCCCATCTCTTCTGAAGTTGCATTTTCCCATCCGAGAACATGTCTGCAGAACTCAATTACAGCAAGCTGAAAACCAAGACAAAGCCCTAAAAAGGGAATGTTATTCTCACGTGCGTATTCTATTGCAGAGATCTTTCCTTCGATGCCGCGTGAACCAAATCCTCCCGGAATCAGTATTCCGTCAACATCTGCAAGAGTACTCATCTCATATGACTCGGCATCCACCCAGATTATGTCAACCTCGGTTGAAAGACTCCTGCCGGCGTGCTTCAAAGACTCTTTTATAGAGATATAAACGTCTTCTATACCGTATTTTGAGACAATTGCAACAGAAGCCCTTTTTGTATATTCACGGCTGACTGTCCTGTACCACTCATTGTCAACAGATCTTTCCTCAAGGTGAAGAAGATCACGGACAACACTTGCAAGACCTTCTTTTTCCATCTCCATCGGAACTTCGTATATGTCTTTTGCAGTAGCAGCGGAGATTACGGCTTTTTGCGCAACACCGCAGAAATCAGAGATCTTTTTCTTTGTGGAGCTGCTCATCACATTTTCGCTTCTTCCGACAATTACGTCCGGATGCAACCCGAGTTCACGAAGAACTTTAACCGAGTGCTGGGTCGGTTTTGTTTTGTGATCTCCCATATTGTCTTCAGGAACAAGTGTTACATGCACAAGAGCGATATCCTCTTTAGGCATTTCACCGACAAGCTGACGAATTGCCTCTAAAAACGGCATACTTTCAATATCACCAACAGTTCCTCCGACTTCCACAAGACATATCTCCGCCTTTTTATTAGCACCGTTGGAATTCTGAGCCGCGGATTTTATAGATTCCTTTATCTGATCAGTGATATGCGGAATTATCTGGACTGTTGCACCAAGATAATCCCCGCGCCTTTCTTTTTCAATGACTGTCTGGTAAACCTTGCCTGTTGTGATATTGTGATCAGATGTAAGACTGATATCCAAAAAGCGCTCGTAGTTGCCAAGGTCAAGGTCTGCCTCACCGCCGTCTTTTAAGACAAAGACCTCCCCGTGCTGGGCGGGATTCATCGTTCCGGCATCGATATTCAGGTACGGATCAATTTTTACAGCAGTAACTTCATATCCCCTGTTTTTCAGGATTCTGCCAATAGATGCAGTGGTGATCCCTTTACCAAGACCACTCATTACACCTCCTGTAACAACTATGTATTTCAAGACACCCTCTCCAAATATAAATATACCAAATCTTTTGTCCCTGAAAGGACATAAAATGACGGATTGCCTCCAAATAATGCCCGTTGCACAAGTGATATATACATTAAAATCCGGGCGAAAATGTTTTGTTTTTTAGAGATTAAAGACCATATAACTAATTATTTTTATTTCAAAAAGTTGCGCCGCATTTTTGCACAGGCAGGAAATATTATCAGAGAGATTCTGGATTATATTACTCATCAGAGATCAGAGTGCTGCAAAAGAGGCTGTTGTACGTGCGAGAACATTTGATTCGCAATCCTTTGGATAACAGAACCCTTCTGCAAATATTATTCTCCTGCCACGCCTTACAACACGCGCCTTTGCGCAAATCTTACCTTCACGCACACCCTTGTGGAAATTTGTATTCTCTGATATTGTTGCAATACCCTCTTTTTCAGATAATACAGTATAGATCGCAAGCGCCATTGCCTCATCAATTAAGGAGACATAGACCCCCCCCTGAAGCCAGCCGACTCCATTTAACATATCAGGCCGGACTTCCATTGACAAAACAGCACAACCGTCACCAAAACTCTCGGCATCTATCCCCATAAGACCAAAAAATGGATTTGCCTGTCTTCCTTTTTCTGATAAATCATTTATATAACTCATCTGAATACTCTTTTTTATTAAATGAATAAAAAATGCACTCTAAAAAATCCGAAAAATATCAGTAATATTATTGCAAATACAAATCTACTATTTACAATTAAAAAAATTATAGATTTTTAAGGTGAATATTTATGAAAGTTCTGATGGTTATTGCCCCAAAAAGGTACCGTGAAGAGGAGTTTGAAATTCCGGCAAAAATATTTGAAGAAGCAGGAGTGTCATATGATGTTGCTTCCACAAAAACCGGCGAATGTGAAGGAATGATGGGCGGAATTCAGGAGGCTTCCCTTCTGATCTCAGATGCAAAAGAAGAGAACTATGATGGAATCGTGATTGTCGGTGGTCTGGGTGCAAGTGACTTTTTATATAAGGAAGACTCCCTTATAGAACTTATAAGGAAGTTTAACGCAGACAACAAGGTTATTTCAGCAATATGCCTTGCACCCGTGATCCTTGCAAGAGCAGGTGTACTAAAAGGCCGGCAGGCTACAATATTTGCAAGCCGTGCAGGCATTGAACTCTTAAAACAGGGCGGCGCAAATTACGTGGATATCCCTGTTGTATCCGACTTAAATATTGTAACTGCAAACCACCCGACAGTATCATCAGGTTTTGCAGAAGCAGTTCTGGAAAAACTGGGCTGCTGAAAAAATAAATCCAACGATTATTAAATGGACATAATCCCGGAGAAAAACTGTACTCTTGTAGTACCTGCCTATAACGAAGAGAGAAGGATTGAAAGTTTCCTCTCAGAGATAAAAACATACACAGGGCCTGTAATCTTCGTATGTGACGGCATTGACAAAACGGCCAGTATAGCCAGAGCTTTTGCCGAAAAAAATAAAGATATCAGTCTAAAAATCCTTGTATTTAAAAAGAGGCTTGGCAAAGGGGGAGGAATTCTGGAAGGGATAAAAGCATCTGAAACAGATTATGTAGGATTTATTGATGCAGACGGTTCAACTTCGGTTTTAGAGATGAACAGGCTTTTTTCATACCTTTCCGATTATGACTGCGCAATAGGCTCAAGATGGCTTAAAGGAGCGGAAATTAAGAAAAAGCAAAAAGCAATCCGGCTTTTTCAGAGCAGGCTCTTTAATTTTTCAGTAAGACTTCTTTTCGGGCTTAAATATCATGACACACAGTGTGGTGCAAAGGTATTCAGAAAGGAGCCGCTTAAAATGATTCTGCCGGAAATCACCTCAAAGGGCTTTGAATTTGACGTTGAAGTTCTGTATCTGTTATTAAAAAAGGGTTTTTCCATAACTGAAGTCCCCATAAAATGGAATGACATGGACGAATCTCACGTGGGAAGCGGTGATGGTATTGGAATGCTTGTAAACCTTGTAAAAATCAGATTTGGATCCAATAAAAAAGGTGCTTAAAACATGAGCAAAAAGATCTTTGTAACTTCCATAATGCCCGGGATGGCTGTTGATTCACAGTTTGTAATAGAAAGTCCTACACTTAGGACAAGCAAAAACGGCAAATACATAGCATGCAGCATATCGGATAATACAGGTAAAATCTCATGCAAAATCTGGGGTTCATACAATTCAAACGGCAATGAAATTGAAGACACCTGCAGAATTATTCTTGATAATGAAGGATGTATATTCAGAGTATCAGGAAAAGCCGACAGATACAAGGATGAATTAAATATTAATGTAAATGACGGCATCGAATATCTTAAGAATCCTGTTGATGAGAAAAAAATTACATCGTCCGATTACATCTACTCGCCTGCAGATATAAAGGGAAATAAAAAGAAGTTACTTTCAATATGTGAATCAGTTAAAAACAGCGGAATTAAAGATCTGATAATAACTGCCATAAAAAATTCAGACGGTTTTTTTGAAAAACCTGCCGCAAAAACCAAACATCATAATTATACAGGCGGACTCTGTGAACACACACTGGAGGTTGCAGAGATCTCGCAGTCAATCGGAGAATGCCTTGCAGGAGTAAGACTCAACCTGGATATTCTTATTGCAGGTGCAGTTCTGCATGACATCGGAAAATGCCAGACATTTGAGAAGAAGGGGCTTTCATATTCACCAAATCCTGCATACTCACTTCTGGGCCACATTACGCCTGCCATGCAGATACTGTCAAGATATACCGCATTTGTTGATTCTGATACATATCAGGAGATATTACATATAATCCAGTCCCATCATGGCGAGCATGGGGAGACAAGACCGCAGACACCGGAAGCATGGGCTGTTCATTTTGCAGATAACATCAGCGCAACACTCCATGAGATATCAGAGGACTTAAAATCCGCACAGCCGGGAGAACTCTTATGGGGAAAGAGAATGGACGGATTTGTATTCAGAACAAATCGAACAGACAACCCATCTTTGGATAATAAAACTGATGCAATTAATCAAAAAAGCCAGCTGACTATAGCAGACTGCCTTAATCCACAAAATCGGGAATAATTATGCAGGATATTGCAGATATTACTTCTTTTCTGATACGGGGTTTAATGCAGATACCCAAAGATCTATGGGGAATTATAAGAAGGCCTGTTACGACACTGCAGAATATCAGGCAAAGAACTCTCTTTGAGGTTCTGATCTTCATTTTTATTACAGCCTTAATTTATGCAATTTTAATCGGACTCACTATTGTCTGCGGGCTTGATTTTCTCAGAATATACACTACATTTGAAATATTTGATCCGATTATGCTTGTTTTTATAATGTATGCACTTACAATCTTCAACACATTTTTCAATGCACTTTTCATACACATATTTATAATAATTGTTGAGGGTAAAAACGGTCTTTTTGAATCATTAAAGGCTGTATCGTATTCTGCGTCACCAACACTTACACTGGGATGGATACCTGTTTTGGGGCTTATTACAGGAGTCTGGGCACTTATTGTTCAGACTCTTGCATTAAGAGAGCTTCATGATATATCCACCGGCAGAGCAGTTCTTGCAATGATACTTCCGTATATTATATTCATCTGCATCTTTGTCTCCCTCTTTTTTATCCCTACGCCATTCCCGATTTTTGTATAAATAAATTCAATCCTTTTGCCCGGAATTCTTAGATTACTTCAAAATAATTCGCAGTTAAAGCCAGTTTATTAAACAAACAAAGCAAAAAGGATTTTCATACATCATATTCAGGGGATTTATAAAAGATGGCAAAGTTAAACAGTTCACAAATTCTCATGGTCTTTCTAGCAGCAGGAGTGGTTGCTGTCGCATGTATCTTTGCATATACACTGATACCGGGCCTGACGGGAGACAAACCTTCGGATGATATAATAAAGGTGACCTCAGATGCAGAATTGAAGAATTTTCTGGAAAAATATCAGATTAGTTACGAATATTCTTCTGTAGACTATTTTATTGAAACAGTCTTTGGAAACGGTGCTGATAAATTTTCAGAAGAGCAGGTTGTATATTCATCAGGTGCAGTCCGGCAGTCGGATTCTGTGCCCCCGTCACCTGTGCCTGCATCTGCATCGGATTATTCTGAGACAAACATACAGGTAAAAGGTGTTTTAGAAGCGGATTTTGTAAAAAATGACGGAAAATACATATACATTGTAAGAGATGATACGCTTCTGATAGTTGATTCCTATCCTCCGGAATCGGCATCAGTGGTTTATGAAGGCAAAGTTAATGGCCAGAGCTGCTCCTCTCTTTTTTTGAACAGGGATCTCCTTATTGTATTCACAACAGACTACAAAGAGAGCTGGATAAAACCTGAAGAAAGTTCTGCACCAGTTCCAGTAACAAGTCAGATTACACTGGCAACCGTCTATGACATATCTGACAGGAAAAATCCGGTGATTAAAAGAGAGCTTGAGCTTCCGGGCATATATCAGGATGCAAGGATGATTGATGACTATGTATATGCAGTGAGCAGAAACTCCGTTTCAGGTTACAATGAGATTATTATGCCGGTTGTTAAAGAGGATAATTTAATTGTTGCAGAACCGGCAATATGGTGTCCGCCGGTTTATGATTACAGCTATGTTATGTACACAGTGACATCATTTAACGTAAATAATAACAAAGACACTAAATCCGAGGCATTTCTGACAGGATGGGACAACACCCTCTATGTATCTGCCGAAAACATCTACATGGCCTATGAGAGATACCTCCCGCAAACCCGCAGTCCGGTATCTGCAGGTGAAATAAATTCTGTTTCATCAGATGATGAGCGGCAGAACACTGTCATTCACCGCTTCTCGATAAACAAAGGAGATATAAAATACAGGGCAACCGGAACTGTTCCGGGGTCACTTTTAAACCAGTGGTCACTTGATGAGTATGACGGATATCTAAGAGTAGCAACAACAGTCAGCGGATACACCCGGACAGAGTCCTATATGTACAACAATGTGTATGTCCTTGACAGCAGTCTTGATATTACAGGACGTCTTGAGCACATTGCACCTGATGAGAGAATCTATTCAGCACGCTTTATGGGTGATCTGCTGTATCTTGTAACATTCAAGCAGATTGACCCGTTCTTTGTTATAGATCTTTCAAATCCGAAACAGCCGGGAATTTTAGGCGAGCTTAAAATTCCGGGTTACTCTGACTACCTCCACCCGTACGATGAGAATCATATCATAGGAATTGGAAAATCAACCGAAGAGAACCAGTGGGGAGGAGTCTCTGCTGCAGGCTTAAAGATTGCACTCTTTGATGTTGCGGATTTAAACAATCCCGTTCTTGTGGATGAAGTCTTAATAGGAGAGTCAGGAACAGATTCAGAGATTTTGCAGGATCATAAGGCCTTTTTATTTGACTATGAAAAAAATATCATGGTAATACCAGTCTATGAAGTTACAAAACTGCCTGTTGAAAACAGCCGTTATGAGAACTCATATTCAAGAGGTACCTGGAACGGCGCCTACGTGTTTGGAATTAACCCAGATTCAGGCTTTACTCTTAAGGGAAAGGTCGAACAGGAAAAAACAGAAGAAAATTACTGGAACAGCTACCATTCTGTTAAACGCTCCATCTTTATGGATGATTATCTGTACACAATATCAGACAACAGAATTGTAATGTCTGATTTAAAAGACCTGAGTACAAGATTAAACTCAATAGATCTTCCGGAAATCGAATATTATTATCCTTATTACAAATATGGAGTATAAATTTCCGGGAAAAAAAACTTTTTTTTAGCCAATATCGTTCCATAAAAGAGTAGTGCATTTTTCTAAAAATTTATATTGAGTACATTGCTTATACGATAAAACCAGATATTATAACGGGGTGCTGCTGCAGGCAGAACAATTTCCTTTCTGACTGACGCGGCTGAGATTATACCCATATAACCTGATCCGGATAATGCCGGCGTAGGAAGTCTTTTTTAGCTCTCAGCCTGCGCATTATCCGCATCAGTCCAGGATGATAATAAAATGGATTTGGATATTACAAGAGCAATAACAGACAGCTGGTTTTTAAGACTAAAAGAAAATTTAAGCGTTGATGTGGCCATTACAGGAACAGGGCCTTCAGGGCTTATTGCTGCATTAAAACTGGCAGAAGCGGGCTATAAGGTCTCAATGTTTGAGAGCAAACTCTCCCCGGGCGGAGGCATGTGGGGCGGCGCAATGCTGTTTACATCAATTGCAATTCAGAATGAGGCTGTGTATCTTCTTGATGAACTCGGTATCCCGTATAAAAGATACAATGACTCACTTGTTACATGCGACAGCGTCCTTGCGACATCAGCACTTATATATAAAGCATCTAAAGCAGGCGTTTTGATTCACAACGGCATGCGTGTTGAGGATGTTGTGTTTGGGGATAACAGAATCTCAGGAGTTGTTGTCAACTGGGCCACAATTGAAAAAGAAGGGCTTCATGTAGATCCGCTCTCTTTCAGGGCAAAAATTGTCATTGATGCAACCGGCCACCCATGCGATATTTCGGAGACAGTTGCAAAAAAGAACAATATCACTCTTAGCACTCCTACAGGAAAAGTCTCAGGTGAGCGTTCCATGAATGTATGTGAAGGTGAGGCAGAGACTGTTAAAAATACAAAAGAGATATACCCGGGACTTTATGTATGCGGCATGGCGGCAAACGGGGTCTTCGGCTCTCCAAGGATGGGGCCGATATTCGGCGGGATGCTGCTTTCCGGAGAGAAGGTTGCAAAACTCATAATTGAGGATTTGAAGTGAATAAAAGAGACTTCGGGCTATATCTGATAATAACAAACCCTTCGGTTTCATACAGGAATATTGCTGAGACTGCTGTCAGATATAATGTAAAATATCTTCAGTTAAGAGAGAAGGATCACAGTGACAGGGAAATTCTTCTTGCAGCAGAGGAGATTATGAGTATTACAGACGGCACAGAAACACGATTTGTGATAAACGATCGGGCAGACCTTGCATATATCTGCGGTGCAGACTGCCTCCATCTTGGTCAGGATGACATCAGTTTATCAGATGCAAAAAAAATATGCGGGAGAAAAGTAAGTGAGTTTGGACTCTCAACCCATAATCTGAAACAGGTAAGAGAGGCTGTCCGGCAAAAACCGGACTATATTGGATTCGGGCCGTTATTTAAGACAACAACGAAGGAAAAGCCGGACCCTGTTACCGGAACAGAACTAATAAGAGAGGCAATAGAGATTGCCCGGGATATTCCGGTTGTTGCAATCGGAGGCATTAATGAAAAAAACCTGAGAGATGTCCTTAATGCAGGTGCAAAAAATCTCTGCATGGTCAGATATCTAATGGAAAATATTTATTTTGAGAGAAAAGTCAAAGAAACAACTGATTTTCTGAATAATTTCGGAATCTAATCTGAACTAAAAACGTTCATGAAATTATATTTCATGCACTGTTTCATTTGAATTACGAAGTAAATTTCATGTAAAAACTAAAAATCATTAATATTTCATGCCGTTTTTTTGCAGAGATAAAATATATCTGCAGCACTATTTAGAACAATTTATACTCCCCGACGACAAGAGATTTCATTACAATGCCATCAGTATCGGATTATATCAAATTGTCCGCAGATGAAAATATTATAAAAGAATACAGGGGTTTTGAGATGAAAAAACCGCAGAAAGCGGTTTTAAATATCGCAGTCACATCAAAGCGCCTGATATTTTATGGTATGACTAAAGCGGCGTTAAAGATGAACAGGCCTTCTTTGACACAGGAGATGAGAATAGAGGACATAAGAGGGCTTGAAATATACGAGAAGAAAAAACAGAATATGGTCCTTGGTATTTTAGGGGCACTTATTTTTTTAGCAGGCCTTTTCGGGATATACAGTCCGACGACATCATATTTCTATAATTTAAGTAACATGCTTGCAAGTCAGATCTACGGCGGACTCATAGTTGCACTTGCAGGACTTATTATCTTTTTTATCTCTTTTGCAGCCGGCGGGAAAGTCACCGCAGTTGTTCTTAAAGGCAAGAATGAAAACCTAAATTCCGGTATTTTTCAGGAAAAAACTCTTATTAAATGGGGAAGAGACTCAGAAAAGATTCTTTGCGAACTGGGATCACTAATTCTTGACATTCAGAATGATGCAGAGGGCATAACAGGAAGAATTGAAAAAGAAGATTACTCTTCTGATGATTATGAGGAGGCTTTTGAAAGTTCGGAAAAAAACCATTCAGACTCCGCTGAATATTCAGATGCTGACTGGGAAGAAGAAACAGGCGAAAAAAAGGATGATTACCTCTTCTGATATATTTTTTTAGGATTCTTGAAATGTTTAAATTTTAAAGAAAAATTATAAAATTTATAGATACTTTTTTATTAAAAACATTCATGAAATTATATTTCATGCACTGTTTGATGCAAATTACAAAGTAACTTTCATGTAAAATCAGAAACTGATTCTTATTTTCTTCTTATTCGGACTGAATCCGCATGTGCAAAAAGCCCTTCTGCATCAGCAAGGGCCTCAACAACATCACCGATCTCAAAAAGACCATCCCTGTCAATTATCTGTACGGTTGAGGTCTTTGAAAAGTGGCTTATGTTAAGTCCGGAGTAAACCTTTGAATATCCGGCTGTAGGCAGGACATGGTTTGTGCCGGAGGCGTAGTCACCGCAGGCAACAGCCGCATAAGGCCCTACAAATATCGAACCTGCATTTTTAACTTTGTTTAGCACAGAAAGAGAATCAGAAACCTGAATTGACAGGTGTTCCGGTGCAATCTCATCCATGATTAAAATCGCATCAGATATTGAGTCTGCTATAACATATCCGGAGTTTAAGAGTGCCTTATCCATTATATCTCTTCTCTGTGCACCGGATATCTGCTTTTTTACCTCATCTGATACTTTTCCTGCCATTTTTATATCGTTTGTTACTAAAACACATGCAGAATTGGGATCATGTTCTGCCTGTGCAAGGATATCTGCGGCGATAAAGGATGGATTTGCAGAAGAATCAGCAATAATTCCTATCTCAGACGGACCTGCCGGAAAGTCAATCTCTGCATTATCGCGAAGCATCATCTTGGCAGCCGTTACATACACATTCCCGGGACCTACTATTTTATCAACCGGTTTTATGGACTCTGTTCCAAGTGCCATTGCCGCAACAGCCTGTGCTCCTCCAACGCGGTAAATCTCAGACACACCTGCGATATCAAATGCAACTATTGTTAAAGGATTTACCGGAGGCGGGGTGCATGCACAGATCTCAGGAACACCCGCAACCCTTGCCGGGACTGCGGTCATAAGAGCAGTGGACGGATATGAGGCACGCCCTCCGGGAATATAGCAGCCGACCCTTCCAAGAGGTGTTGTTTTCACACCAAGTGTTACACCGGGACAGATTTCACGAAGCCAGAGATCATCTTTTTTCTGGTACTCATGAAACTCCGAGATTCTCGCTTCTGCCTCAATCAGACTTTCAACAAGACGCATATCAACCTCATCGTATGAGGCTTCAATCTCATCTTCTGAAACCCGAAGCTCTTCAAGTTCAATATTGTCAAACTTTTTTGCGTATTCAAAAAGTGCCTGATCCCCCTTTTCCCTGACATTTTTGATTATCTCAGAGACGCTGTCAGATACACCGGAAATGCCCTTTCTTCTGCCGCTGACCCATGTTTCGACATCCAGCTCTTTTAACATATAAACCTGTAGATCTTTTGAGCCGGGGAAGAATTAAAGTTTGCAAAGAAAAATCTGAATATACCAAAACAGGATCTCCTTAAAATAATAAAAGATTTAGAGAGATTTTGGTATTTAATCAGAAAAAAAATTGATAATCGGATACAAATTAAAATTTTATAAAATAATTCAAAAAAAGGGCAGAATCCTGCCTCTGTTAATTATTCTCAGGAAGGCAAAATATTCTTAATCAGTGCATTACTTATTGCATTTCGAAGTTCCTGCTCTTTGAATGGTTTTACAATATACGCTGAAGGGTTAACACTCATGCATTTATCAATTGTTTCCTTACTGCTATAGGCTGTAAGAAAAATAACAGATGCCCCGCAGATCTCTTTTATCTTATTTGCGGCCTCAATTCCGTCCTTATTTCCTTTAATCTTTATATCCATTAAAACAAGATCAGGCAGTTTTTCTTCTGCAATTCTGACTGCATCTGAAAAATTTGAAGCAACACCAGCAACAGAATAACCATAGATTCCTATCAGCTGCTTTATTGACATTGCAACGACTGCTTCATCTTCAACAATAAGAATCTGTAAATCTTTAGGACTCATGATTTCAACCGTTTTAAGAAATATTTGATCTCTGCGCACAAATGGATCATAGTGCTTTGGCCAGAATTATATTTTACAAGGATATATATCATGTGATTTTAATCCGATGAGTTTAACAAGCCTGCCGAAATTCAGATAATCAAAAATATTATTTTAGACAACAATGCATTCTAAGCTGATTAATTTTTTTCTAAAATATATGGAATCTTATTCACAACAATTCTTACAAGAAGGGGATTATCCGATATTGAACTGAAAGAAGACGACAGGGTTTATCTCACATTTAAAGCAGCCGCAGTCCACGTTTTCAGCTGATAAAAAGCTGATATTCAGGCATTATTGAGAATGAAAGTCAATACAGGATTTCATCTTTGCACCCTTTTATTATGGAAATCTTTTTATAAACAGAAAGTATATTTTTCAAACGGGTTTGCCAATGCTGGATATACTTCTTGGACTAGGGGTTGTAATTGCCTTTTTTTTAATTGGGGCTCTTTCGGGATATTTCATTATGAATATCTATTTCAAAAAGAGATTTACCACCGCCGCTGAAAAATGCAGAGATGATGATTCTTTTGAGCCGTTTATAATTGAGATGGAGGAAGTCTCCTGATTTGCAGGAGGAGGATTTAAAATGGATGAATTAACAGGACTTTTTGTACTCGCAATTGTCACTCTCTGCTTTGGTTTTCTGGCAGGTTTTCAGACAGCACATATAAAATATACAAAAAAACTTGCAAAATATGTAAGACGATGTATTCATTCCGGCACAATCGCCCCGATTCTTGTCGAACTTGAAAAAAATAATCACAAATAAAAAATCTTTTTTTTAGAGAGCAAAAGCCGGTCTGATTTATAACTTCAAAGTAAACAAATTTAGTGATTAAAACCCAATATATCACTAATGAAAATAACAGTCCTTGCAAGCGGAAGCAAGGGAAACTGCACATATATAGAGGGCGACTGCGGGGCATTACTAATAGATGCGGGTTTAAGCGCCAGGGAAACCTTCAAACGACTTGAATCTGCTGGTGCAAAAACTGAACTCATCAAAGGAATCCTTGTAACCCACGAACACTCGGATCACATAAAAGGAGTTGATGTTCTCGCAAGAAAACTTGATGTGCCTGTATTTTCCACACAGGGTACGCTATGGGAATTTGAGGACAAAAGAAAGTCTGATAAGGATGTTGATATGCAGACAGTCAAAACAGGGGAGAGGTTTGAGGTCTGTGGTTTTTCTGCGGAGGCATTCTCAACATACCATGATGCATGTGATCCATGCGGCTTCTGCATCTCTGAAAACGGTTCCACTTTTGGTTTCTGTACTGATACAGGCCGGCTTTCTGACAAAATAACAGGTTATCTGAAAAAATGCGATGCGGTTGTACTTGAGAGCAACCACTGCCCGGTTATGCTTGAAAAAGGTCCATATCCAAAGTTTTTAAAGGAGAGAATCAGAGACCAAAACAGAGGTCATCTTTCAAACACCGCTGCAGCAGAGTGCATACAAAAGATCGGTCAGGACGTAGGGACATTTGTTCTTGCACATTTAAGCGAGGAGAACAACACTCCACAAAAGGCACTTGAAACCGCAAAGAAAGGTGCAGGATTGTTCTCATCAGATATTGAAATAAGTGTTTCACTGCAATGTGAAGCCTGCAGTACAATCAGAGTTTAATCAGGGGATTTTCTAAAATGCAGTTTAATGAGTTTTCAGAGATATGCGAAAAAATTGAGAAGACATCCGGCAGACTTGACTCAATAGATATTGTTGCAGAAGTCCTTCCAAAGCTTTCCAATGAAGAGCTTCCTGTTTTTGTAAGATTTTTAATGGGGAGAATATTTCCTGACTACAGCCCTGAGAAAACCGGAATCGGGCCGAATCTTGTTTATGAAGCGGTTGCATACGTTGTCGGAAAAGACAAAGAGAGTGTTATTAAAAAGATTAATTCAGGCGGCGATGCAGGGCGTGCAATAGAGAATCTGCTTTCCAAAAAGGAGCAGACTTCATTTTTTTCAGAGTCTTTAGACCTTCTTGAGGTTTACAGGGATTTTTATTACATCTCAGGTGTTGGCGGAAACAGTTCACAGAAAGAAAAATTGAAAGTATTAAAGCGGCTTTTTTCAGATGCAAATCCAAAAGAGGCCAGGTACATATCAAGGCTGATTTTAGGCGAGCTCAGGATAGGAATAGGCGAGGGCAATATCAGAGAGGCAGTTGCAAAGGCATTTTTAGTTCCGACAAATTCTGTCGAACATGCCTACCAGGCGTCAAATGATCTTGGTGAGGTCGCACTTCTGGCAAAAGAGGGCGAGGGTGCTTTAAACGATGTCAGAGTGGAACTTTTCAGGCCTGTTAAGATGATGCTTGCAAAGCAGGGCACAATTGCGGATATAATTGGAGAGCAGGGAAAAATTGCCGCAGAATACAAATATGACGGAACCAGGTTTCAGTTCCACAAAAAAGACGGCAAATGCAGAATTTACTCAAGGAAGCTTGAGGAAGTAACTGATGCGATACCTGATGTTTCAGATATGCTTCTCTCATCAACGGAGCATGATATAATTCTTGACGGAGAGGTGATAGCAGTTGACAACGGAAAACCGCTTCCTTTCCAGTATGTCCTGAGAAGATTCAGAAGAAAGCATGATATCGCAGACCACATGGAAAGCATCAGGCTTGTCCCAAATATTTTTGACATAATATATCTTGACGGAGAAACTCTGATTGATGAACCGTTTTCTAAGAGACGCGAGATTCTTGAGAGTTGTGTAAGTAAATATGTTGCCCCGCAGATTGTATCCGGCGATATCGAATATATCGAATCATTCTATCGTTCTGCCCTTAACGACGGGCATGAAGGCATTATGATAAAATCACTCTCTGCTCATTATACTCCTGGTGTTCGCGGAAAGGAGTGGATTAAGATCAAACCTGCCGTTGACACAATAGACCTTGCAGTAATTGGTGCGGAGTGGGGAGAAGGAAAACGTGCACACCATTTTGGAACATTCCTTCTTGCATGCCGGAGTGAAAACGGGGATCTTTTACCGGTTTCAAAGGTTGCAACAGGCATTTCGGATGAAATGCTTGCACTATTATACTCCCTTCTAAAAGACAGAATCATCTCAGAGTCAAAAAACAGTGTTAAATTTGAGCCCGAGATTGTATTTGAAGTTGGATATGCCGAGATACAGAAAAGTCCCACTTATGATGCAGGCTACGCCCTCCGTTTCCCGAGATTCCTAAGACTTAGGGATGATAAAGGAATAGATGAAATAGAAACAATATCCTCAATAGAAGAGAGATTTAAAAACCAGTCAGGCAACCGTTAGGGAATTCTTTTTTCTCGTTTCAACCGAATAATTCAGGCTTTTTAAAACCGGAATTTTTTAGCTTAAGAGTTATACTAAAAAAACCAGAATATTTTTATATACAACTTTATTCCTCTTTTAAATTGAGGATTTAAAATGGACTTAAAAAGAATTTTGATTCTGGCTGTCACAATTGCATTAGCAGCCTTATTTTGCATGCCGGCATCAGCTGTAATCGCTGAAGTAAACGGCATGGGAACAGTATCATCGGTTGACACCGAACAAAAGACAATAACAATTACAACTGAGTATCAGTTTTCAACAACCTACTCAGAATCCGAACCAATCAGCGAATGGATTGCATCTGACGTTATAAGCACTGTAACAGGAACTGTTCCTGATGAATCCGCATTTGACACATTTAAGACAGGAGATCCTGTCCGATATATAATTCTCGGAGGAGACGGGGGCACATATCTTGGAATTGCAAAGATTACAGAGATTTCATCAAAAGCACTGATAACAGACATAATAGGAGACCCTGACAGACTTGTATTCAAGCCGCTTCAGGGAAGCTATATTCTTTCAGCAGAATCTGATGCCAACTGTGCGGAATGCACAGGAACGACATGCACTGCAAGTTCTGCAGACATCAAAGTCGTAAAAACAGGCGAAACCCTTGTAGAAAAAAGCCTTCTTCCGGGAGAGTCATACTCATATTCAACATATGACCCTCTGGACTATGATATCTCGGTAAAATTTATTGAAGGGGAGGCATCATCCGATGTATGCCAGACTTCATCATTTGGCATGATGACAGGTCCGCAGGCAGTCTCTGTATATGAGATTCACATAACAGAAGGTGTTCTCCCGCTGGGACCCGGACCTGAAATAGAGCC
>JAFGWE010000045.1 GCA_016937345.1 Methanomicrobiaceae archaeon
AAGAGGGCCCGTAGCATAGTCGGTGGTGCACCCGGCTGATAACCGGGAGGTCGTGCGTTCGAGTCGCACCGGGCCCACTCGTTTTTTGACATTTTTTTTAATTATTGCATAAACTCTTATTGATCCATAATTCAGCATTAAAAAAAAGAATCTGATGTAAAATGTATTGATAATTTTCCAGAGATTTTTGCAATTTTTACTTTTAATCGGAAATATTGTATATTCTGAATTGGAATATATTAATGCAGATGGAATATCCCGAATCTTCGGTAAAAAAATGCTGTTCTGATGATATCCTGGATGATATCACAATTGAAGATAATATAGAACCCGGACTCTTTGAAGAGCTTTTGTCATACCTTCAGGCAATATCCAATCAGGTACGGCTTGAGATAATTCTTTTCATTGAAAAAAATCCGAAGTCAGTAAAGGAAATTTCCAGACATATAAATTCAAACTATGATAATACCAAAAAGCACATAGACAGGCTGATGAAGATCGGACTTATCAAAAAAGAGGCAGGAATTGGTGAGGAAACATCAAAAGGTTCTCTCCCTGTCTGGAAATATTCGGTAAATCCCGGGGGGATGGAATCTGTTATCCGGAGTCTGAACTCATTTTCAAATTTAAACTTACAGATAGTCAGTGAAAAAACAACTGAGTGCCTCAGCCTTTGCAATGAAAAATTTGGGAGCAGATATGAAAGCCGGGCATTTGTTGTAGCCTTAGGAGGTGAGGACGATGGTAAGATATTTTATCTGTCACAGGATGAGACTAGAGTGGGAAGAATTGCAGGCGATTTGGATTACAGTAGTTTTCCCAATGTTATTGCTCTTTCAGGTGCATATATTTCTGTAACGAGGATTAATAGTTCACATGGCGTTTTCAGCCTTGATAAAAGCGGCTGGCACTTTATTGACATGGGGAGCACAAACGGCTCTTATGTCAATCATAAAGCAGTAGAACCTAAAAAGAGATTACTACTCTCAGACGGCGATATAATCGATCTTGGAAAAGGAATTACCCGTGCAAGACTTGTTTTTCATAAGGGGAACGGAGAATAAATTTCAGGAGAAATCGGGGTAATTTTTTGAAAAAAAAGATTTTAACCGGAATTGTAATTGGACTGTTGGTGGTTTTAATTGCGGCAGTCACTAATTTGCCGCAGTCTGATGGCGATTTAACAGCAACATCTAAAGTCACAGTAACAGTTTCACCCGCAGATAAGGCATCAAACGTCCTTTTTGATCCAAACATCTCAATTCTTACAACTGAAAGCACAAGCGGACTGGTTGTTTTGAAATATTCTGATGTTCTGGGCGAAGGAGCAGCCGATATAACTCCTGAATCTCTCTCATTTACAGTATACAATGATGATGCAGGTGAATATGTTTCCGGAATAAAAACCGGTGTCTATGAAGGCTCTGTGCTCAACAGGGCATGGCATGATGTCTGGTACTCTGAGCAGACCGGCGTTTTTTATTTTGCAATGATAATCTCTCTGGTGTTATCTGCTATCCTTTCAATAATATACACAGAAAATAATGGCAGAGCAGGTGTTCACTTTGATCCGGCCGAAAAAGTTCTTGTGGCCGGCGGGCATCTCTCAATTGCAGGAATGCTGTCCATTATAACAATTGGAATGATAGACAGTTCATATTACCTGTTTGAAATCTCACAATCAGGCCTTTTCATCTGTCTCGGACTGGTTTTTGCTCTCATATATATTGCCGCATCTTCAGTGCTTATTTTTGCTCTCATGCTAGTATCTGTGCGGAGAGGACATAATTATCATGCACAGGCATTTGTTATCATAGTTGCAGGAATCTTTTATTATGCCTGTTTTTCATCGGGAAACCCTATTCTTTACGGGATGAATATTCTGTATATTCCTGTTCTTTTGTTTTTGTCTCTATCTCTTATTGCAGTCACATTTTTAAGGAGAAATGTGAAGGTGTCGGGAGACAACCTTCAGGATGATGAAAAGACAATTGTTTTTGATAGAAAAAGTGGGAAAACCAGACAGAGGATGCCAATATTCCCTGAAGAACTTTATAAAAACTACAGGGATGTGTCAATTGCAGGTGCAGGCGGAATTGCAATAGTATTTCATGCAAAAAGACTTTACGACGAGAGGACTGTTGCAATAAAATTGCCTTTAAACAAGGATGAAATTACAGGCAAATCATTTATACGCGAAATTGGAGTCTGGGAGAAATTAAGGCATAAAAATATTGTAAAAGTATACTCAGTAAATATTCTTCCTGTTCCCTACATTGAAATGGAATACATCAGGAGAAACCTGTTAGATTTGATTTATCCGTTGCCTGCCAAAGAGGCACTAAATATTTTCACAGGAATACTGGAAGGGCTTTTTTATGCCCACAAAAAAGGAATTGTTCACCATGACATTAAGCCCGGAAATGTCCTGATAGATTCAGAAAATAATCCAAAACTTACAGACTGGGGTCTTTGCAGAACAGCAGGCGACAACTATGAATATTCAAATCTGGGGTTTTCATTTGTTTATGCCGCACCTGAACAGATATTCCCCTCAAAATATGGAAAGCCTGACACAAGGACTGATATATATCAGTCCGGGCTTTTATTTTACGAAATTCTGACAGGAAGAAAGCCAATTACAGGAGATATTCTTGAAGAGTATCTCAAAGAAGAAAAAACGGTAATTATTCCGGTTTCACAGGTTTTAAATAATGATTCATACAAAGAGTTTGACAAAATTATCATGAAATGTCTTGAAAAAGACCCTTCTTTAAGGTATCAGGATATTGACTCACTTCTTTCTGATGTAAAAAATCTAAAAGAAAAGTACGAATAAGAGGAAGACTGGTCATTCTGCCAGCCTGGTGTTTTAAATGATAATGAATGTATAATAAACAAAAAGAGGATTTTATTTATGTAATATTCTTTTTTTATCTTCTTTCATATTTTCTGTACATATAATACACCCCGCCTGCAACAAGGAGCATCATAATAATTCCAAAAATTCCAATTAGTGAACTCTCTTTTACAACTACTCTTATGCTGTCGGATTCTTCCTCCTGGTCAGATATAACCTTTACAGTAATCTTATACTCTGACGCTGCAATATTTGACGGCGGAACTACTTTTAATGTGACTGTTTCTCTCTCTCCCGGTGCGATTCCGGGCACAGTCTCTGGTGCTGTTGTAACTTTCCATCCTTCAGGTGTTGATACTTCAACTTTTATGTTTGTCAGTGCAACACCGTTTCCGTTGTTGAGAACTTTTACCGGTATCTCTATGGTGTCTCCTTTTGTAACCTCATAGAGATATTTGTCGGAGAATACCTGAAGATCACTGCTTCCTTTTATTGTTGCTTTCAGCTCCGTATCATATGATGATCCGTCAGATGATTCGACAACTGAATCTAATGTATAATCACCCTTTGTTACCGAGTAAGGCGGAATGACCTCAAAGAAAACTGTTTTATCTTCTCCTGCACGGATAAATACCTCTGACAGTTCACTTTTTGATTCAGCGGTCTCTTTATATCGCCCATACCATCCGTCCGGCATATTTTCATAAAAGAGCGAGAATGAATCGTCACTTTTTCCCACATTTGAAAGTTTAATCTCAAAGAGCGGTTTCTGCCCTATTGGAGCTGTCACAATCGGCGCTTTTACATCAATATCAAGGCCGTAATTTTTCCTCTCAAGCATCAGGGTCCCGACGTCCTCTGTATATCCGCTCTGGATTCTGACTTCATCTTTTTCCCGGCTTAAGTAACCGTCCTTTTCAATTAAAAGTCTGTATATGCCCTGATCTAGTTCTGTTCTTACCTGCCCGTCTGATGTTGAGAATACAACTGCATCAGCAACTGTGCTTTTATCAAGAAATGCCGAGACTTTGGCACCTTTAATCTTTTCACCCTGCTCATTTACAACCTGAAGTTTTAAAACGCCGTCTTCACCGGCATATGTTTTATCAACAATTGCATACAGCCACATTCTGCCGTCATCTAATGATATCCTGAACTGGTATGTGTCAACCGGAGTGTCTCCTGCAGTTTTTACTTCAAGTTGAATTGTCTCTGATTCACCCTGTGCAAGTGAAATTCTGTCAATCTCAGTCTCGCCTGAAAGAAATTTAAATTCCCAGTCATCCTCACCTTTAAAAGTGTCTACACGGAGTTTATGAGGAGTATCAGTCCCGCCTATATTTTTAATTATGAGATCATATTTTATCGTTTCTCCGGCCTCTATCACTTTGCCGGGATATTTGCAGTATATTTTAAAATTTCCCGGTTCTGCGGACTCTGATGCCATAACAGACTGAGATGCTGTGAATATAAGCATCAGTATGAGCACTGTGGATGCCAGGTTTTTTAAAATTCTGTAATTATTCATAGAAAAATGGATATTATTCATCTGTTTTTTCACCTGACATCCATTCTCATGAATTTTACATATGCAAGCCCGAAGAAGACTATTGGGAATGCAATGAGTGCAATGATATTTTTCATAAGATCTCCAAGTACATCAAATATACTGGTTTTTTCCGGTTCATCTGCTCCATCCTCGACAAAAATACTATTTGAGATGTACATATTTTTGTACATCTGAGGGTATGTCAGATAAGATGAGATATATTGAAAGTTGTTTGTGGGCGACAGAAGGTTGAAAAAGTCTGATATGGCCTGCCTTTTCTGCCAGTATTTCATGCTCTCCTCCTCATAATTTCTCCATTCCTCTGTATCATAAGGATCGCTTTCGGATTTTTCTGAGATCTCACCTGAGTCACTGACAGTGACAGATGCTGAAACATATGCTGTGCTATAACTTCTCATGATGAGTGTATCCGGAGGCTCCGGGGCATCGCCTGCAAGGACAGTAATAATCGACCCTGAAATCAGCATTGGGAAAAGTCCTGTAAGAACGATGAATATAATAAGCGTGTATATCAGTGCGTTCCCGCTGTTCTCTGCAACTGTTGACATGAACAGCGATATTGCAAAGTACGAAAAGATCATCAGAAATGCAGAGATTCCAAATAGCAGAATATACTGGACTTCTGTAATATCAGGAACAATGCTGAATATTAAAAGAAGCGCCATTGATATTACAAACGTTATAATAAGTGCAAGAATCAGAGCAAATGTTCCTCCTATGGCTTTGCCGTTTATCACCTCATCGCGATATATAGGATGAGACAGGAGTATTTTTAGCGATTTACTTTCTTTTTCCCGCGTTATCAGGTCAAAACCCATTGCAATTCCAAGAATTGCTCCAAGTGAGGCAACTATTGTCCCGACATTGTTGAATATCGTCATCACCGATGGTTTTGTCCACCAGTATGAGCTGAACATGGATGTGTCTTCAGAGACCGCCATCTGTTCGGCATAATTCTGTATCTGCTTATTGTAGTCAACAGCACCTCCGACCATACCTGTTATAGTTGCAATCATTATGATTGAAAAGATTATCAGGAATTTTTTGCTCTTTATATGATCGCGGAATTCCTTTTTTGAGATGACAATAAGTCCATTTGATTTCATAATTCAGGCACCTCTTCAGAGTAGTATGTAAGTATTGCATCCTCAAGCGTTGTTGCATCCAAAGAGAGATTTTTTAAAATTACATTGTTTTTGTAGAGTATTCCTGAAATTTCATCGCGGATGTCAGATTTGGCAACAATTGCAGCGGTTTTGTCATCGTTTTTGTAATCAGCAGAGATTATTTCCGGATGATTGAACTGCGGCATCGGAACCTTTGTCTCAACATTGATTCTTATCTCTGGAAGATCTTTATTTTCAATATCTGATGAGAGTTCTTCCCAGGTTCCTTCTCTTATGAGCCTTCCTTTCTGTAGAATCCCAATTTTTGTTGATACCTTGCTAATCTCCGAGAGAATATGTGATGACACAAGAACAGTCTTATCCAGTTTTGCAATCTGTTTTATAATGCTTCTGTAATCCGCAACTCCCTGCGGATCAAGGTTTGCGGTTGGTTCGTCAAGTATTATTATAGAAGGGTCGTTTAACTGTGCTTTTGCGATTCCAAGTCTCTGGCGCATTCCTTTTGAGTATCCGCCAACTGTTTTTTCAACACCGTAAAGACCTACCTGCTTTAAAAGTTCGTCAGTTCTGTCCTGAAGTTCTTTTTCCGGGATTCCATAGAGCCTTGCAAAGTACTCCAGGTTTTCATATGCACTAAGATTTGAATAAAAACCGACATCTTCAGGCATATATCCTATTTTTTTCTTAACCTCTATCGGGTTTTTTGAAACTTCAGTTCCGTCAATTAAGCATTCACCTGATGTGGGCATAATAAGACCCGTAAGCATCAGTATCGTAGTGCTTTTTCCTGCACCATTCGGACCCAAAAGACCGTATATCTCACCTCCGTCTATATTAAGACAGAGATTGTCAACAGCTCTTATGCCATTGTATTCTTTTACCAGATTTTTGATTTCAATCATATATATTCCACACAGGATTCGTTGGTACTGTTTTTATTTAAGTACTCAGATATATTTTAAAAAAATTCCTTATATAAGAGTTAATTAGAAAAAATCCCTTCATTTAACCAGATGGTTATACCGGTATTGCAGGTGTTTATAATAAATGAAGAATTTTTCAAAAAAAAAGATAATGAAATAAAAAAATAAAAAAAAAGAATATCGGAAAAATGGAATTTATTAATCCTGATTATACCAAAAAAAATTCTTTCTAATTTTTTGAGTCTTTATCCTGAATAAAGGCGATTGTCTTTCCAAGTGCTGATACGAGTTCATCTTCTTCTTTGAGGTACTGGTGAAATGCCTTATAGATCATG
>JAFGWE010000046.1 GCA_016937345.1 Methanomicrobiaceae archaeon
ATAATCAGCTTAAGGAAATCAAAATCAGGATAGTTCTTCACAACATGTTGCTTGAAAAATGTGAATAGGTTTTCTACAGAGCCCAAATTTACAATCAACAAAGAAGAAGTGCTCTTCGTTCCGAGTACCATAATAAAACCCGATTATCTCGAATCACGGGAACTCATCAATCCTTTTTTCCTGAGTGTCCTTAATGAATACAAAAATAATGAAGTGGAAGGATTTCCCTTATGGAATAATGACTGCCACGACTGGAAATGGGTCTGCCCTCCGGACTGGAGAGAGCTGAAAGTTCATTACGAATTCTGTGACTATGACAATGAGATCGGTGTCGAGATTCATCTTGAAGATCTAGAGATAAAATCCATGCAGAAATTACTGGAGTCGCTAAAATCTGATCTTTCCAAAAAACATCCGGACTGGGAAACTGACTGGGAACCGGACTGGTCTGAAGGCGTGAGACTGGGAGTTTTATTCCCGAAGAAGATGACCAATCCTGATGTGATTGTTGGGGCAATGCAGGATATTATCGAAGAGACAAGTGAGAGGATTTGGGGGGAGATTGAGAGGATTTCTTCGTGATAAAAAATGCATAAATAAAATTGAAGAAAGGTCACCCATTTTTCAGTTCATTATTATCATAATCAAACGATTTTAGGATTTCATGAATATTCCAATAATTAGAATTTGGGGTGTTAAAATCATTATTTACATAGCCTCTCCCATCTGAAACAATCGACGCTAAAGAATCATAAGATCCAGGATTGCAATGAAATTGATAGATATAATCTTTTTTTATAGACTTGCCTTGTAATTGAGAATATTCATAAAGAGATTCACCGAATGCTATACAACCATGATCACCATGACCAAATATCCAAACTGAAATTACAGACTGATTATTCATTATTTTATCAAAATCATCACAACTATTGCATGAATAAATTTTATAAGAATAATTGTGTTTTTTAAAAAATGATACTAAATAACTAAAACCAAGTCCATAATAGATTTTGAATTTGGAATTTTTTCCACATAAGACAATTGCATCATGAGTAGGTTGTGTAATATTTTCAGAATTTATCTTTGTATGCAAATACCCCGGTAATGTATGGAATATTATATTTACAAATAAGAAATAATGCACGAATATCTCTAAATATCCCTTTAGTTTATGTAAAAGTTTGAATATTTTTATTTATAATTGGATAATTCAAGAAATTAGATAGCTTTGAATCTTTAGTTTCCTTTGGAATTCTCCAATCCAAATCACGCCAAAAATAACTATTCAAAAAAAAGAAAGCAAGAATCAGATTTAAAATTATATAAACAGTTACTAGAATGTATACGTAAGCAAAAGTTTCGGGAATCAGAATGTCTAAATTGATGATATAGGATGATATAACAATTAAAGCAAAAAACAAGAGCATTGTAATAAGGTATTTTTTAACTGAAGAGAAATTCACGTGCATTGTTGCAATATACGATAATGAATTATAAAAAAACCTATCTTAATAAAGCCTGGCTTAAGAGATTTTATTAAAGTAAAGCCAGTTTACTTTTTTAAAAGTATAACTCTAAAAAAATTAAAAAAAGTATTTTGCCTGAACCTTGATCCTGATCTTTTTGAGACAAAGCAAATCAATCAAAGAAGTTCTTCCAAATCTTCCAAAGTCATATCAGCCTGTTTCAGGATATGGGAAAGAGTTGATCTCTTTATTGGTTTATGCATTGGAATTGTAAGTTTAATAGTCTCATCAGCCATGTTTTTATGAAGACGGATATGACTTCCCTTTGTTCTGACGACAACAAAACCGTCTCTTTGAAGTGCCCGCACTACTTTGTCGTAATCCAGAGAGGGAACTTTCTTCATACAGCTATCTCGATCTGTTCTGCTCTTTCACCAAGAATTACTTCATCCTCAATCGGTTCAAGGTAGAGATCAATTGCCTCTTTGATATTCTCTATCGCCTCTTCCTTTGTATCGCCTTCGCTGACACAACCGGGGAGTGAAGGAACATAGACTGTATATCCTCCTTCCTCACTGGGTTCAAGGACTATACGAATATTCATAAAGACTAATTATCTGTTCGAGAATTTAAGATTATAGTAGCTACAAAAAGCCGGTTCAATTCTTTGATTTTAGAATTTAATTAAAGAAAAAAATTATTTTGCCCGGACCTGAACTTTTTCACGCCCTTGTTACAATCGTTAAAATATCGCCGTCTTCAAGTTTGTGCGGAAGTCCGACACGCTGGGCATCGTGCTTTACCGAATCTCCCCATACCTTTGCATATCTGAATTTTCGGACAAAATCACGGTGAAGTTTGTTGCAGACAGACTCAACGGTTGCAGGCTCCCTTATAATTAAAGGCTCCTCCAAATCCGCTTTTCCGCCAACAGGCTTTAAATAAATTCTGATAAACCCAAGCTGATCGTAGATCTCATCCTTTAAATGATCCACATTGTATCCGGAATGTGCAGAAAGCATAATCGGAGGTCGTCCAAATCTCTTTGTAACATCAGTGACAATCTCCTGCCGTCTCTCTTCATCTACAAGATCAACCTTGTTGATTGCAAAAAATGCAGGAATATAGACCCTGCTTCCCATCATTGCATCAACAAAGTCATCCTGGGTTACAGTACCGCGGGTTAAGACATCAGCATTCATAATTTTGCTCTCCGCAAGCATGGCCCTAATCTCTTCAAGATCAAGGTCTGAATGCCCGACAGTGTTAAACCTGATACCTCCGTTTGATGACTTTTTAATTGTGATATCGGGCTTTAATTTATTGAGCCTTATACCTGCGTCATTTAATTCCTTGATTAAAACATTGATGTGCTTTTCATTGTAGACATCACCTAAAAGAAGAATAAGGTCTGCACTTCTTACAACCGCAATTACCTCTTTTCCCCTGCCCTTACCCATTGCCGCACCGGCAATCAGACCGGGAATATCCAGAATCTGAATGTTGGCTCCCTTATGCTCCATTGAACCGGGAACAACAGTAAGTGTTGTAAAGGCGTAGTTTGCGGTTTCACTCTCAGTATTGGTAAGCTTGTTTAGGAGTGTTGATTTACCAACAGACGGAAAACCGACAAGAACAACTGTTCCGTCCCCTGATTTCTTTACCGCATACCCCTCACCGCCTCCGGAAGAGGCCATGGCACGGGCCACTGCGTCATCCTTTATCCTCGCAAGTTTTGCCTTAAGTCTTCCTATGTGGTGGGATGTCGCCTTATTGTATTTTGTATTGGAGATCTCATCTTCAATTGCTTTTATTTCGTCTTCGATGGAGGCCATATTGTGTTGTTATTAATGGAGTCCAACTGATACTTATGACTAATGTCCCCTATCACTTATGAGCAGCAAAACGACTCCGTATCAGACCATTAAAATATCCTTTCTTTGACAAAGTTTCTGTTTTTGGGGAAAAGTTCTATTTATGAAGATTGATTAATACCGGTAATGTGGACACTCCGGCACAAAAAGATATTATCCCCTGGCACAGTCTCACTGCAGATGAGATCCTGAAAAGACTTGATGCCGATAAAAAAGGAATTTCAGGGGGTGAAAGAGAAAAAAGGCTTTCTTTATACGGGCAAAACAAAATCTCAGAAGACGGCAGAATATCTCCTCTGAAAATATTTTTAAACCAGTTTAAGAGTGTCCTCATAGCTATACTGATAATCGCCGCAGCGGCATCCTTCTTTGTAGGAGAAATCGTTGATTCGGCAGCAATTCTAGCAATTGTGCTTTTAAACGCATTATTTGGCTTTTTCCAGGAATGGCAGGCTGAAAAGGCAATAGATGCCCTAAAGCATATGCTGGGTCTCAGAGCATTTGTTCTATCTTCCGGAATTGAGACCGAAATTGAGGCAGAAAAGGTTGTACCCGGAGATATTGTAGTTCTTGAAAGCGGAAGAAAAGTCCCGGCAGACCTGATAATTTTTGAGGCAACAACCCTTCAGATAGATGAATCTGTGCTAACAGGAGAGTCAGTTCCTGTTGAAAAAAACACAGCGGTTTCTGATAAGGATGCCGCCCTTGGTGAACGATACAATATGGCCTTTATGGGGACTGTTGTTACAAACGGCAGGGGTAAGGGAATTGTCGTAAACACAGGGATGAATTCAGAATTTGGAGAGATTGCAGCCCTTACATCGGGAATTGGCGAAGAAGAGACGATACTTGCAAGGCAGATGGATTCTCTTGGAAAGCATATAAGTGCAATTTCCGTTTTTGTAGCCGTACTTATTGTTCTCTTTGGGCTTTTCCAGAACCGTGATGCTGTTGAGATGTTTTTAACAGCAGTATCCCTTGCGGTTGCAGTAATTCCGGAAGGGCTTCCGGCAGTTGTCACGTTAACGCTTGCAATAGGCATAAAGAGCATGTACAAAAAGAAGTGCCTGATAAGGCATCTTGCCGCATCAGAAACCTTAGGTTCAGTCTCTGTTATCTGCACAGATAAGACAGGCACTCTTACAAAAAACGAGATGACACTGACAAAAGTCTATGTCCCTAATATGACTTTTACAGTCACAGGAAGCGGCTATGATCCCAAAGGGGATTTTCTTCTGAATGGGGCTGCTATCAGACCACAGGATTATGACGGACTAAGGTATTTCCTGCAGACCGGTCTTTTCTGCAACCATGCAATCCTGTCAAAAAAAAATAATGAGTGGAATATTATCGGAACGCCGACTGAAGGTGCCCTTGTTGTTGCGGCACACAAGGCAGATATTCCCGAATACAAACTTCCCATGCAGGAGATAAAAAAAGAGTTCTCGTTTGACTCCTCAAGAAAAAGAATGACTACAGTCTATGGGAGAGAGAAAGGATTTATTGCATATTCAAAAGGTGCTCCTGAGATAATTCTCTCTCTTTCAGACAGGATCTATAAAAACGGAAAGACCACAGAGCTCAATCAAGCTGAAAGAGACAAATTAAGAGAAGTCTATGAGTCTTTTGCAAGAGAAGGTCTCAGGGTTCTTGCAGTTGCATCAAAAAACCTTGGAAAAGAAATCCCTGCCACTGCCGAAGAGACTGAAAAGGATCTCATCTTTTTTGGATTTGCAGGAATAATTGACCCTCCGAGGACAGAGGCAAAAGAGGCAATACGACTCTGCAGGTCAGCAGGCGTTGATGTCATAATGATTACCGGTGATTTTGAGATAACTGCCAAAGCGGTTGCAGAAAGCATCGGGCTTGATAGTGAAGGTGTAATAACAGGCTCTGAGATCGATTCACTTGATGACACAACACTTGCAGAAAAACTTATCCGGACAAAAATACTTGCAAGGGTAACAGCCGCCCATAAGCTCAGGATTATTGATATTCTAAACGAAAACGGCCATATAGTTGCAATGACAGGCGATGGTGTTAACGATGCACCTGCACTAAAAAAGGCTAATATAGGCATATCAATGGGTATTAAGGGAAGCGATGTCGCAAAGGAGGCAGGCGACATGATCCTCATTGATGATAACTTTGAGAGTATTGTTGCAGGTATTCACGAGGGAAGACGCGAGTACGACAACATTCAGAAATTCACACGGTATCTTCTTTCTTCAAACGTGGGGGAGGTTATTGCAATAATATCAGGCATGTTTATGGGACTTCCCCTCATTCTTCTGCCTCTGCAGATTTTATGGATGAATCTTGTAACAGACGGAGTATCAGCACTTGCACTCGGAATGGAGCCGGCAGAAAAGGATGTAATGCAGCAAAAGCCAAAGGATCCCGATGAGCCGGTTTTAGGCCGAAAGACTCTTATTATGATCTTTTTAATTGGCGTATATATCGGAATTTTTACACTGGCTCTTTTTATCTGCTGTGACAAAGCTGATCCTGAAAAAGCAAGAACAATGGCATTTACCGGAATAATCTTCATTGAACTGATAAATGTATTCAATTTCAGATCATTCAGGCAGACAATTAAATCAGCCGGAGTTTTCTCAAACCCATACATCATTGCAGCGATTATTTCAAGTTTTATTCTTCAGCTGATTGTTGTTTATACTCCACACTTCCAGACAGTCTTCGGAACAGTTGCACTATCGGTTTTCGACTGGGCAGTAATTGTGATCGCCGGAATTCCTCTTATTATAGCCGGAGAAGTTTACAAAATATATGTGGCAAATAAATCAAAAGGCAGTTTTTCTGGATAACTGCATAAATTAAAATCCTTCAGAGATGGTCTGAAACAGCCTTTCCGCCTCCCTGACATAAGGGCATCCAGTGTTTAGAAGGGGAGCTATATCGGGTTCTGTTTTTAAGACAGCCGCATCATACGGAAGATAAGTAATTGAAGAAAAGAGACTTCCATCTTTTATTATATCTGTTACCTTTTTTTTCTCGTCTTCAAAACGGAGTTTATTAATGACAAGATGAATCTCCCCGATCCCAAGTTCGCATGAAAGTTTTGCCGAATGCAGTGCCACCTGAAGTGAGTTGAATGTGGGTTCTGATACAATCAGTGCTTTTTTAAACCCTTCAGATATCGCCCTTCCGAAGTGTTCAACACCGGCCTGTGTATCAAGAATTATAACATCATCCTCCATAAGACGGATACAGCGCATAACACCATTTAAAAGAGCATTTTCAGGGCAGAGGCAGCCGGTTCCTGCCGCATACACACTGCCCATCACAAGAAGGCTTATCTTATCGTCAATTCTGATACCAAATCTTTCAACAACATCTGAAACATTGGGATTTAAAGTCAAAAAGCCACCCCAGCCCGCTCCAGGCCTTGCTCCGGTTTTTTCCTCAATGTAGTCGGAATTTTGTGAGAGGGGAATTATATCAGATGCTTTTTCTGCAGGATAGCCAAGTGAAAAAGCAAGGTTTTCCTGCGGGTCGGCGTCAACTGCCAGAACCTGCTTGCCGGTATTTGCATACAGACGGGAAAGAACAGCAGTAAGGGTAGTCTTTCCAACACCGCCCTTTCCGGCAATAACTATCCTCATGCCGTCAGCCTTTCTGCCCCCTGTGCGGGACAATGCCATAGCAGAAGCTTTCACATTCCTCTTTCTTTTATATTCTGACAAAGACATGGATTTTCCTTATCTTATATTCCAAGCTCTTTTCTCTTGTTCTCGATATGCTTTATAATAAGTTCGGCTGCAGCCAGCGGATCTGTCTCGACTGCGAACCTGGCATTGACTATTCCTTCGATATCCCTTGTGAGAAGGTTTACCACATTTGCACTTCCTGTAATCTTTGGCATCACGCCAAGGACAGTGAAGACTCCCGATGCCACAAAGTAAGATCCAATTGATACGGCCTTCTGGGAATACCATTCCGGTGCCGCACCTGCAACAGGAAGCTTATCAATTCCGACATCAAGCGCCTTTGCAAGCTCTGCCAAAAGGACAAGAATACGTGAGCAGTCCACACATGAACCCATATGAAGAACAGGCGGGATTCCGAGGCTTTTGCAGACTCCCTTTAGCCCCGAACCTGCTAAAAATGCCGCATCAGGAGTCAGAAGACCAGCCTTTCCGGAGGCTATTGCCGCGCATCCGGTCTCAACGCAGAGAATGTTGTTTTTTATCAGCTCTTTTGCAAGCGTCACGTGCCCGTAGTCATGCTTTACCTTAGGATTGTTGCAGCCGACAATTCCTGCCGCACCCATTATCTGTCCGGATGCTATTGCATCAATTAATGGCCTGAATGTGCCGCCAAGAGCCTTTTTTATTGCCTCAACAGAAAAGCCGCTGTAAAGCTCAACAGGCTCGCAGGGTATGAAAACCCTTGAATCATCCCTGTTTATGAAGTTTTCAACGGCTGTTTTAACAATTGCCTTTGCAGTCTCATACGCATTTTCAGGGTTGAATTCAAAATAATAAGATCCGACAACTTTTGACTTCTCGTTTGTCGAAATTATTTTTGTGTGGAAACAGCTTGCAGTCCGCGGAAGTGACGGGAATATGCACTGGTAGTCAATTATCATAGCTTCAAGAGCGCCTGTTGCAATTACAAGCTCCTGATTTAAGTGATTTCCCGACATTGGAATTCCTTTTCTCATCAGAAGTTCGTTTCCGGTGCAGCAGAGACCGACAAGGTTTATTCCGGCTGCCCCCGCTTTTTTTGCAAGTCCGACTATCTCCGGATCTTCTGATGCCTTTACAATCATTTCTGAAAGCATCGGATTGTGGCCGTGTAATGCAATGTTTACATGACTCTTTTTGATAACCCCCATATTAACAGTTGATTTGTTAACAGAAGGCGTACCAAAGAGAATATCCGAACACTCGGTTGCAATCATCGAACCACCCCAGCCGTCTCCAAGGGCTGTTCTTAAACCATGAAGGAGAATGTTTGCATAATTGGCACCCACTCCCATATGTACACGGTGCATGGACTCGACAATCTCGCGGTCAATCCCCCGTGGAACGATTCCCGCCGCAACCCATAACTCCCGTGTCTGTTTCGGCGCCCGGCTGCTTAAAGAGAGAGAGTTTTTGACCATTCCAAACTCCTCGAAAAATAAGCCCGCGACATCTGATGCAATATCCTGCATGTCTTTTCCTGATGTTACAACACCAATCTCCTCAGCTATCGCCTTTAGCTTCTCCTCATCGGTGATTGCATAACCCTTTGCCTTTCCTTTAGAGGTCAGGTACATGGTTTCCACAATATCCCTTCCGTGATCAGAATGGGCGGCAGCGCCTGTTGCAAGCATATCCAGAAGATTTCTTGCGACAATAAGATCTGCATCAGCACCGCAGACACCCCTCTCCCTGTGATGCTCGGGAATTATTCTGCACGGTCCCATTGCACACCTGTTGCATGAAATGCCTTCAGAACAGTACTTACATTCAGGTGTCTGCATCTCGTGCCGGTCCCATACAGTCTCTATACCTTGCTTTAAGGTCCTCTCAAGTACCTTTTTCGCACATTCATCGATAGTTCGCTCTTTGGATTTCTGCTTTACAACCGCCGGATTCAACAAAGACATTTTGGCCCTGTCAATATCGCATGTTTCAATCCTCTTTCCAACAAGGACTGACATTTTTTCTTCTCCCATAACTTTCCCCCCCTTCAGGCAGAATTTAACCCGTAATAACAGGCATATAATTTCGTTCATTATCCTGCAAAATATAAAGAATTATGCCTAAGGAAAGAATTGCACTAAAAATAGCCAATATTTTCTTATTACTGACCAATAATCAAAAATTCAGGATTCCCGGCAATTAAACCACCTATGCAAATAATTGTACAATAATGTATAAATATGTACAAATTACAATACATATTGTTGATTATGACAATTATGAAAAATGACGGGACGGTGATGCCGGTGGAATGGCTGTTTTAAGCGAGAAAGAAAAAGGGCTTTGCCTTATTCACCCGTCTCCGGAAAAACTTGAAGAAATAATAGATAAATCTTCTGAAAACACCCTGATTCCGGTATATCTGAGACTTGATAACAGAGATATAACGCCAGCGTCCGCTTATGAATCACTCAGGCAGGATTACGGATTTCTCCTAGAGTCAATGGAAGGAAATCAGAAAAATGCAAGGTACTCGGTTATTGGAACAGGACTTTTATTGCATGTTGTTGCAGATCCTGATGTCCATGTTAAAGGGCGGTTTAATCCGGCACAAAAATTGCCGGTCAATAGCAGTGATACGCCTACGGAATCCATTTACAAAATCCTAAGAAGCATAGACTATACAGATCCCGATATTCTGGGATACTCCGGCGGTCTTGCAGGTTATTTCTCATACGATCTTGCCCTTATAAACAACAATATAAAAAGCAGGAGAGAAAAAAAACGCGACTTCCCTCTTGCAGAGTTTATGATTCCTGACGAATATGTGATATTTGACCATGCTGCAAATAATCTAACAATTCTAAGATTTGTACCAGCAGGCTCCCCGGAGGAAATTAGTTCAGAATACATAAAGGCCCTCCAAAAGATAAAAGAGACAGTCAGGATTCTTACGACGGTTTCAGTTAAGGGAGACAGAATAAGACAAGATGACACCCGGGAGTCATCCGGCGGAAAAGAATACAATTCCGGGATCTCAGAAGAGCGTTTTATTGAGATTGTAAAAAAAGCAAAGGAGTACATCCTAAACGGCGACATATTCCAGGTAGTTCTCTCCAAAAGATGTGAAAGTACCTTTGAAAACGACCCTTTTATGATATACAGGGAAATGCGCAGGATAAACCCCAGTCCCTACATGTATTTCCTTGATTTTTCTGACAAACAGGTTGTCGGGGCAAGTCCTGAGATGCTTGTTAAGATTGAGGGAAAGCATATCACTTCAGTTCCTATTGCCGGAACAAGAAAGCGAGGGAAAAACGAAGATGAGGATCTGGAGCTTGAAAAAGAACTTTTATCGGACAAAAAAGAATGCGCCGAACACTTAATGCTTGTGGATCTCTCTAGAAACGATATAGGCCGTGTCTGTGAATACGGGAGCGTAAAGGTAACGGACTTTATGTCGGTCGAAAAGTTTTCACACGTCCAGCATATTGTATCAACAGTTAAAGGAACACTATTGGAGGACAAGACATCACTGGATGCCTTTATTTCCTGTTTTCCCGCGGGAACAGTCTCCGGTGCACCAAAGATTCGTGCAATGCAGATAATTGACGAGCTTGAAGATACTTCAAGAGGTCTTTATGCAGGTGCGGTTGGCTACATAGGGTTTAATGAGAACATTGATCTTGCAATCACGATACGCACCGTTGTTGTAAAGGATAATAAGGCATACTTCCAGTCAGGAGCCGGAATTGTTGCAGATTCTGTTCCGGAATTGGAATATATCGAATCAGAGAACAAGGCAAAAAGCATGAAGAGTGCCATTGAATCCGCTGGTGATTGCTTATGAGAGTCCTTGTTATCGACTGCTATGACAGCTTCACATACAACCTCTGCCAGCAGATAGGATATCTTGGTGCAGAGTCTCTGGTTATAAAAAATGACAGGAGATGCGACCTTCCTGACCCTTCGGATTTTGACAGAATTGTTCTTTCACCAGGCCCGGGAAAGCCTGAGGACACAAAACTCTGCCTTGAAGTTCTGGAAAAATACTTCAAAAAGGTCCCGATACTTGGAATCTGCCTTGGCCATCAGGCGATATGCCATTTCTTCGGCGGAAGAGTTCTAAGAACAGGAAAACCTGTTCATGGGATGACATCTGAAATTCTGCATGATTCAGGCGGAATCTTTGAAGGAGTAAAAAACCCGTTTACTGCAACAAGATATCATTCACTTGCGGCCGATGAGAAATCCCTGCCCTCCTGCCTTTCTGTTACGGCAAGAAGTGCTGATGATAAGATGATTATGGCAGTAGCTCACAGGATATACCCTGTTTTCGGGCTTCAGTTTCATCCAGAGAGCATAATGACGGAATCAGGCGACAGGATAATCCAAAATTTCCTTAATTATGACGGTGTTTTTCAATGATTGCAGAGTGTATTAAAAAGGCCTCTTTAAGATGCGATCTCAGCACAACCGAGGCTGAAGGTGCGATGCTTGATATAATGTCCGGAAATGCATCAGACAGTCAGATTGGAGCGTTTTTAACTGCCCTTGTTATGAAAGGCGAAACCAGTTCGGAGATTGCAGCCTTTGCATCTGTAATGAGGAGAAATGCAGTTAAGATAACTCCAAAAGAGCGTGGAATGCTTGTTGACACCTGCGGTACAGGCGGAGACGGAAAAAATACCTTTAACATAAGCACTGCTGCAGCGTTTGTTGCCGCAGGTGCGGGTGCAACAGTTGTCAAGCACGGAAACAGGGGAGTTTCAAGCAGATGCGGTTCTGCTGATGTTTTAGAAGCGCTCGGAGTGAAAATTGACATTGAACCAAAGAGGGTTTCTGAGATAATTGACGCAAACGGAATAGGTTTTTTATTTGCCCAGAGTCATCATCCGGCAATGAAATATGCAGGAACGGCCAGAAAAGAGATAGGAATCAGGAGCTTTTTTAACCTGGCAGGCCCTCTTTCAAATCCCGCAGGGGCCGGTGCACAGCTTCTTGGGGTATATGACGAATCACTGACCGAAAAAATAGCCGAGGTTCTCAATATTTTGGGAACGAAAAGAGCGATGGTTGTTAATGGTGACGGGTATGATGAGATAACAACAACCGGTATTACAACAGTATCGGAGTTAAAAAACGGCGCTGTGAAGACATACCATCTTGATGCATCCGATTACGGATTCAAAAGAGCTGACTCTGATTCTCTCTGCGGCGGAGATTTACTCTGCAACGCGGCGATTATTAAAGCAATCCTGAAAGGAGAAGACGGTCCGAGAAGAGATATTGCCGTTCTCAATGCCGCCGCTGCAATATATCTCGGGGAGCGGGCAGACAGTCTGGAAAAAGGAATTAAATGCGCTGAAAAGGCCATTGATTCCGGAAAAGCGCTTTTAAAGCTAGAAAAACTGATTGAGCTTTCAGGAGGCAGCAATGATTCTTGATGATATCTGTGCGGCATCAGAAATACGTGCATCAGCAATTGACCCGGAAATTTCTGATATAGCAGAGAGAGACACATATACTCCTAAAAATCTGCTCAGGACTGTAAGAGAATGCAAAGGAAATAAGAATGCTGTTATTGCCGAAATTAAGTACAAAACGCCGTCTGATAAGACGATTGACTCGCAAAGATCACCTGGTGAGATTGCAGGACTGTATGAAGCATCCGGTGCATGTGCAGTTTCAGTCTTAACAGAGCCCTACTTTTTTTCAGGCAGCAGTGAAATACTCACAGAAGCAAAAACAGCGACAAAACTTCCGATATTAAGAAAGGATTTCATCGTTTCAGAAAAGCAGATTTATGAGACATATGCCCAAAAAGCAGATTCAGTTCTTCTGATATCAGGAGTTTTAAAGGAAAGGCTTGAGGATTTTATATCCCTCTGCAGAACGTTTCAGATTGAGCCACTTGTTGAAGTGAGAACACGGGATGAGGCAGAGAACGCAATAAATTCAGGTGCAGAGCTTATCGGCGTCAATAACCGCAATTTAAAGGATATGAAAGTTGATACAGGGAAAACAGAACAAATTTCCGGAATACTGAGTGATGCAGGTTTAACTGTAATATCAGAGAGCGGAATCAGAAGTGTTGACGATGTCCTGAAACTTAAAAAATACTGTGACGGATTTTTAATCGGAACTGCACTTATGAAATCAGACGATCCCAAAAAAGCGCTGGAGGGATTTGTATTCGCGTAAAGGTCTGCGGAATCACAACGGTAAGAGACGCACTTATCGCTGAAGAGGAAGGTGCCGATGCAATCGGAGTTATAGTATGCTCGGAGTCAAAGAGATGCATTCCGATTAAGCGTGCAAGAGAGATCTTTGAGGCACTTAGCCCAAAAACAGAGAAGATCTGCGTTACAAACACTCAAAATGAGAGCGACTTGAAAATCATAATGTCCCTAAAGCCGACCGCAATACAGCTTTCAGAGCAGATAGAAGTTCCAAAAGATATCAGAACAAAAATTTACCGCTCAGCATCAGGTGAGAATTATATTCCCCGTGACTGTGATTGCGTTGTAATCGACCAGAGCAAAGGTACTGGAGTTTCGTATGACAGAAATTTTGCACTAAAAGTCGCAAAAAGCTCCGATGTTCCTGTAATTCTTGCAGGAGGACTTACGCCGGAGAATGTAGGAGAGGCAATCAGGGATATCGCACCTTATGCTGTTGATGTGTCATCCGGTGTTGAGAAGTCAAAGGGAATAAAGGACAGGCAGAAGATCAGAAGATTCATAGAAATTTGCAGGGAGGCATAAAAATGAGCACGAAACACGGATACTACGGCGGTTTTGGAGGACGGTTTGTTCCCGAGACACTTATGGCTGCACTTTATGAGCTTGATTCGGAGTATTTACGTTTAAAAGACGATGCCAACTTTAAATCCGAACTTAATTCATATCTTTCAGAATATGCGGGACGGGAAACGCCTTTAACATTCTGCAAAAACATGTCAGAATACTGCGGGTGCAAAGTCTACCTTAAGCGTGAGGATCTGGTCCACGGCGGTGCACACAAACTCAACAACACACTGGGCCAGGCAATCCTTGCCAGGGCGATGGGAAAAAAGCGCCTGATTGCAGAGACAGGTGCCGGACAGCATGGCGTGGCAACCGCAATTGCAGGTGCTGTCCTCGGACTTCCGGTAGAAGTGTTTATGGGTGAGGAGGACTGTGAGAGGCAGAAGCTCAACGTCTTTCGAATGGAGCTTATGGGCGCAAAAGTCCATCCGGTATCATCCGGAACAAAGACTCTTAAAGATGCAACAAACGAGGCACTGCGTGAATGGTCAAAAACCGTTGACTACACCCATTACCTGATAGGATCTGTTGTCGGCCCCCATCCTTTCCCGGAGATTGTAAGAGACTTTCAGTGCGTTATCGGTACCGAAACAAAAGAGCAGTGCATAAAAAAAGAGGGAAGACTGCCCAGTGCACTTGTTGCATGTGTGGGAGGCGGCTCAAATGCAATAGGGATGTTTTACCCGATGTTAAACGATGATGTGAGGATGATAGGAGTTGAGGCTGGCGGAAAGTCGCTTGCGCCCGGCGAGAACGGAGCAACACTTAACACAGGAAGTCCAGGCGTTTTACACGGCGCCCTTTCCTATCTCATACAAAACGAGGACGGACAGGTTAAAGAGACGCATTCTGTTTCAGCGGGACTTGACTACCCAGGAGTCGGTCCTGAGCACAGTATGCTTCACGACATGAAAAGGGTTGAATACGCATACGCAATGGATGATGAGGTACTGGATGCATTCTCATTCCTTTCAAGAACAGAGGGAATAATTCCGGCACTTGAATCTTCGCATGCGATATCGTATGTTCTTAAAAACAGGGATGAGTTTGAAAAGGACGATATCGTTGTAATATGCCTTTCAGGACGCGGAGACAAGGACGTTGCACAGGTTTCAAAGATGTACGGGAGGGACTTTTAATGGCGGAGCTGTCAGGAAAAGATAGGCTTTCTGCGGCATTTAAAAAGCCGGGATTTGTTGCATACACTGTTGCAGGCGATCCTTCAGTCTCAGAGTCGGTATTAATTTCAAAGGCATTAATTGACGGCGGATGCGACGTCTTAGAGCTGGGAGTTCCTTTTTCAGATCCTGTTGCAGACGGCAGTGTGATACAGGCTGCTGATAAAAGAGCACTGGATGCGGGAATAACAACAGACGGAGTATTTGGAGTTGTAAAAGAGATCAGGAAATACTCAGGAGTCCCGATAGTCTTTTTAGTTTACTTAAACATCGTATTCCGTCGCGGCTTTGACAGGTTTTATGATGAGGCAAAAGAGGCAGGCGTTGACGGGATTTTAATAGTAGATATGCCGCCTGAGGAGGCTGAAACAGCACTTCTGGCATCAGAGAGAACAGGAATCGCACAGATATTTCTTGTTACACAGACGACATCGGATGAAAGACTTGATATGATTGTTAAAATGGCATCAGGATTCATTTACCTTGTTTCATCACTTGGTGTTACAGGAAAACGGGATGATGTCTCAAAAGAGGCATTCTCTCTTCTCAAGTGTGTTAAGGCAAAGACAAAAATTCCGGTTGCTGTCGGATTCGGAGTGTCAGAAAAAAGGCATGCAGAGGAGATAATAAAAGAAGGAGCAGACGGAGTCATTGTCGGTAGTGCGATTGTATCAGTTATTGAGAAAAATTTGGGAAATTGCGAAAAAATATGCAGCGAACTTAAAAATTACGTTAAATCAATGAAAGATGCAATTATATCCAAAAATTAAAGCCGGAATATCTCCGGCACCCACATAAATCAAACATTTTTTCTAAAATCAAACTATCAATATTTAAGTAGTAACCAAAACAATTCTGTATACACAATTTTTTGCTGATATAGTGTAGTCCGGCCAATCATGTCGGCCTCTCACGCCGACGACTGGGGTTCGAATCCCCATATCAGCACTCTTATTCTTGGTATTTGTTCTCTTTTGAATTTCTTAAAAAATACAGCATCTAGTTATCTTTTTTAAAATTATCCGAATTGAATATATTTTTTCTCCAAATATGCAAAAACCCGGAATTTTCTCAAACATTATCATAACTGCTATTCTAACATTCAGTAGTCAGCTATAAAGCCCTCGAAATCCTCCGGAATAAATACAATAACTTTCATCCTCCTGGTAACAGCCGCTCCTGTATTTACATTTTTTTCAGGCTGCACCGGCACAGTTTGGGGCATTCGGGCAGTCTTTCGGTGCCAAATTTGACTGGCCTGATAATAAAACAGGAATAAATCAATAAAGAGAGAGGGGATTATACGATAATCCCTCTTGTCTGTCATCTCTCAAGACTGAAGGTAAACGGCTCTGACATAATAAGATCACGGGTTTTAAGCGTCTGGCTATTTATCGGGCCGTCTTTTAAGAAATATTTAACAGTCATTGTCCTGTTGGTTAAATCAGTTACAACCCTCCACAAAAGCCTGTCAACAGTTTTGTTACCTGCATCAGCATTTGCCTCAACTTGTTTCAATGCCGCCCAGGCGTCGTCTGTCGTGAAATCTCCTTCATGACCGGAAATATAGTTGTGAAGTTTTGCACTTCTCAGGTAATCGTCATGAGGATCATCAGGATTTTCCGGTTGACACAGGCTAATGTCAGGACGGAGGTGAATAGCATAGTTTGTAATTGGAACAGGAGTATCCCGGTAATCTATAAAAATAATATCACGTGTTTCGTTATCAAACTCTACAATTGTCGCGTCTCCGGAATCGTCGCATATAAGAAAGTGCTCGCCCATATACGGCATAAAAACCTCTGTCTCTGACAGCTGCTGTTTTGCTTCCTCAACCGTTGCACAATGCTCAAGGATTGATCTAAGAACCTGCATAAAATTCAGTCCTGTACTCGTTGATCCGGCGAGGTCATCCAGGGGATCATTATAAGTATCTCCGTCCTGAAGAGACGCAACGTACAGTCCTTTTTCATTTATTCCGTCAATGATACCGTTGAGAAGATCCGCGGTCCCCAATACCAGACTGGCATACCCTTCATCAGGATAAATCTCAACAACATGTACAAGTGTTCCCATTTCATTAGCGATTGTGTCTTCGAAGTTTCCATCTTCAATACCGGTAAATGCATCTAATACAGGATTATAATCCCATTCCATATTCCTACCAACAATTGCATGGCCGTCCTCCGTTGATGAAGGAGGGAAATAAAGAGCGGAACATGAAGGATAAAGTGATATATATACCGGAAAACTGGCATCATAGCTGTAATCGTCTTTACTGAGCTGATATGCCTTCTTTACTCCAAGCATCCGCTCGTATAAAACATCGTCATAACTTTTGATGTACTGCTCTTTTTCCTCTCCGTATTTTATGTCAGCGAAAGGCAAAAGGAATGAATCAAACTCATCTATGCCGACTTTTCCAAGCTCATATCCTATCTCCTCCTCTGTCCCTCCACGGACTGTTACATGGATTACGTTCATATACGTGCCGTTTTCCTTTTTTAGAAGATGAATCATAGTTGTTTTTGCACAGGAATCATCGGGCTGTGCAAAAAGGGCAAAATTGCCAATAAAAAGTGCAATAATGAAAAGAATTATCACAAGTATTGTCGAAACGGCCGATTTCATTTACAATATTATGATTATATTTCGTAATAACGGTGATGATAATAAGATTCCACTCTCCTAAAAACCAGATGCCCTAAATTCAAATACAATACTCCCGAAGAATAAATTAATCAAAAGAAGAGAAAAAATGACTGTTATTTTCTGCATTCAATTACCGCCATCCTTTACCAAAAACAGCTTATCACCGGGCCTGACCCGGGCAGGAACTTTTATCCCGCATCTTTCACCTTTCCCGACAGATTCAACAGACTCATGATTAATCTGCATCTCTTCAATGATTGTGTATTGTGCAGGAGTGGTTTTTCCATAAATGAGTATTTTATCACCGATATTCAGGCTCCCGGAGCGTATCAGAAATTCTGCGGCACAAACCTTTTTGTAATAATTAACAGCCTCTCCAAGATACTCTTTTGACTCCCTGGCAGCAGGACCCTCACTTATCCAGTCCTTTTGAAGACCTTTATAAAAACCCTGTGAAAAACCCCTGTTATAAGCCCTTTTTAAGTCTTCCTTTAACTCTGCGGCCAGCACAGGTGTGAAATCCCCCGCCTCTATTGCAGACATTGCCCTTCTATAACAGGCAACTGTTGTTTTTACATAGTCAGGCGGCCTGATTCTCCCCTCAATCTTAAAAGATCTGATCCCGGCCTCAATAAGCTCAGGCAAAATTTCTATGGAGCAGAGATCTTTTGGGCTTAAAACATAATCATGCCCTAAAATATAGGAATTTTTCTCATCCTCAACATCCGTAATCCTATAAAGCCTCCGGCACGGCTGAATGCACTGCCCCCTGTTTGCGGATTTATGGAATGTATCAGCCGATAAAAAACACCGGCCTGACATGCTGACACACATAGCCCCGTGAATGAAGGTCTCAATCTCGCAGTTCAACCCTTCGGATTCAGACTGTCTCTTGATATCAGAAATATCAGATAAAGAGCACTCTCTTGCAAGGATTATTCTTTTTGCGCCCAGTTTTGCATAAAACTTAAACGCCTGAAAATTAGAGACACTTGCCTGAGTTGAAATATGAACCGGAATTCCGGCCCTGTTTGCCATATCAAGAACTGCCATATCCCAGCAGATTACTGCATCAACTCCTGATTTTTTTGCCTCCGCCATTATTTTTTGGAGTTTTTCAAGCTCACTGTTATAAAAAATGGTATTTAAGGTCAGGTAGCCTTTTTTGTTATTTTCATGAAGATAATGCATGACGCCTGCAAGCTCGCTTATCTCAAAGTTTCCGGCATTATCCCGCATATTCATATTTTTAATGCCGAAATAAACGGCATCCGCACCATTCTCCACAGCTGTCCTTAAACACGACCAGTCGCCGGCAGGTGCAAGAAGTTCAGGTATTTTCATTGCTGCTGAATATTTTGATTTTTATCGGGTTAATACTATTTTTCTTAAGATACTTTTCGCCACCCAAAAAATAATCAGGTCTTTAATTCTAATCTCCTCTTTAAAATTTATAAATGAGAACCTGAAAATACCCTTATTTCAGATTAATAAAACCAAATAATATTTTATATTCAAAGCAGAGATACTCTGCAATGAAATTTTCCGGGATAAGAAAGCATAAGCTAAGCCACGAAGAGATGGGGATTGTCGGTGCATATTCTTCTTTTTTTGGCCTTCTTCTTATTGCAACAATTTTAAGCTACAGGTCAATACTGTTTTTTACAATTGAAAATCTCATAACACAAATTCCGGAACAGTTCAATTATTCTGCAATAGTATTCTCCTTTGTGGTATTCGGAATCATATTCATCCTCATTCCGGCATTACCTGTTTCATTCGACATCTATGAAAATGCTGTTAAAAAAAACTTCAAACTGATGTGTATGCTTCTTTTCCTGATTATAATATATGCAGCAGCCCTGATTTTCCAGATGTTTCAGGCATATTTAGAAATGATAGGATCAATAATTGCTTAGATAAAAAATTATATCAGAAAATATAAGAAATTCCTGTATTATCCGGAACAATTTTTATTTGCATCTATCAAAAAGATTAGAGCCTACCCTACAATCTCTTCAACCGATGCTATAAGAAGATCAATCTCATGCTCTGTATTGTAAAGGCCGATACTTGCACGAACCGTTCCCTCTTTTAATCCAAGGAAGTCCATTAAAGGATGACAGCAGTGTTTTCCGGACCGGAGCATAATATCAGCGGTTTCATCAAGCATCTGTGCAACCTCATGCGGATTTATCCCTTCGACCGTAAATGAAACAACGCCTATCCGGTTTTCAGGGTTTTCGGTCACATAGACCGTAACGCCGGAAATATTTTTCAAACCTTCAATAAGCCTCTTTGTAAGAGTCTCCTCATATTCACGGACATTTTTCATTCCAATCTTTGTGAGGTAGTCTGCTGCAACTCCAAGTCCGATTCCCCCGGAGACATTCGGTGTTCCCGCCTCGTATTTTCTGTAGCCGGTCTCAGGGGTAAAACCGTCAGCTGTTACAGACTCAACCATTCCGCCGCCCAAAAACATAGGCTCGATATCAGCCTCTTTCATCCATAAAACACCGGTTCCCATCGGCCCGAGCATCTTGTGTCCTGAAAACACGAAATAATCACAATCCAAATCTGCGACATCAACAGTTATGTGCGGAACACTTTGTGCACCGTCAACAAGAAGTTTCACACCATTCTTTTTGCAGATTTCTGCAATCTTTTTTATTGGCGCTACAACTCCAAGGACATTTGATGCGTGCGTTACTGCAACAAGCCTCGTTGAAGGAGTGATCTTCTCCTCAAGCTCTTTTAAATCAGGCATGTATGAGGGGTCAATCCCGATAACATCTACCAAAACGCCCTGTTTTGAAAGTGCTCTCCATGGCAGCAGATTTGAATGGTGTTCAAGAACAGTCGTAACAATCCGATCACCGGGACTCCAGGACATTCCCATTGCCACCATATTTATGGCCTCTGTTGCATTCTTTGTAAATATGGTAACGCCTGCTTCACCTCCGATGAATTTTGCCACCTTCTCATGGGCATGCCAGTATTTCTGTGACGATATCTGTGTCAGCCTGTGAACTCCCCGGCCGGTATTCGCACGGTAATTGTGCTCAAAATCAATCATCGCGTCTACAACAGGTTCAGGCGAAAAACCGGTCGCTGCATTGTCCAGATAGACGATATCGCCGAGAATGGGAAAATCCTTTCTTATCGAGGATATGTCATATCCCGAATCAGGATTTTTATCAGCGGACTGCTCTGTTCTCACCTCTTTTGCAACATGTACTCTTTTGGTTCTCTTTATCTCCGGCCCTGCCTTCAGAGAGTAATCATAATTGACTAAGACTCCTTTTTCCTTGCAGATCTCTCTCATCTTTGGGGGCAGACTCTTCCATCTCCAGAGTCCCCAGTTCAAAAACTCATCAGGGAGACCTTTCTTTTCAGCCCACATATCAATGAAATTATCCCAGCGTTCTGCATATTCAGGATGCAGCTGGCGAAGAACTTCATACTCGCTCTCAAGCATGGCCGGGCAGAGATAACAGCCGATTCTCTCAAGACCTAAGTCATATAACGGATTAATCTCCTCTTTCTGCCACCAAAGATAAAGATAAACCTCAAGAGCCCTCCAGCTGCGTATAGGGGATATATTAAGCTGAAGAGGATTTGCCGGATTCTGACTGGTCTCTTCAAGTCCCGCACGGTTCCATGATTCGTACCAGCGATTGCCCTGCACTGTAACACAGGGGCCGACACCGGAAAGATATGCCTTTAAGGGATGTAATTTTAAGAGTTTACAGCACCAGCGGCTGTCTTTTGCCGGAGGGCCGGCCCTTTCAACAGCCTGCCAGAAGTCTCCTCCCTTCTGTACAATCTCCACATCTTTTGAACGGATAAAGTCAATTGTCTCCGGAAATTCAAGTCCGGTGTCAATAAAAAATGCTTTTGTGATACCGGCTTTTTTTGCAAGAAGCAGGATTGCATTGCTGTCCTTACCACCGGAAAACGATACGTTTGCTACAGGGCGATCATTCATATGCTGCTTTATTTCCCGGATTGCCGCATGCTCAAGTTTTTTTAGGTGGTTTCTGTTCTTCTGGATGACCACCTCCCAGTCAGGATTGGGTAATTTTTTGGGGATTATCTCCACAAGTTCCTTAACCTTTATTCTATTGTCTTCCTTTACGATTCCGGTTCCAAATCTGCTTTTATATTTTATAATGTATGTTCCGGGTGAAAACGGAGATAAAAGATCCAGTCTTTTCCCGCCGATTCTTCCTTTTGCTTTGGCATGGTCTGCATCTGTATAAATATCGATTATGCCTTTTGTCACCTGACTCAGGATAAACGGAAGTGCTTCAACAGCAATATCAAATTTGAATTTTCGCTCAATCGGATCAAATATAAGCCAGCCCAGTCTCTCCCCGTTCATGATCACAAGGTCGGCACGATCCACGCCCCCTGTTTTATTTAAAAGAAGAACTTTTGATAGTAAAACAGGCCCAAACTGCTCATCTACAAGGCTTTTAATAAGTTTTACATCCGCTGAAAGGGCAGGTCTGAGTTCATAGGGAATAAGCAGATTAATCTTTTTTGCTTCACTGCCACAGTTACAGCTCTTGCCAATCAGGGGGACATTGCACTTAGGGCACCAGTATAGAATTTTTTTGACGGGAGGCTCGCTTATCACATTATTAAAAGGGGGGTTTGGGGGTATAAGAGTAACGCTCATACAATTTTACGACGTTGAGATCTATTAGAGATTAAGCCTTTAAATTTAGAAATAGAACTGATTATTCAGTGAATGTGAAATCTCTAATTCCGTTTTCATTTTATCCTGTGATTGCCGGTGTACACAATCATACCCTGCGGATTCACATGGCCTATAATCGTCATTTCTGTTTCAAGTCCCAGATCATACGCAAGCGAGGTTGTATCCCCAAAGGAGACAACGACAGGGATCTGAGTATAAAGACATTTTCGGACAATTTCAGATGAGATTCTCCCGCTAACTGCCGCAAAACATCCGGTTAAGGAGATATTTTTTAAAACTGCTGCTCCGATAGTCTTGTCAAGTGCATTATCCCGCCCGATATCCCCGGCGATTACAACTGTATCTGTTGCGGTGAAGAGACCTGCAAAATGAATTTCACCGGTTTTATCATTCTCAATGCAGATTCTAAGAACAGATACCGCCTCCTGTATCCTCTCAGCTGAAAAAAATTCCCCATGTGGTGCAGAAGGAAGAGTAGAATAGTCAATAACAGATGCAGTACCGCCACAGCCTGAGAGAATGGTTTTCTTTGAGAACAGTATCTTTCGTGGATTTTGGGTTATAATACTCACTTTGGTCCCTTCAACCTGTATGGATTCAATCTCATCCGGATTACTGACAACGCTTTCTGTTAAAAGAAAGCCGGTTGCATACTCTTTTAGCATATCAGGACTTGCCATTGCCGTTACTGCCTGCCTTCCGTTAACAAAAATAGAAACCGGAACTTCGACCACCATTTCATGCTCATATTCCTCTTCAAAGGCCGCTGATTTATCGGAATTAATTTTTGTGCACCGGCGTTTTGTATACATTTTTTCTCTTGAAATTATATTGTGTTCAGACTTTAAAAGATCAATAACAGAATTATCGCTGCAAAATATAATACATATCTGTTATTGCGGAATCATTTCCAAATACTGCTCTTTTTTTCTATATTATACCTTTTTTCTTGGAATACATCCCAGTAAACAACAAAGAATGACTTCCATTGAATACCGTGCTACAGATTCACAGGATCAGGTCACTCTGGACACAGCTCAATGCTCAACACTTATCTTAAGAGCTCTCAGCTGGCTTGATAAGAATGGTTCTGTTGAAAACAGGGTGCCGGTAGCCAATGGTAATGAGGCGGCATTCTCATTTTATCAGAAATTTGGATTTTATCCACGCAGGACAATTCTTGAACAGAAGAAAAACCCTCTAAAATAATACATTTATTCTCATAACTGAATCAGTCATCTCTTCACAAGTCCGCTATCTCAAAAGCAAAATATCTGCAACTTTCTCCGGCATCGCTTTCATACAGTTATGAGGACTTTTTAGTTCATAACAGACCCAGTTATCCCTCTCTCTATTTTTCCTGACATCTTCATATGCACACTTTCCAACTGCAATAAACTCGCTATTAGTACAGTGGACATAGGTCTTTGGAATTTTTCGTATAATTCCCTCATCAAAAATCAGTGGATCTGTAAACGGTCTCTCAGGGGTCAGCCCGAATGTCTGATATGGTGCACCACAACGCTCCATTATTCCATAAAGCGAATCTCCGCTTTTAGGTACTGCCGAGTCAAGATATATGATTCGTATAATCCTCTCAGGAATTCGGGCACAAACACCTGTTATTACCATTGCACCATAACTATGGCCTGCAAGAATAATTTTTTCAGAACGGATTTTTTCAATCACTTCACATACTTCGGATATATGGCCATTAAGAGTAGTCTCTTTGGGATCTGCCAGAGTCGGTGCAAAGACATTGTACCCTGCACATTTTAGGTAAGGAACAACCTTCTCCCATACCGAACTATCATTATGACCGCCATGGATGAGCACATATGATGTCATAGATATTCTTCAATCAAACTTAGGGATATTCAGAAATATAAGTTATTCTGCCTTTTTTTAAGGCTAAATAAAAATTTACTATCATTAACCCTTCCTAATGCCAAATTCTTATTTAAGATTCCTGCATACTTCTAAACATGGACCCGACAATAATCAAAATCAGACAGGAACTTGAAAAAAATGCCGACCCCGATACAAAAAAGTCATCACAGCGATTTTTCAAAGAAGAGATAAAATGCTACGGCATGAAAACGGCAGATGTAACAAAAATGGCAAAAAAATACTGGAAAGAGGCAAAAAAACGACCAAAACCTGAAATATTTGATCTCTGCGAAGAACTTTACAAATCAGGCTACCTTGAGGAGTCCTTTATCGTCTCAAACTGGACTTATGCACTAAAAGATCGTTATGAAAAAGAGGACATTTTTGTATTCAGAGACTGGATTGATAAATATATAACCAACTGGGCGTCATGTGACGGATTCTGCAACCATACGATGGGCGATTTCATAGTGAAATACCCTGAATTTATTGATGAACTTAAAAAGTGGACTAAATCTCAAAACCGATGGATGAGGAGGGCCTCGGCAGTCTCACTTATAGTCCCGGCAAAAAAGGGGGATTTTCTAAAAGATGCTATTGAAATTGCAGACCTTCTCTTAACAGATGAGGAGGATATGGTACAGAAAGGCTACGGCTGGCTTTTAAAAGAAGAAAGCCGAAAACACACAGAAGAAGTCTTTAGCTATGTCATGAATAACAAAAAAATAATGCCGAGAACATCCCTCAGGTATGCAATAGAGCTCATGCCAAAGGAGCTAAAGGATGAGGCTATGAAAAAGGACTGGAATTAAAATTTTTTAAATCTCCCTTGCAATAGAGCAGAAATACATCCTTCCCAAAAACCTGACAAATGTTCTGGAGACATCAACGTCAAATACTTTCCCGTCCTTTTTTGCATGTATAGATATCGTCCTGTCCTTTTTCCCGGGGTGTGCATCAGACCACATTCTCCTCCATTCATCACCGGATATTGAGGGATTTATGTCAAATACAGAACATTTCCTCATCTCTTCACATGAATAGCCCAGAAGCTCACCTGCCGTTTTGTTGGCTTTGTAAACCGACCCTGTGTCATCAAAGAGAATTATCGAATCAGATGCGTTGTCAAAGGCGAACTGCGTGAACAAAAGTTCTTTTTCTATCTCTTCCTTCTCAGATATAACGCCTAAAAGCCTTTTATTTACTTCCCGAAGCTCCTTTGTCCTCTCCTGAATCAGCTTTTCCAGGTTGTCATAATACTGCCTCAACTGACTTTCACTCTTTTTAAGTTCGGTTGTATTCCTTCCGATGGCATGATAGCCGGCAATATCTTTATTGTCCTTAAATATTGCCCTGAAAGTCCATTGTTCAAAACCGATTCCTCCGTCCTTCTGGATTGATTTAACATCAAGATTTCCGGACGGATTTTCTGGAGTTAATGAGGACAGTATGTTCTGTACTCTCTCCCTCTCATCCGACTGAAACATAGGAACAAAACGGAGGTTGCAAAGCCTTTCATAGCTTCTGCCAAGGTACCTGCAATAGGCGTCATTTACAAATATAATAGTCTGATCCGTATCAATATGAACAATAAATTCCGTCTGATCACTTGTTACAGCCTCATACTGCCTCCTGCAGATATTCAGCTTCTCCGAGTTCTCAATAAACTCAGTATTATCATAAATTACCAGAGCACAGCCTTCTTTTCCGGAATCAAATATTACTGGAATGAAATGCAGGCAGAGATTATGCTTTTTTCCAAGAATGTAAGTCTCCCTGTCTGCAACAGAGCTCATTCCCTGCACTGCCTGATGAGTTAAATCCTCAATTGTACTATCTTTAAAAAGCTGATATGGAAGATTTTGCAGCTTTTCCCCATACATAAAATCAAGCGGGCATTTAAACAGACTGAGAGCCGGTTTGTTTACCATTGCTATTTCTTTTCTTGAATCAAAAATTATAGCAGGGCCGGGCGTGAATCTGAGAAGAGCTGAAAGGGGCATGCGCTGAACCAAAAAATAATTCCTTGCAGTTCCGCTTAATTTTCTGTCAACATCCCCTTTTAGTCTTAGCATATCAAGATATTTTGCACAGGTATTCCTGTGCATATGCAGTGCATTAGCTATCTCAGTTATGTTCAAACCACGCGGATACTTTTTCAAAAGCTCCTTAATATTAATTGTTTCCTGGAATTCTCCCTGCATATTTACCTTCACGCATTATTCTGGTCGCTTTTAATGCACTGCATATATGTTGTGCATAAATTAGCTTTATACTTATTGGGTGCATAAATTAGTTTGTCTGCACTGCACTGACACCATTTCTGCACAACCAAAGATCCTGCAGAAGTGAGTACAGGATTAATTCTACATGATTAATCATTAAGGAGACATGGAAAAATGAGCGAAAACTACGATGTAAAACTTGAGAAAAAATCATATCTCCCGGAATACTCCTACCGTGACAATTCATGGATTGGAAAATATGATCCTGCCTACCAGAGGTTTCTGGATGATCCGGAGAGATTCTGGAGTGAAATAGCACACGAACTTGACTGGATGCAGCCATGGGATAATGTTTTAGAATGGAACCATCCGTATGCAAAATGGTTCACAGGTGCAAAATTAAACATCACCTGCAACTGTCTTGACAGACACGTTCTGGGCGATAAGAGAAACAAGGTCGCACTTATCTGGAGAGCTGAAAACGATCTCCAGGAGCGGGTGCTTACATACCGGCAGCTCCATGCACAAGTTATGCGGTTTGCAAATGCCCTAAAAGATCTAGGTGTTAAAAAAGGCGACAGGGTATGCCTTTACATGCCGTTTGTTCCCGAGCATGTTGTAGCAATCCTTGCATGTGCAAGAATTGGCGCAGTTCATACAATCGTTTACGGAGGATTTGGTGCCGAAGCCTTAAACAGCCGCATCCGCGACTCAAAGGCAAAGGTTGTAATAACAGCAGATGTCAGCTACAGACGCGGAAAAGCCATAATGCTAAAGTCAATTGTCGATGAGGCAGTCACAAATGCACCAAGCGTTGAGAAGGTCGTTGTACTCAGGCGAACGGAACTCAACATTGAACTAATGCAGGAGAAAGAGGTTGACTTCTATGAAATAATGGAGAAAGCCGACACTGTCTGTGAACCTGAAGAGATGGACTCAGAAGATCCGCTCTTTATCCTCTACACAAGCGGAACAACAGGAAAACCAAAAGGTGTTGTACACACCTGCGGAGGCTACATGGTCGGGACATATTACACATCCAAATATGTCTTTGACATGAAAGACACAGACGTCCACTGGTGTACCGCTGATCCGGGATGGATTACGGGACACAGCTACATCGTCTACGGACCACTTGCAACAGGAGCAACAGTATTAATATCCGAGACTGTTCCGGACTACCCCGACCCGGGCGTATGGTGGAAGATAATCGAAGATATAGGCGTTACAATCTTCTATACAGCCCCGACTTCCATAAGGATGTTCATGAAATATGGAGAGGAATGGCCGAAAAAATATAATCTCGACTCTCTGCGAATCCTCGGTTCTGTCGGTGAACCACTAAACCCCGAAGCGTTTGAGTGGTATTACAGGATAATAGGCAAATCCAGATGCCCGATAATAGACACCTGGTGGCAGACCGAGACCGGCATGCATATGATAGCAACACTCGTTGGCGAAAAGATGAAACCGGGATTTGCAGGAAAACCCATCCCCGGCGTCATAGCAGATGTTGTTGACAAGGACGGAAATCCGGTAGCCCCGGGAATCGGCGGTCTTCTGGTTATAAAGGCTCCCTGGCCTGCAATGATGAGGACTATCCAGGGTGATGACGAGCGTTACAGACAGTACTGGAATACAGTCGGAAACTACTATACAGCCGGAGATCTTGCGGTAAAAGATGAAGAAGGCTATATCATGGTCATAGGCAGAGCTGATGACGTCCTTATAGTTGCCGGCCATAATATCGGCACAGCGGAGGTTGAATCAGCCCTTGTCGCACAGGAACCTGTTGCAGAAGCAGCTGTAATCGGCAAACCTGACGCTTTAAAGGGCCAGTCCATAAAGGCATTTGTAACCCTCTGTGTTGGTTTTGAGCCAAGCGATGCCCTGAAAAACGATCTCATCTACAATGTCAGAATGAGCCTTGGCCCGATAGCAATGCCTTCTGAAATTGAATTTGTGGACAAACTTCCAAAGACCAGAAGCGGAAAGATCATGAGACGTGTCTTAAAGGCAAAAGAAATGGGTCTCGACCCGGGTGATATATCAACCCTGGAAGATTAACCCGTTTTTTAAAAATTAATTATAAGGACAGGTGAATTTCTGTGGAAAACGTAACATTATTTAAGCTTCCGGCTGAGAAGGGCAGGTGGGTTCTTGTAGCTTTGGGTCTTTTGATAAACCTCTGCCTCGGCAGTATTTATTCATGGAGCGTCTTTGTAAATCCGCTCACGGATTATTTCACAAATACTCTCGGCCAGACCGTATCCGCAAATGAGATCCTGATGCCTTTTTCAGTCTTCCTGGCATGTTTTGCAATAACCATGCCTCTGGCAGGAAAATACGTCGAAGAGTGGGGTCCGAGGAATACAACAATAGTCGGTGGAATGCTTACAGGCACAGGCTGGATTCTTGCATCAATGACGGATTCAGTAGGAATGCTCTACATCGTCTATGGCATAATCGGCGGAATAGGGGTCGGAATAGCCTACGGAGTCCCGGTAGCAGTTGCTGCAAGGTGGTTTCCGGACAGACGCGGACTTGCAGTCGGACTTGCAGTTCTCGGGTTCGGATTTTCGGCGTTTCTTACAGCAAATGTAGCCGATCTTTTGATAAAAGGCTTCGGGGTTATGAATACATTCAGAATATTTGGAATTGCATTCATATTCCTGATTGTCCTCTTTGCTCTGCCTCTGAGATTTCCCCCTGCAGGCTGGAATCCTCCCGGTTTTACACCCCCCTCAGGTACGGACGGTGAATACTGCGAATATACAAGGGACAGAATGCTTAAGACAAAGTCATTCTACGGACTCTGGATATGCTACTTCATCGGCTGCACTGCAGGACTTATGGCAATCTCGATTGCAAAACCGGTTGGAACTGAAGTTGCAGGAGTTGCACCGGCACTTGGAACTATGCTTGTAGGGTTCTTTGCAATATTCAACGGTGGCGGAAGACCGGTATTTGGATCTTTGTCCGACCGTCTCAGCCCTTCAAATGCTGCAATAATGTCATTTGTGCTGATTGCCGCAGCATCATTTGCAATGTGGTTTGCACCATCAGTACCTGTGTACATCATCTCCTTTGCATTACTCTGGGGATGTCTTGGCGGATGGCTTGCAATAGCACCGGCTGCAACAGGCAGATTCTTTGGAACATGCGACTATCCCCGCTGCTATGGCGTAGTCTTCCTTGCATATGGTGCAGGTGCAATGGCCGGCCCGCAGATTGCAGGTTTTATCCGAACGACAACCGGCGGATATGTCGATGTTTTTCCGTTTGTTGCAGTGCTTGCCTTAATAGGAATTTTAGTGGCATTTAAATTTATGAAAAACCCAAAAAGCGCAAACAAATCAGAAAATTAAAAACAGGGATTACTCCGCCAAAATCCAAAAAAAAAAAAATAATTTTTTAGCCGGATTTTTTCACACATATAAAATATTGCAAATTATGGGGCCTTAACACAGGATAGGCTTTTTAGCATAAAATAAGGATCAAAAAATGAACATTATTTGAAAGTCAGGATTATTTATGAAGGAGATATATTTCAAATCCCAAAATCTGGACGAAAAGAAAAAATTGATGCTTGATTTTTTAAAAAATTCTGTTAATATTCGTAATTTTGAATTTTTACCTGAAGATGCGGCTCTAATTATTATTGACATGCAGGATTATTTTTTAAACGAAAACTCACATGCTTTTGTTCCCTCAACTCAGGCAATAATTCCGGGGATAAAAAAACTGGCATATGCGTTTATAACTGCAGGCAGACCAGTATTCTGTACACGTCACATAAATTGTGACAGTGATTCCGGAATGATGTCTGAATGGTACAGAGAAGTTATAAGAGAGGATAATGAAAAAAGCCAAATTACATCAATATTTGAGATCCCTGACATAAATGTCATTAAAAAAACACAATATGATGCATTCTACAAAACAAATCTTGAAGAGATGTTAAAGGAAAAAAAAATAAAATCTGTTGTGATAACAGGGGTTTTGACTCATCTTTGCTGTGAGACAACAGCAAGATCTGCTTTTATACGGGGTTTTCGGGTATTTTTTCCGGTTGACGGTTCTGCCACATACTATGAAAAAAATCATCTGGCCTCTTTATTGAATCTCTCAGGCGGATTTGCTGTACCTGTAACGATAGATGGATTGATAAAAGAATTTGAAAAAAATGAATGAAACAGATGTTGTCATAATAGGTGCAGGGCCTGCCGGAATTGCATCATCAATACAGCTTCATCGCTACGGTATAGATGCAGTCCTTCTTGAAAAAAATATAACAGGGGGACTTTTATTAAATGCAGGACATGTTGAAAATTACCCAGGATTTCCTGAAGGAATCTCTGGAAAAGATCTCACTTTACTCTTTGAAAAACAGCTGAAGAGAAATAACATTCACGTAAATTACGAGGAGGTATTATCTCTTGATTATCATGATGATAATTTTTTTGTTAAAACTCCAAAGAGAAAGCTGCAGGCAAAATATATGATTGTTGCTTCAGGCACCGTCCCCAAAAAAAGTGATTTCCTGCAGACCGGGTTTAATGCAGATAGAAGAATTTTCTATGATCTTTGTGAATTAAAAGCAAAAAAAGATGAGAAAATTGCAATTATCGGTGCAGGGGATGCGGCATTTGATTACGCAATCAGCCTTTCTGAGGAAAACAGGGTAATTATCCTTAACAGAAGCAGGAAAACAAGATGCCTCCAACTGCTTAAAAACAGGGCATTTCTGATTGATAATATTGAATACAAAGAGAATTTTACGGTCCGGGAGGTAGAGAGTATAAATAATGGGCTTAAACTTCTCTGTACAAATAACGGTTGCAAGTGCACAATAAATACTGACTATCTTCTAATCGCCACAGGAAGAGAGCCATCCATCGGTTTTATGTCAGAAAATGTGAAAGAAAATCTAAAATTTCTTCAAAAGACCGGCTTTCTGTATCTAACAGGTGATGTGAAAAACGGAATTTACAGACAGACATCAATTGCAGTTGCAGACGGAATAAAAGCAGCGATGAAAATTGCCGAGAAGAAAAAGGGAGAATTAAACAGATGAAGGTGATAAAAAAGGCAGGAACAGAAGATATTGCTCAGGTGTACATTGCCGAGACAAAATCAGGACGAAGAATTGAATTTACAGAATCAGTCGGATCAGACAGTACAAGGGATAAAAAATGGGTGCTCGTTATATCAAGCCTTTATGGATGTCCTGTGAGCTGCAGATTCTGCGATGCCGGCGGGGGGTATAAGGGAAAGCTTTCTGCGGATGAAATATTTGCACAGATTGATTATCCGGTTAAACTAAGATACCCCGACCTCAAAATACCCTCTGAAAAATTTAAGGTCCAGTTTGCACGAATGGGTGAGCCGGCGTTCAATCCTGCAGTACTTGAGGTATTAGAGAATCTGCCTGAAAGGTACGATGCTCCCGGACTGACAGTATCACTATCAACAATTGCCCCTTTGGGTTGTGATGCCTTCTTTGAAAAACTGTATGATATTTCAAAGAGAAAGTACCAGAACCGGTTTCAGTTCCAGTTTTCACTGCATACAACGGATAAAAAGCTTAGAAGCTGGCTTATACCAGTTGAAACATGGAATTTTAAAACAATGGCTGAATACGGCAAAGAATTTTCAGAAAGTATCGATAAAAAAATCACCCTGAATTTTGCTCTTGCAGAAAATATGCCTCTTGAACCGGATGTTCTTTTAAAATATTTCTCTCCGGACATTTTTCTTGTGAAAATTACGCCTGTAAATCCAACTTTTCAGGCTGTAAAAAACGGCATATCATCCCATATAAAAATAGACACTGGAAAAGATTTGCCTGATTCCAAAATCACAATCACAGAGGCTCTCAATTCTGCCGGTTATGATGTTATAGTAAGTATTGGTGATTCTGAAGAAAACCTGATTGGAAGCAACTGCGGACAGTATCTTGAAGCATATGAAAGAGAGGTTAGCTGCTATAAAAAGGACATTCTGGCTGAAAAAGGTTACAGGTATTCAATACAGAATATTTAAAATAAATCTAAAATTATCCTTATATCTTTTTTACAGGGATAATTTCTGAAATTATATATAAAAAAAAGTTTTGGGTTTAATCATACGACAACCGTGTTTTCTCATCGGACAGGGTTGGTGCAGTTAACGTCTCCCAAAGCTTCGAATCCCAGGTCTTTAAATTTTTATGTGTTTTGTAATATTTCTCAGGAATGGGGTGTGTTCCGACAACAACTTCCATACCATATTTTTCCAGGATAAATTCCTTAAAATATTTTATCCGCGGGCACGGAGGATATCCGACAACCATTCCGGTTGCGAGATGAATTACGTCAACTCCGTTCTTCTTCATCTCTTCAGGGGCATATTCAATATTTCCGCCAGGACACCCTCCGCAGGAGGTATAACCTGCAATTTCAGCCTCTTTACCTTCATATATGTTGAATGCACCCTCCCGGTTATGAAAAGATCTCAAACATTTCCCTCCTGCGCAAGAGCGGTACCGATCACAGATAATAATACCTATTTTTATTTTTTCACTCATAATTACACCTTATTCATACCAAATCATAAAGGGTTGTTCTGCGAACAAGTTTTCGGCCGCAATCTTCGGCCATCCGCTTCATATCTTCTGGATCAAGATATTCGGTATCAGACGCACCGGCCTCTTTTGATATACTCTCCTCAAACATCGTTCCCCCGAGATCATTTCCGCCGGCCATTAATAGCAGCTGTGCCAGCTTTTTCCCTGATTTGACCCATGAAACCTGAATATTATCAAAATTATCGAGAAAAAGTCTTGAAACAGCAGTCATTAAAATATCCTCACGTCCGGTAGCACCTGCACGGGCCCTTCCGGCAAGATAAATAGGAGTATTGTTATGAATAAAAGACAGTGGTACAAATTCAAGAAAACCACGGGTATCATCCTGAATATTTCTTAAGAGGTCTAGGTGAGTTACAATATCAGAAGGCGATTCAATATGGCCGTACATAATCGTCGCGGTTGTCTTTATTCCAAGACCATGTGCCTCACGGATTATCCTCTCCCATGTTTTTGTATCAACTTTCCCAGGGCAGATGACTTTTCTTATATCATCAACTAGAATCTCAGCCGCTGTTCCGCACATCGAACCAAGACCTGCCTCTTTCATACGGGAAAGCATCTCTACAGTTGAAATCCCACTCTTCTCTGCCCCGTACCAGACCTCCATCGGGTTGTTTGCATGAATATGAATTTCCGGTGCGGTTTCATGCACCAGTGACAGAAATCCAGTATATGTATCAGCATCAAAATCAGGGTGAAGACCCCCGACACTGCAGATCTCTGAAACCCCTCTCTCCTTTGCCTGATTTACTTTTGCGACAATTTCATCTCTGCTCAGACAAAAGATATCAGAATCACCACTCTTCCGGCAAAAGCTGCAGAACCCGCAGGAATTAATGCAGTAATTTGTAAAATTAAGATTCTGGTTTCTTACATATGTAACAGCAGAGCCGGTTTTTTCTTCCCTTATAATATCAGCAGCAGATGCAATCTCAAAGACATCCCTGCCCTTTGCATTCAAAAGAGTAAGTGCATCCTCTTTTGTCAGCCGGTTGCCTGCAAGCACATTTTCAAGAATTTTACCAGTCTCACTAGTGCTGCACCGGCATAGTCGATCCTTCAGTCCGGAAGTCATCTTTTTTTAAGTTATATCAAAGAGATGATAAAAGATATTGTTCGCCCAAAAAATAATCACTTAACTCCATCATTATTTAAAAAAACAGATAAATCATTGAAATTGAGATATAATCTCCAATTAGCCAAAAAGTCTTATTATACCCATATTTTAAAAACACAATAAATTGCGGTGCAAAGTTAGAGCCAAACACACACCTGCTGGTGCGCACAATATCCACATACACTTTAATCTGATTCTGGATCTTAATTTTTTATAAATAAATGCACCATAAGTCCTGAAGATTTACTCGCAGTCAACAACAATTTCCAAAAAATGATCAGGAAAGGACCAATTATTCCAGGGAAACTAAAGCACAGTTCAAAATTATTTATTTTCAATTATCTTAAAAACCAGAAATTACAGCTCATTCATCCCATATATCTGCACAGGCACCTAATCCACTATTTTTCCTGTCGCCTTAAAAAATGTATAGCAAAAAGTTACGTCCGCTTCAGAAGTCCGGTAAAGGGCTGCAATTCCCCTGTCCCACTCATCCTTCGTTATCATCCCGGAAGAGACCGCATCAACTCTAACACCCTCAACCATTGCAGTAAATGTTTTTCTGGTAAAACCCTCAACAAGATTTGGATTTGAGGAATCGACATAGATCATTCTGGGAGAGACCGACACATCTGAAAGACCTGCCCATTTTAAAAGAGGATAAAGTCTTCTGCCAATAAATGCATCTCCACCGGCCTTTGCCTGAAGAGAAACAAGGCAATCAATGTTTCTTTTTGCATCAGCACTTTCCGGATAAAAGAAGGTTGATCCATGATCCCCTTCAATAACAGTAATTGTCCCCCGGGCTTTAAAAGCCGCAATAGACAGGACAGCGCATCTTTTGGACTCACAAGATGCTCCAAAACAAAACATACAAAAATATGATCAAATGACTTCTCCGCAAAAGGCAGGCTGAATATATCACAGTTGAGATGCTCTGCACCCATATTTCCTGCAGAGACAGCACTTTTTTGCGCAGCCAGAAGAGAATCACGCGATATATCAACAGATATTATCCCTGCACCAGGGCTGTTTTTAGCAATTTCAGAAGTCTGGGCACCGACTCCGCAACCTGCTTCAAGTACAAGAGAACCGGGCGGATATACTATATCACCATAAAGAATTTCATTTAGTTTACCTGCCTGTACTGAAAGCCTATCGGCCTCAGTTTTGGAATAGCCATTTACATAACCGCGTTTAGACATATATGTGCACCAGCGTTTATTTTTATCCATAATATAACTTTCAGGTATCAGCAAATATTCAGATCATAAAGAAAATAAACTCTATTACCCCCCTCACTTTCACTATGCACACCCCTCTCTTATAACCATCCAAAGCTATCTAAAGCAGGCAATGAGATACCTGCCAAACCCGGTTTTTTTCGAAGAGAAAGGAGTATTCAATATATTATGCGGACCGAAGAACACAATTCTGCCGGCAGTCGGAATGGCAATTTCAGGACAGTCCAAAAAAACTGTCATTATCACAGGTAAGAATTCCAGTCTTTTTGAAAAGTTAAAGATATTTCATTTCAGGATTAACCACTTTCAATGGGACATTCCTGAAGAAATCCTGTCTCTTTTAAAAAAGAATACAGCTTCTTTTGTAATAGTAGAATACAACCGCCATCTTTTTTCAGGCAATAAAAAAGAGACGGAAGAACTCGGAACCTTATTAAAGAACCTTGCAGAACGGAATCAGGCCACATATCTGGTGGTATCACAGTTTTTTGATGATAATCTGAAGATACTTGGGGAATATGCCGGCAGGGTTTTGATTGTCGAAGATAATAACAGGGAGATAAAAGAGGACTTTGTATTCAGGGACAATAGTTCTGGATACTACATAAGCAGGCAGAAGACACTCTCGGATTTCCTGTAAGCTTTACCACCATGGATTGCTGACAGGCATTATAAGAGACGGATTATCAGATTTATGAGAGTTTACATCCGGGCCCACGACATCCAAAGCAGTCTTCTCCGCCGGATATGGTTTTAGAAGAGACAGGCAGTCTCCGGCATTCAGATCTTTTTCTATCCATTTCAAAGCATCCTCCTTCTCTAAAATTACAGGCATTCTGTCATGTACAGGCAGAACTTTTTCATTTGCATCCGTTGTGATGATGCTGCAGTTCAGATGGTTTTCACCGGATGAATACTTACCCGGACTATAAATTCCGGCAAATGCAAAGAGAGGCTGATCTGATGTTTTAATGTAATACGGAACCTTCCTCTTCCCTGACTTTTCCCACTCGTAAAAGCCGTTTGCAGGAATAAGACAACGGTGCTTTTCAAAATCATTCTGAAACATCTTCTTTTTTCCCAGAGAATCATCACGCACATTGATTATAAGATGACTGTGAAAAACCACAGAATTCTCCTTATTTTCCCATAAAGGCGCAATTCCCCACCCTGCAGGTATCATATACCTCTCAATATCTTCATATATAATAGGAATCCTGCTATTGGGTCCGATATTGTACGAGAGATTTATTTGGGGGAGAGGATTGTACACCCCAAATACATCCCCCATGCCTTTGATATTATAAAGAGCAAATCTCCCGCACATATTATCCTCTTTCCATCAGCCGGACCATTAAGATTTCCTCTCTTTTTTTATCGAAGAAAAAACAAAGAAAACTTCTTCTGCCGCCTTCTCAAGAAGTTTTCTGTAATATACAACATCAACTCCCTTGATATTCCACTCAGGGTCAACAATATGCCTTACGGCATCCCTGATAACATATTTTGCATCCATTCCCGCCGAGATCTTAACATCATATGACCTGTATAACGATATCACCGCTGCAGATATGCATCTTTGATTGTAAGATTCGAGCCCGATTTTTTTTCTGATTACAAATTCACTCAGAGGGGCATCGGGAAGAGATTCATAATACCTGTTATAAATCTCTCTGACCTCATCCTCAAGAAAGATCAGTTCTTCTCTTGTTTTTGCACTGCAAAGAACACCCGTCATCTCTTCCTGCATTCTTCTGATAAAACCAGGCGTATCCTTTCTTCTTGCGGCAATACCCCTCATCTTCATAGAACCAGAGCAGAGTCTCCCGTAATAACCGGTATATGAGCCCAAGCCGTCTTTCTGCGGCAGAAAACAGATCCATTCATAGCACTCGATCTCTGTTGGTATCCCGTATTTCTCCTCAACAGCAGCTTTAAGGGCTTTTATATCATCACCCTGCACCCATACGCAGTCAACAATCCCATGCAGAACCTTTAGATTTAACGATTCCGAGATTTTGCACACATCTTTTAAGATCTCGGTCGCGATTGTCGTTATCATCTCGTGCAGCTCGATTCTCCCAAACTTGGCATTTTTATATCCGGTATAGCCAAAGCATGTAACAAGCATCCACTTAAGCATCGCATCCATCCCACAAAGTTCGGGATTCTCCTTCTTAATCGCCTTTGTTTTTACCCGAAAATCAAGAAGAGGACCAATAACAGAGGGAAGAAATCCTTTGAGAGAGGGATTCTGCATCGTTTCGGGTGAGAGATTGTATTTTACGATAATAGACGGATAAAACGATGTAAAATCCAGCTGATTAACTTTTTCATAGACGTCAGGCTTCGGCTGCAGTATCAGTCCCCCGCGATAGTCGATTCTTACCTCATCAGACATCCGCAGCATCTCGGCATCGGATTTCCTGAAAGGGACACAGATATTTCTCTTTAAGGCCTCTAAAACCTCATAATTTGAGACAACCGTTCCGGGAGTAAATCTGCTTGTGAGATTGGGGGAAATTCCAGTTAGCCGTGATGCAAGAAAAATACCGCCCAGATTTCCCTCGTGATACATAAAACTCTGTGCAGGGTCTATTATTATCCGCCCCTCAGGGATCATTGCAGGCGGCTTATACTCCATTCTCCCGTATGAAAAGTATGATCTGCTCTTTAAGGGCCGGAAATTCCCTGTTCTGCTGAGACTGTTGAAAATTTGTCTCTCATTTGCAATACTGCAGATCTTATGCATCCAGCCGTCTGCGTTTTCAAACAGAATTACTTCGGGGTCGTATCTCAAAACAGCTGAAATCAAAAATTCTGTAAGATGAGTGTCATCTCCGTTTGCCTTTTGCCTTTCATCACAATATTCAAGGATTAGCGATTTCATACAGGATTCTGTTGGGGATTTACCTGCGGCTGAGACTTTCATAACAGAAAGCGGATTTTCAGAATTAGCATTAAACACCTCATCTCCGGCATTCAGGCACAATGTGAGATTGTTCTCAGTGAGATACTTCTGCTCTACCCTCACATCAAGATTATAAATCTCTGCCCTGTAACGTGTCCTTCTCTCAATGTCCTCAGCAGATTCTCTCCCTGCATAAATCTTCCAGCCGTCTTTTTGCCCGTATATTGTATTGAATGTCTTTTTTTCTGCAATCCGGGCATCTTCCAGATTTTTTATTACATCAGACTCCTGAAAATCCTCAGGAAGACTTAGGAAAAATGAATTTTTGTATGGATTGTGATTTTTTTTAACACCCCTTTCTTCTTTAACCCAGAGATTAACGCCGGAAAAATCATGTGTTATATCATATATCCACCGGTTTTGAATATTACCACACCCTGTCAAGAGTAGTCTGACCTGCAAGGGAAAGAAGTCTTATTGTCTGTCCCTTTTTGGCAACCGGATTATTTAAAATTGTAATAACTGCGGCGGATTTTTCGACATATCTTCTTATTATCACGTCACTGAACGGCCAGAAATAGATTACAGTTGCATCTTTGGCGATTTCGTTGCATCTTCTTCCAATCTCTTCCGCAACTTCTCCCTTACCATCATAAATTGACGGATCGTGCTCGATAATTATCAGTTTGTGGGAGGCCTCGTTTAGGATTGTCAGTATCTGATAAGGGTTTGCCGCTCTTCGCAGGTGAAATACATTGTCCCGCCTTAACTTCGGCAGAATCCACGGATAGATTCCACAGATGTAAAGGCATAAAGGTCTTTGTTCTTGATTGATTATTGACTCCAGTGCAGGGAGTAGTATATCCTCATCTGCATTAACAAGATTGAAGCGGTTTTGAAACACGGCTATTTTGCCGGCATTGTATGGAGCCATTGGGATTATGTAATAATGTCCCTATGGATAAGCATCGGGCGTGTGTGGTGCGAAAGTAAAATTTATTGTTCAGATCAAGGTGTCACAAATATAACTGCACGCATGAATAAGCATTCTGCCCCCCACCATATTTATCAAAACGGCAAAAAGATTTTATTTTGCGAATGCACCCAGTATTTAAGAGAGAGATTATGAAATACAGCATATCAGGTGACAACCTTCAGTTTGTCACAATGGAGATTGAAAACGAAGAGACCGTATGGGCCGAGGCAGGCGCAATGGTCTATATGAGTGGAAACATTGATATGAAGGCCGAACTTCAGGGAGGGCTTTTTAAGGGCATTAAAAGAAAGCTTGCAGGCGAATCATTCATGGTCACAAACTTTACAAGCCTGGGCGGACAGGGTGTTGTTGCATTTGGCGGAAACGCTCCAGGAAAGATCTATGCCATGGATATAACAAATAAAGAGTTTCTCGTCCAGAAAGACGCCTTCTTATGCGCTGAGAAGAGTGTCAACTGGGAGATAGCATTCCAGAAAAAACTTGGTTCAACTTTCTTTGGTGGAGAAGGGCTTATTTTAGAGCATATCTCAGGAACCGGAATGGTATTCTTCCATGCCTGCGGTGATCTCGTAGAGATAGATCTTAAGCCCGGACAGGTATACAAGATTTCAACAGCACATGTTGTAGGATGGGAACCTTCGGTTGCCTACGACATTCAGGCAGCAGGCGGCATTAAAACCGCGATGTTCGGCGGAGAAGGGTTTTTCCTAACAACCCTTACAGGCCCGGGAAAAATTATTATCCAGTCAATGACACTCCCGCAGCTTGCAAACTCACTCATTCCGTTCCTACCGCAGCCCTCAAATTCAAGCGGCGGAGGCGGATTTAATATTGGCATCTGAGGTTTTTTAATGGAGAGCAATACAAAAGCAGGGAGGGCCGGGGGGGTGGCACTGGCAGCAATTGCAGTTATTGCGGCAGTGATACTTATCCTCTCTTTCCTCGAGTATCTTGTAATTGGTATTATCTTTCTTGTTATTCTGCTGGTAATCCTTGCAGCTGCAGCCATTATTGTGGCAGCAGTCATGATAATTCCTTTCTATGTCGTTAAAGACACTATTGTTGAAGAGGGAAATTACAGTATTGATGATGTGAAGGCCATAGGAAATGAAAAAAAGAGTAGATTTTGATTTCTCAGAGGAGAAACAGATAACTTCTTTTTACAGAGGACTTCAAGGAAACTAAAAATAACTGTTTTTTCCAGGTTTTCACCGCAAAAGGCATCAGTTTTTAAATATATCAAATATCTGATCACAACCTGTATCCAAAAGACGCTTTCTCTCCTGCGATTCCTCAACAAGTGCAAGTACAGGAAGACCCAGATCTTCTCCCGGAACATAACCAAACATTTCTTCCATCTCAACCTGTATCGCATGCATAAAAAGGGAATTTGGAATATCCATCGCACAAAGCTCCTCACACTGCCCGCAGTTTATGCAGGAGTCTGCTATATGCGAGTAGCGGATAAGATGAAACATAAAAGGCGGAGGAATCCTTCCGGGAGGAACAAAATAAGGCTTCTTTGTGGAGCATTCCACACAATAGCATACAGGGCATTTCTCAATGCACTGGTAGCATTTTATACACATGGAAGTCTCCTCCAGTATAAAATTAAGACGCTCTTTTCCGCTTCCAAGCATTGCAAACTGTTTCTCACGTGCCTTGCCGGCAAGCAGAAGCATTGATTTTTCAATCTTTGATCGCACCGCAATCCCACTTTCAGGAGCGTCCGACACACAGATTGCACCGGCGGATTCTGCTTTTGTTACAAGATTTGCACCTTTCTCACTGCAGATCTCAATAAATGTTGCCTTTTTGGATCCATCCCCGACAAAACCCCAGTTTCCGCATGCAAGATCACACTGACGGGGTATTTTTGTCATGCAGCGCTGACAGTTGAGGCGGCGGCCGTATCCCTCCTCTTCAAGTTCATTGACAGAAATTCCCTTCTCCCCCCCGTCATATTCGATGATGAATTTGCCTTTGTCAAACTCCTCTTTGAAAACGCAGTCAGGATCTATCCCGTACTTCTTTGAGATCATATTGCGGGCAGGTACCGGTGATAACGAACCTCCGCAGTTAAGGCCAATCATTATGAGATTATCAAGATTAATCTGCTCTCTTTTTGCAAGCTCATACATTGCCTTTGCATCGCAGCCTTTAAGAGTGACTGCAATCTTTAAGTCCCTTGCACCATTGAAATATTTCTTTATCAGTTTTGGAATAAGAAGTGTCCCGCAGTGGAGAGAGCCTGCTGAATTTATGAGGAGAGCAGGATCTGTTATATAAACCGGCTTTGCATCGTACAGATCCACTCCCTTCTCAACAGTGAGAACGCCGTCAGCAAGTCTGCTCTCAAGTGCATATTTTAAAAGGGCTGTTACAGCACCCCCGCATTCACCTTTTGCAAGAATATCGGCATTTAATGCCGATGCATATATCAGATCTCCTTTTGCTGCCATCAGGCCCCCTCTTTTCGTCTTATATTAACTGCACAGACTTTGTACTCAGGTGTCTTTGATATGGGATCATACTCAGTGTTTGTAATCCAATTCGCCCTGCATTCCCAAAAGTGAAACGGCATAAACATCACACCTTTTTTGATATCCGGAGTAACCCTTGCAGGAACATCAACTTCACCCCTGCGTGAAAAGGCTGTAACAATATCACCTTCCAAAATCCCAAGTTCGTCTGCATCCTCGCAATTGATCTCAATCCACCCGGTCGGACATTCATAATTAAGGGTTTTGGACCTGCGTGTCATGGTCCCGGAAGGCCAGTGCCAGATTGTGACACCGGTTGTCAAAATAAAAGGGTAGTTTTCATCAGTCTCTTCTGCCGGCGGACGATGTTTTACCGGAGAAAAGACTGCCCTGCCATCAGGCATTCCCTTAAATGTTTCTGAGTGAAGCACCTCTGTTCCAGGGTGATCATGCCCGGGACACGGCCACTGAAGACCCTGTTTTTCAATACGCTCATAGTTGATACCAAAATACTGGGGTGTTAAGGCTGCCATCTCATCAAACACTTCAGAAGAGCTGGTCCATGAAAATTTTTCGCCACAACCCATTTTTTTAGCAATATCAGCTATTATCTGCCAGTCGTTTCTGGAAACTCCCGGACCTTCCTGTGCTTTTCTCAGTCTCTGTACACGACGTTCAGTGTTTGTCTGGGTGCCGTTTTTTTCAGCATAACACAGTGCAGGAAGAACAACATCAGCATATTCTGCAGTTTCTGTAAGGAATATATCCTGAACAACAAGAAATTCAACGTTTTTTAGTGCTTTATCCACATGTGCAATATCAGGATCGGAAATTATAGGATTTTCACCCATTATGTACAGGCACTTTAATTTTTCAGGCTCATCTGCAAATGCATCAATCATTTCAGGAATTGTAAGGCCGGTCTTTGCCGGAATTTCCGACCCCCATGCATCCTCAAATTTTTTAACAGACACCGGGTCAGATACCTTCTGATACCCCGGAAAAACATCAGGCAGTGCTCCCATATCGCAGGCACCCTGGACATTATTCTGCCCTCTTAAGGGATTTACACCGGTACCGGGTTTTCCGATATTGCCGGTAAGCATCTGAAGATATCCTATTGAGCGGACATTATCAACACCGCAGGTATGCTGTGTAAGTCCGAGTGTGTAAACTGCAGCAGTCCTTTCAGCCTCACAAATCCACCGGCATGCTTTTTTGATATCCTCTTCCGGTACACCTGTAATCTTTGAGACATTCTCAGGGCTGTACTCATCCTGCATGATATTGTCCCTGAATTCCTCATAACCAGAAGTTCTGGCCTCAATAAACTCCCGGTTCTCCCATCCGTTTTTGATGATATAGTGCATCATGCCGTTTAGAAGGGCGATATCAGTACCTGAATAATGCTTTATATGCAGATGTGCCTGTCCGGCTGTTGGAGTGCAGCGCGGATCACAGACAATTATCTTTGCCCCTTTTCTTTTTGCCTGCATAATCCTGCGTCCGATAAGAGGATGCGCCTCAAAATTGTTGCTTCCGATGATAAACGCACAATTGGTCTCTGAAAGATCACTGATTGAGTTTGTCATCGCACCGGAACCAAATATCCCGGCAAGTCCTGCCACAGTAGGTGCATGACACAGTCTGGCACAGTGATCAATATTAGGAGTCTGCAGGACAACACGGCCAAACTTCTGCATTGCATAATTGTCCTCATTTGATGCACGTGCACAGCAGATTACGGCCGATTTTTCCCCTTTATATTGGCTGAATTTCTCTGCGATAAGAGCTATGGCCTCATCCCATGATGCTACTTCAAACCGGCCGTTCTTTTTAATAAGAGGTGTCTTAAGCCTATCAGGTGAATTGATGAACTCATGGGCATAAGCTCCTTTTGCACACAATTTGCCCTCATTTACAGGAGAACGCTGATAGGGAGCAGTATCAACTACTTTGCCGTCAACCACCACAAGATTAAAGGAACATCCTGTCCCGCAGTATGGACAGGTTGTTGGGACATATTTTAACTCCATCTTTCCAATCACCCCCGTATTTATGTCCTGCAGAGAACACAACAACGTCTGTTATATCTTAATACATTCACATAGGGAAAAAATATAGCCAATGTTGTCCAAGGAAAAAACATGGAAGAGATAATAGCGGCTAAAAAAAGCTTCAACGGAATTCAGATATCATACCTGTTGGGAAATGACATTAATTCTGAACTTTTCAGCTACGAAAACCTGATTGAGATGAAGATAAATGTATCAGATCTCGTGACAAATCCATCTCATTACGCATTTGAACCAGACGGACCCTTAATTATCAGAACGGATTTCTGCGGAAAGCATTAAGAAAAAATTTGATGAAATAAAAAAATCAGGGAAAAAATCATTTTCAGTTGATGTTTAAGGTAATCACCATAAAATAAATCCTTTAAAATCAAACATAACTATCAATATATATTATTAAAATAGACATTCAGAAAGGAAAATGAACCACAAAATCCTAAATGGCATAACAAATATCCAGACCGCGGTTTATATCATCCTGATGATAGTTCTTACTTTTGTAGTCATCTTTTCATTGTATGAACTCATCACCATGGTATTATATGACCTTTTTTTTGATGATTCACCATATCTGCTCCAGAATGCAGGAATTTTAGGCTTCTTTGAGTTCTTCCTTTTAATTTTAATAGGCCTTGAATTGATGGACACCATTAAATCCTTTATTGAGACAAAGAAAATAGAAGTAGGAATTGTCATAATTCTTGCAATAATCGCAATTTCAAGAAAAATAATAGTAATAGACCCTGCATCTGCAACAGAATTCGAGCTGATCGGAATAGGTGCAATAGTGCTTGCCCTGACTGCCGGCTACTACTTCGTTAAAAAGGCAGATTCATTAAAATCTGAAAATTAAAAATTCTTTTTTAAATTCTGGTTTTTTAAGCTTCAGACTCTGCCATAGGCGTCATCAAATCTTTCAATATCATCTTCGTCAAGGTATTCGCCTATCTGAACCTCTATTACCTCAAGCGGAATTTTGCCTTTGTTTGCAAGCCTGTGAATAACACCTGCCGGAACATAAGTGCTTTCTCCACGTGAAAGGGTTTTTGTGCCTGAATTAACAGTAACTTCAGCACTTCCGCTGACAACAACCCAGTGCTCACTTCTGTGATAATGTTTCTGTAATGAAAGTATGCTTCCCGGTTTTACCGTAACTCTCTTTATCTTAAAAAATTCACGGGATTCAAGAACGGTGTAAGAACCCCATGGCCGGTTGACTGTCAGATGATACTTTGCAATATCATCCCCCCTCTCCTGATAGAGTCTGACAATTTCCCTGACAGACTCGGTACTGTTAAGATCACATACTAAAAGTGCATCACCGGTATCTATGACAGCAGTATTGTTAATTCCGATAAGTGCAACTTTTTTGTTGCCGGATGATACGAAATTTCCCGTTGAATTCAAAAATTCCGCATCGCCTGCATTTCCGTTCTCATCAGGAGTCTTCATCTCATACATGGATTTAAAGCTTCCAAGATCACTCCAGAAACAGTCAAGCATAACAACCGCAATCTTTTCTGATCTTTCAAGAAGGCCGTAATCTATTGAGACTGAATCAAGCTTTTTATAATCCACCTCTTCAGAGGCAAATCCTGCTGCCATTCCCGGCTGATACCTCTCTGTTTCTGAAAGAAAAGTGCGGGATGAAAAGAAAAATATCCCGCTGTTCCATAGGTAGCCTGAAGAAACATATTTTTCTGCAAGCTTTAAATCCGGTTTTTCCTTGAACTCAGAGACTTCATATCCGGATTCAAGAGGTTTCCCGGGATTTATATATCCATAGCCGGTGTTCGGGCTGTCCGGTTTTATTCCAAAGACAACAATGTGATCTTTTGCAAGTTTTGCTGCCTTTTTAAAGATATCAACAGACTCATCAGATAGGACATGATCACTTGGAAAGACTATAATCTCACAATCATCATCGTCCCTGCAGATCTCTTTTACGCCCCACATAATTGCCGGTAGGGTATTTTTGCCAACGGGCTCCTTTAGAATATGATTTTCCGGAATTTCAAATCCGAGATCTTCTATCTGATTTTTGACAATAAACTGGTAAAGCTCGTTTGTTACAACGATTATCTCTTCGGGGCTGCTTAATTTCAGGGCTCGCAGAAAAGTATTCTGAAACAGGGAATTGCCATTGATATTCAGAAACTGCTTGGGATAATATTCACGTGACAGGGGCCACAGACGGGTGCCGGTCCCGCCTGCAAGAATGATTGTTTTCATATTTATTCCACCAAATATCAGAAATTAATTTTACATGAACATTTTTATTAATACTGTTGAAGAGATATCAGTCGTTATTTTATTATTAATTTGTGAAAACATTTATTCCCTTCCGGACAATAATCACTTAAAAATGCAGGATTTAACAATTATGAAAATTATTCCTAAAATGCCACACATTATGCTTGCTTTGATTATTATTTCAGCAATATTAATTTCCGGATGCACAACAACGCAGTCAGGACAGACAGGTTCACGCAGCTTTGAACAAACCATATCACTCCCCGAACAGCACTACAGACCGGACGGGTCATGTTACTATACATCATTAATAGACGTTAAAAATTCAGGGCAGGGGCCTGCAATGAATGTAATGATAAGATGTGCCTTAAAAGACCCGGTTACAGGAGATACTGTTGATAGTGAGAGCAGATTTTTTGAAGTAATAGATGAGGGCGATCATAAGGCGTTTACTGTAAGCCTGGATGGCGAATGTAACATGAACTATGCAATCGGAGTTGATGTAACAGAGGATTACAAATGAAGATCATCGGATTATGCGCAAGTCCAAGAGGCAAAAAAAGCAGCACAATGTCTCTTGTAAAACAGGGACTTTTGGGTTCGGAAAAAAAGGGGGCAAAAACAGAATTCATAAACCTCTGCAAAAAAGAGATTAAATTCTGCACTGGCTGCGGTGTATGCTACAAAAAAGGCAAATGTGTCCACAAGGATGATTTTAAGGATATATTGGTGGCAATTTTAGAGAGCGACGGGATAATCCTGGGCTCTCCCAATTATATCAATTCCGTATCTGCACAGATGAAGGTATTTCTGGACAGACTTGCCGACTCCATTCACTGTCAGAGATTTAACGGAAAATACGGATTTTCGGTATCAACCGCAGGCGGTTCAAACTCAGGACTTGTTTGTGATTATCTCAACAATACTCTTTTAATTCTCGGTGCAAATACTGTCGGAAAGATAAACATTGATATCGGAGCAAATCCCGACGGGTTTTCCGATGTAAAAGACGAGGCTTTTTTAATGGGAGAGAAGCTTTTTGACGCAATTGAGAAAAAGGAGACCTGGCCTGAACAGGAAATGCTTCACACCGAGATGAGAGAAAGGATGAAATATATAATCACTCTCAACAAAGACGAGTGGCAATCCGAGTATGATTACTGGAAAAAACAGGGATGGCTCTGATAAAAAGATCACCGGTCAAATATTTTTTTAAGCCTTTTTTCCAGATTTAAAGAGTGTGTTCCTGTCCAGTAAAGCTTCCTGCACAAAGGGCACCACATGAATTTCAGCTCTTTTTTTTCAGACGGGGCGTAAGGAGTGTTATTAATATCATCCGAAGAGGCAGGCCGAAGAGATGTATTGCAGACAACGCATCTCTGCATACCAAGTGAATGCGAGCCGTCAATTAATCCTGCTAAAAAAAGCTGCTTTACCTGACAGAGCACATCATCAGACTTTAAAAGAACGGCAGAATAATTTTTACCTCTTTCTGCAAGCTCCCTGTCACGTGTTAAAAGATATCGCCCTTCTTCTTTTGCAATATCTAAAAGAACAGTATCCTCACGGCTGTCCCCCGCAGTCAGAGAGACCGCACTCTTTGTATCATATCCCATAAATCTGAGATAGCGGGTCAAAACGCCAAGCATTCTGTCTGTCAGAAAAAGATTCTCATCATTCATTCCAAAATTGTATCCTTATTAATAATTTCATGAAATTCCTGTTATCAGACCGAATTTACAACAGGTATCTCTGCACCGCATTTTTCGCAGATGTTACCTTTTAAGCTGACATTATTCTGTGTGAATCCATGGCGTTCTATAAGGAGTGCCCCGCAGTTGTGGCACCATGTATTGCTAAAAGGATGGGATGCAACATTTCCAAGATAGGGATATCTGATTCCGGCAGCCTTTGCAAGCTGGTATGCTTTTTCGAGTGTTTTAATCGAAGTAGGGCCGATGTCAGTCATATTGTAATCCGGATGAAACCTTGTGAAATGAACAGGCGTGTCTTCACCGAGATTTTCATATATCCATCTTACGAGATTCTTTATCTCTTCATCAGAATCATTTATGCCCGGAATCAGAAGTGTTACTGTTTCTATGTGCATACCGCACTCTTTTGCCTTTATTGTCGCATCCAAAACAGGCTGAAGTTTTGCTTTACAGACTGTGCGATAGAAATCCTCTGTAAAGGCTTTTATATCAACCCTGAATGCATCAAGCATTCCGGAAAGTTCTGACACTGCATCTTCTGTCATATATCCATTTGTCACATAAATTGTGCCAAGACCTTCACGGCGTGCGATTGTTCCCATATCCATTGCATATTCATGCCAGATTGTAGGCTCGTTATATGTCCAGGCAATACTTTTGCAATGGTAATCTTTTGCCTTTAAAACACCCTTTTCAGGGCTTAGGGAATGAAGAAATCCTGCTGTTGTACACTGAGAAATCTCCCAGTTCTGGCAGTGGCTGCACTTAAAGTTGCATCCGATGCCGCCAAGCGAGTATACATTCGTTCCGGGAAGAAAATGATTTAGAGGCTTTTTTTCTATGGGATCTACAGCCTCAGCACTCACCTTTCCATAACTTTCAGCGTATAATATACCGTTTCTGTTCATCCGGACTCCACAGATTCCTGTTTTTGTATCAGCAATTGTACACCTGTGGCTGCAGAGACCGCATCTTACAGAGTTGTTACCTTTTTTTTCGTAAAGCCGGCATTCATGCATTAAAAAAACCCCCACATAATGATTCTTTTTCTGCACTCATCAGTAATGATTATTCCCATGGTTTTGTGGATCTTTTAGAAAGAATATATGGTATTATAACCAAAGTTTAGTTCTGATATGAAAAAAATTGTAATATCACTTGGCGGCTCTATTCTTGTCCCTTCTCTTGAATCAAATAATATTAAACAGTACTGTGATGTTCTGACTGAATTATCAAAAATTTATCAGGTCTTTGTAGTAATAGGCGGCGGGGGAGAGGCCAGAAGATATATTGGTATTGCGCGCTCCCTTGAAATCGACGAGGCTACATCAGACGAACTTGGAATACTGATAACAAGAATAAATGCTTCACTTCTCTCCTGGGCAGTCGGCGGCTCAGCATATCCGGCTGTTGCAGAGAACTATACTGACGCCTTAAAATACGCTGAATCCGGCAAAATTGTAGTAATGGGCGGCGTTACACCCGGACAGACAACAGATGCGGTATCTGCCGTTCTTGCAGAGAGAGTAAAAGCAGATCTCCTGATAAATCTGACATCAATAGACGGCATTTACTCCGAAGATCCTAAAAAGAACAGCAATGCAACAAAATACGATTACATGACCCCTGATGAACTGATAAATATAGTCTCAGCCGGAAAGATGGGTGCGGGCTCAAACAATGTAATTGATCTTGTCGCTGCAAAAATAATCCAGAGAAGCGGGATACCCCTGATTGTTCTTGACGGAAACAATCCGAAAAACCTTACGGATGCACTTTTAAAGGGCAGTTTCTCCGGATCCTTTGTAAGCAACACAAAAAAAGATATTCTGCCGCTCTGATACATTTTCAATATTAAATCGGCACATTTTTTAATATCACAGTGGAATATATGATGTCACAAACGGGGTAGTAGGGTAGCCTGGTCCATCCTAGAGCGTTTGGGACGCTTTGACGGCAGTTCGAATCTGCCCTACCCCATTTAAGTGGTTTTCTTTTATGCAGACTGAAAAAGCTTGCAGAATATATTCAGTTCTTAAAAAAATCTACATCAGTAAGGATACAAATCTTTGTTTTCTTGAGTTTGAAAACCCGTTTCAGATTCTTGTAATGACAGTTCTCTCTGCACAGACAACAGATAAAACTGTAAATATAGTAAAAAAAGAACTTTTTAAAAGATATCCAGACTGTAAAAGCCTTGCAGAAGCGGATATAATTGATGTTGAAAGAATAATCAAGAGCACCGGATTTTATCACTCCAAGGCAAAAAACATAATAGCGGCATCAAAACTTTTATGCAGCGATTTCAAGGGCACTGTCCCGGATAAAATAGAAGAGCTCGTAAAACTCCCGGGTGTCGGGAGAAAGACTGCAAATATTGTTCTGAACCACGCTTATGGATTAAATGAGGGAATTGCGGTTGACACACATGTAAAAAGGGTTGCTTTTCGTCTGGGGATGACAGAAAACACGGACCCGGATAAAATAGAGAAGGATCTGACCGCACTTCTTCCAAAAAAAGTCTGGGGAGAGATAAATTTTCTTTTAATTTCGCATGGAAGAGCGGTTTGTGATGCAAGAAAACCTGCATGTGATATTTGTGAGATTAAGGATTTATGCAGGTATTATGAAGAAAAGAATACGGCAGACTGAGAAATTTTTAGAATAAAATAAAAAAAATATAGTTTTTCTTTAGCTGTTCTCCAGATATGCCGCAATTCTTTCGCCGACATTCTGTTCAAGGTTTCTGTACCAGAATGCATAGTCATAGCGGTGATAGACGCCTTCCGGATACGAGCCGATGTCCAGATTCTCACCTTTTGGAATTGTTGTGGTCAGTGCACCTGTTTCCATGTTAATCTGTGCATCAGAGTAATTTACAACCTCACGCAGAAACTCTCCTGTTGCATCATCATAAAATCTTGCACCGAGATTTTCGGAGGCGTTTGCGTATGTGGAATCAGTCTTCCAGTTCAAAGGATTGATGCAGTGTGCACCCTCCATAAGCATCGGCCCGCCAACCGAGGTTGGAGACTGTGTATTGTAGGTTATTACAACTCCGGTGTCATCGCGGCCTTCTGCGGCGGCAACTCCTGCCTTTTTAAGATCATCATCTGTTACCGTGTATCCAATCAGGTATGCTGCAACCATTTGGCTGCGGAGTTCTTCATCGTCTCCGAAACGGTTTTTTATGAGTTCAATAAGCGCCATTGTTCCCTGGCTGTGGCCTGCGAGTATAAAAGGACGGCCTTCGTTTAAGTTCTCAATATAGTAGTCAAACGCTGCCGAAACATCCTCTGCACCCTGTTTAAACTCCGCGGTATCGGTTGCAAGTGCACACCCGGACATATCAACGCCGGTTGTCATCTGGCGGTAATACGGTGCAAAAATGTTTGCATTCGATTCATAGACACTTGCCTGTGCTTTGAGAATACCCTGTGCAAGAGCCCGGTCAGTATCATCTGAAATCAGCATTGAGCCGGATTCATTGCTGCTTACCGTCGGATATACATAGAATACGTCCACCTCTTTTTCTGGTTTTGGCTGTGAAAGCCAGTTATATGTGTCTGAATAATCGATCTCATAACCTGCGGAGGTATTATCCGATAAAGCAGAAGCCTCATCAGCCGGCGGATTATTGCTGTTTACACATCCGCATGCAATTACCAGACCAAACAGCATGACTGCAAGAATAAAAGGAATTTTTTTAATACTTTTTTTGATATTAAAACTGCCCATAATCAAAATTTGATTGTCATGACACTAAAATATAGTCATTTGAAGGCTTTTAATAAATCACATCTCCAAAAAAAAAAACGTTTTTAAAGCATATTCTGAGAGAAAAACAGTAAAAAAAGGAAGAATTCAGGTAAAATTTAAAGGGGAATACAGCCTTTCAGATAAAAACTGATGCGTATAAGAAATAAACAATTCCGGAGACGACTGCCGCACAGGGTATTGTCAAAAACCATGCCGCAACAATTTCACGGACATTGCTCCACCTGACAGCAGATGCATAGCCCCTTGTAATTCCGGCACCCATAATTGACCCGCTTATCGCATGGGTTGTTGAGACAGGAACACCAAAGGATGTCATAAGGGCTAAAACAGCACTTCCGGCCGCAGATGCCGAAAGCCCCTGATAAGGTCTTATTTTTGTTATTTTATTCGCCATCTTATCAATGACTTTCCATCCGCCAAGCAGTGTCCCGAGAGATATGGCAAGGCAGGATGAGAGAATAACCCATATGGGAACCTCAAATGTGGCGATGATTCCTGACGCAAAGAGCATTGCAGTAATCATTCCCATGGCATTTTGCGCATCATTTGCACCATGACCAATAGCCTGAAGGGCGCCTGTCAGTATCTGAAACGGCCTGAATCCTTTTTCAATCTTTTTCGGCGATTTATTCCTGAAAATTCTCATAATAATAATTCCAAGAGTAAATGCAGACACCATACCAAGCATCGGCGAGACCACAATAAAGACAATAACTGCAAAAATTCCTGTTACTGCAAGAGTCCCTGTAATTATCAGAAGAGGAACGGTTATTGAAATGCCGGCAAGAAAAGAGATTGCAAGATACTTTTTCCAGTCATCTCCCTGATAAATGCCCACAAGCACAAACAGTCCTGAAACCAAAATTCCGCCTGCAATTGCGTAAATAAAGAGCATCACAACAGAGGTAAGTTCAGGCCAGATTATTGCACCCATACCGCCCATTACAATTCCGGCGCCAAGAAGTCCGCCCACAAGGGCATGACTGCTTGATACAGGTACACCAAAATATGAAGCGAGAAATACCCAGAGGACTGCACCGACCATTGCGGCAAGGATAAGATTTGTTGTAAGAAAAGATGACTCGACAATTCCCTTGCCTATGGTTTTGGCTATTGCTGTCGAGAATAATAAAGGGCCTACCATGTTGAAAAACGCTGCAAGCATTACTGCCTTAAACGGAGTGAGTGCCTTTGTTGCAACAACGGTTGCAATTGAGTTTGCGGCATCGTTGAGCCCGTTTACAAAATTAAACAGTAGGGCGAGCGTTATCCCGATAATTATTACTATTATATCCATGATTTATCAGGTATGTTTAATAGCAATATCGCCAAGGACATTTGCTACATCCTCACATCGGTCTGTTGTGGCCTCAAGCGTCTCATAAATATCCTTTAGTTTTACGATTCTTATTGCATCATTGGTCCTGAAAAGCTCCTGTAAGGCAATTGCCAAAATATCATCCGCGAGGTTTTCAAGGCGGTTTACTTCAATGCAGTGCTCTTCAATCTTCTTTGGATTTTTAAGATTCCTGATCTCCAAAACAGCCTTTTCAAGCTCTTCTGCCTGCATATGGATTAGTTTTGTTGATTCAAGCATGTATTTGTCAGTTGAGCCGATGTCATAGAAAAACATCTTTCTGGCAGTATCATCAATTGAGTCGATGATATCATCAAGTCCTGATGCAAGACGGGAGATCTCCTCAGGTTCAATAGGGGTTATGAAACTCTTGTTTAAAAGCTGATATATGGAATGTGTAATGTCGTCTCCGGCATGCTCATAGGTTTTCATCTTATGGCACTGGTTTTTGATGTCATCAAAGTTCTCAGTCATATAATGGAGATGTGTCGCAGCTTTTTTCAAAGTTTCAGCCTGCTGCTCAAACAGATCAAAAAAATGCTTGTCCTGGGGGATTAGCCAGTCTTTCAAACTCAATTAAGGATCACCTATACTGTTACTTATCCACCTCACAGGAAAAAGACTTTTTGAAAGAAGAACCCCGGTTCGGGAAATTATTGCCTGGTGAGAAACAGGATTCTCAGACTTCCAAATCAATAATGTATTCAAAATTATATTCAAAACAGATTCATGCAGAAAAAGAACACAGCCTGCAGACTATTTAGAAATAATAGAAATAATAGAAATAATTGAAATAATCAAAATATAAAAATTATTAGAGGAAAAGAATGGACTGGGCGGGAATTGAACCCGCGGCCTCTACCATGCCAAGGTAGCGATCTTCCCCTGATCTACCAGCCCGTTATAACTGCCTTATGATATAGGCATGTAAATAATAAATATAGTTTCGTTTTATCTCCGCTGGAAAATGCATAAAAACAATCATATTTAATGCAATTCACCTGAAAACAGATAAGTGTGAAAGAGATATACAGACAGTTTTCGCATCTGCTGTTCGGGCTTTTAATATGTGCATTCATATATTTTGCAGATACACAGATTGCACTCTATACCTTTGTTGCCGTGATATTCATAGGAGTTATTATCGCAGATGCAGTATCGAGAGGAATAAAAATTCCGCTTTTCTCATATCTTATCGACAAGCTTGAAAGAGAGGGCTCCTTTCCGGGAAAAGGCGCCCTGTTCTTCTTTGTCGGAGTCCTGTTCTGCCTGCAGTTTTTTGGAAGCGAAATTACAATAACATCAATAATTGTCCTTTCTGTTCTTGACAGTGTGACAACAGTTGCGGGAGTGAATTTCGGAAAAACAAAAATATTCGGTAAAAAAACACTTGAAGGAACACTTGCGGGAATATTTGCATCCGCAGCTGTTCTTTTAATATTTACATCCCCCGTAACCGCCATTTTATTATCAGTTGTTGCAGGAATAACCGAACTTTTATCTCCGGTTGATGACAATCTGACAATCCCCCTGACGGTGTGCATCATACTTGCACTGACAGGCCTGGCACCTGTTTTTTAAAAAACAGACCTTTTTTATTCTAAAATTAAAACTGATATCTTTTTAGAGAGCCAAACCTGCACAAAACCTAAACATATTGATAGCAATACTAAAATCTGATGGTGCGTGATTCTCTTCTGCGGGTGCAGACTGCCGGTGCATTACTAATTTCAGGAGTTATTATCTGGATATATGCACTGATAATTTCAGAAGCCCTCTATCCCGGGTATTCTGTCAGAACCAATTATATAAGTGATCTTGGTGTGGGTCCTTTTGATGTTCAGATAATATTTAACATATCAACAATAATTTTTGGAATACTGGTGTTTTTTGCCGCATTAATCCTCATAAAAATTCACCCGGAAAGACCATATTTGTACTTGATGGCGATCGCAGGGCTTGGAGCTCTATTTGTCGGGGTATTTCCGGAGGATATGGGAATTCTTCATTATATATCCGCAGGTACAGCCTTTCTGTCCGGTTCCCTTGCCGCAGCAGAATCAGGGAGGTGGCTTAAAAAGCCGTTCTGTTTCCTATCGGTAATACTCGGGGCTACCGGCCTTATTTCATTAATAGTAATGGTTACAAAAACCTACAGCCTTTTAGGCCCCGGAGGGTTTGAAAGGCTGATAGCATACCCTCTTGCCTTATGGCTCATATCATATGGAGGCTTTCTTATAAGCGGAAATGATGAAAATTAAAGATCAAAACTCAAAAAATACTGTTCATAAATAATCCCAATAATTAAAATCAACTATTTTAATTTGACAAATGATGGATAATGTATAAATTCTCAGAGATTCTTTGTTTAAATGATAATAAAGGGGTCAAAATATGGAAGAAAAAACTATGCTAAAACTGCTTATTATCACAATTGTGATACTTGTGGCCTCAGTCATTGGAAATATACTTCTTTATTCCGGATATATGGCAGCAGATCTCTGCACTCCCTCAAAAAACACTACAAAAGAGTCTGTGATGCCGGAGTCCATATCATATCTTGATTACAGCGGCGCATACCTGGAAGGTGCCGATCTTTCAGGGATAAATGCGTACAAGGCTATACTTGCAGGTGCGGATATGCGAAATGCAGACCTTCATGGCGCCAAATTTACGCTTGCAGATCTTACAGGTGCGGATCTTTCAGGTGCAGACCTGATAGGGACAAAACTTGATTATTCAGTCCTCCGCGGGGCCAATCTTAAGGATGCAGACTTAAGTTATGCCGACCTGAGGGGTGCGGATCTCACAAACGCAGATCTTACAGGTGCAGTAATTGAGGGAGCCGATCTCAGATGGATTAAAGGCGAATACACACGCTAAAAAATCTTACTTTTTTTAAAAACGCCATTATAAGATTAAAAACAGGGTATATTTTCTGCCCTCCTTTAATCAGGGCAGAATAAATAATCTCATGTGAATTTTAAAAGTGCAGAGAGGACTCTTGCACGCGATTTTTGCATATCAGGAATATTTAGAATCTGGCCGTCTTTTATAAATATTTTCATCATCTGCCTTGCATTCTCAGGTGCAGGAATATTTGCGGGGAGCATTATGTGGTTTCCGGACTCGTACTCGTAAACCTCCTTAACCCCGCTCTTTTTACCTCTTTTGGAGACTGGTTTGCCATCAATCTCAATAATATCAAGAGAAAAATCAATGACCGGCGCATTTGCAATCGCGCCCCCGATTCCGAATGCATCCACAATATCACTGAAATCAGCGATATCCTCAAGATTCAGACCGCCGGAGACAAATATCCCCACGTCAGAAAAACCGTTTACATCAAGCTCCCATCTGACCTCTTCAATTATAGCCCGCATATCTCCCTTTCGTGAACGCGGGGTATCAAGCCGGACGGCGGCAGCCCCTGCTTTGGCGGCAGCAAGTGCCTCTCTTTTCTCATCACAAAACGTATCGCAGAGCATCACCCTTGAAACCTCCGCAGGTGCATGCCTGTCAAAAGAAACCCATGCATCATTAGGGTTGTCATAGCACATAACAAAGGAATGCGGCATTGTGCCTGCAAGAGGAATCCCTGCCGGAGAACATGTGTTGCTTGCACCGTCAACACCGCCTATCCATGCGGATCTCTCAATCATCTCTGAGATCGCCGGATGCTGCCGTCTTGAGCCGAATGAATAAACAGGAATGCTTCCCGCATAAGCTTTTATCAGCGCTGCAGAAGAGGCGATGCCTGATGCATGGGACAAAAAGCCCAAAAGTGCAGTTTCAAACCTTCCAAAGTCCCTGTAATTGCCTGTTATTCTCATAACCGGCTCTCCGGGATAGAATATACTGCCCTCAGGCATTGCATAAACATCAACGAAAAGACCCTCAAGAAGCTTTAACGCGTCATCAAGACCGCATAAGACACCCCATTCATTTGGAATTGATGCAGCGGTAATTTCCACAGTGACTTTGGGATTTTTATCCTCAACCGTGAGGATATCCTCGGTCCGTAGAAAATAAACATCAGTACATTCCCCTGCTTTTATTGCCTCATCACTGACAGTGTGAAATATTCCCATTTAAAAATAATGAGTGCATAAAATGCATTAATTGTTTTGATAGGATTTCAAAGAAAATAGAATGAAAAAATTCCATCTGATTTCAGATGATCAGATTCCTTATTATCAGATATAAAATATTAAACTAATAATCACAAATTCATATAAAACGTTCATAAAACATGGTGTTTTTTTGAAACCGTTTTTTACAGAAAGATATGTGCATATCACAAAAAAGACTGCTGCAAAGGGGAAATAATGCATAAAAAGGCGTTTTAATTATCTCAATGCGTCTTTCAGATTTATTTATTAATATAAGGTGAGAAAACAAAAATGCTTGGAATTGTAGGAGGGACAAGTCTGTTATATGCAGACATCCCGGAACTCGATAAAAAAACTGTGGCCACTCCTTTCGGGCCGGCAGAGGTATATATGGGAGAAATTGCTGTTTTAATGCGGCATCAGTTCAGAACTCCGCCTCATAAGATAAACTTTCCCGCATGCATATCCGCACTATCCCTGTCAGGAGTCGACAAAATAATTGCATTCGGATCAGTCGGCTCACTAAAAAAAGAGATAGAACCTGGAAATATCATCCTTCCGGATGATTATTACAGCCCGTATTCTATTCCAACCATACACAACAATTCAATAGGCCACATCGCACCCTCGGTTGACAAGGAACTCATAAAAAAGATTCATGAAAATGTCCCTGACACAATTTCAGGCGGTACATATGTCCAGACCGCAGGACCACGTTTTGAGACATCCGCAGAGATAAAGGTCCTGTCCGGTGCAGGGGATGTCGTCGGAATGACAGTTGCAAGCGAGGCAACAATTGCAAACGAGCTTGAGATCCCCTTTGCCGCAATATGCTCCGTTGACAACTACTGCAACGGACTTTGCAGTGACAAATTAACATATGATGCAATACTTGAAAGATCGCGGCAAAACAAGGAAAGAATAGAAGATATTATTGGGAAGGTAATAGAAATCTTCGGATAACAGATATTTCAGAATTTGAATTTTTAAGGAGACCAAAATGCCAGAATATAACAGCGATCCCGATATTTTCAGGGACAATGGATCAACTCTGATAAAAGGAACACTTGTAAAAGGAGATAAAAAAGATATTTTTATAGGCGATTCCTGTATCATTGAAGAAATTTCCGATAATTACTCGGGCAGATTCGGAGAAGCCGAGTTTATAATCGACGGATCAAAAAGTGTTGCCTCACCCGGATTTGTAAACACACATACACATGCGGCAATGTCACTTCTAAGGGGTTATGCAGATGATATGCACCTCCAGGAGTGGCTTTCAGAAAAGATCTGGCCTCTTGAGGCACACCTTCAGGCAGACGATGTCTACTGGGGAACAAAACTTGCATGCATTGAGATGATACATTCGGGAACCGTTGCATTCAACGACATGTATTTCTTCATGGAGTCAGCCGCAAAGGCCGTTGATGAATGCGGATTAAAAGCCGTATTATCACATGGGTTCATTGATTTTGGAAGTGAGGAGAAGAGGGAATCAGAGATAAAGGCAACTGAAAACCTCTATAACCATGTAAAAAACATGAACAATCCACGAATAAAGGCAGCCGTCGGCCCTCATGCACCATACACTGTTTCAAAAGAAGGCCTTAGTTGGGCTTCTGATTACTCAAAAGAAAAAGACATAATGCTTCATATCCACCTCAGTGAGACAGAACACGAGGTGAAGGAATGCGTTGAGCAAAACGGCGTCAGACCATCAAAGCTTCTGGATGAATGCGGATGCCTTTCAGAAAGAACACTTGCGGCACACTGCTGCTGGCTTAGTGATGAGGAATGTGAACTTCTTGGAGAAAGAAAAGTATCCGTTTCACACAACCCTGCCTCAAACATGAAGCTTGCCGTAAACAGGGCAATGCCCTACCAGGAACTTTTGAACTGTGGTGCAAATGTTACACTTGGAACAGACGGATGTTCATCCAACAACAATCTCGACATCCTTGAAGAGATGAAAACAGCAGCTATTCTTCAGAAATTCTTCTGGAATTCTGATACAATGCTTCCGGCACACGAGGCAATAATAATGGCGACAGAGTCCGGCAAAAAGGCACTCGGATTCGGGAATGGAAAACTGGCAGTTGGTGAATGTGCAGACATAGTTCTTTTAAAAACAAATATTCCCTGCATGACACCGTTGTACAACGCGGAGTCAAACATAGTCTATTCGGCAGGCTCAAATGCGGTTGACACAGTAATCTGCAACGGGCGTGTCCTTATGCACGACGGATACATACCAGGTGAGGAAGAGGTTTTGGAAAAAGCTTCAGAAACAGCATTCTCACTTGTAAAAAGAAAAGAAGATGGAGTTTGATTTTAAAACAAAAACCCAAAAATACATTAAACCCGTTTTCTTTTTTACAACCCCAAAATATACAGGATTTAAGATATAAATAATAAATCGAAAAAACTAAAAAGTATTATTAAAATTAATTCAGGCTGTCTCAATATTTGCTTCTTTTTCAAGACCAAGCTCTTTTATTGAAATATCACGCATCTCAAGCTTCCTAATCTTGCCTGATACAGTCATAGGAAAACCGTCAACAAACTTGACATACCGGGGAGTTTTGTACTTCGCAATCCTGCCGTCGCAGAATTCCTTTAATTCTTCGGCTGTCATGGATTCATTGTCACGAAGCTTAACCCACACCATTAGCTCCTCGCCGTACTTTTCATCAGGAACACCTATAACATAGGCATCCTCAATCTTTTTGTTGGTGTGGAAGAACTCCTCAATCTCACGTGGATATATATTTTCCCCGCCGCGTATGACCATCTCCTTTAACCTTCCGACTATCTTTACAAAGCCTTCGTCATCCATTATTCCAAGGTCTCCGGTATGATTCCAGCCGTTTGAATCTATGGTCTGATGGGTTGCACTCGGATTGTTATAGTAACATTTCATGACAACATATCCGCGTGCGCAGATCTCCCCGCGTTCACCGCGTGGAACTATCCTTTGTGTCACAGGATCAATTATCTTTAATTCAACATGAGGGAATGTTCTCCCTACGGTTGTAACCCTTCTTTCCAGAGGATCACTTGTGGTAGTCATTGTAACACCGGGAGACGTTTCGGTCTGCCCGTAGACTATTACAATGTCTCTCATGTTCATCTTCTCATTCACCTGCTTCATGTACTCCACAGGACACGGAGACCCTGCCATAATCCCTGTTCTGAGTGTATCATATTTGTATTTGTTAAAATTTGGATGCTTAAGTTCGGCAATAAACATAGTAGGAACGCCGTGGACCGCGGTGCACTTCTCATTATCTATTGTCTTTAAGACTGCCTCGGCATCAAATGCAGGAGACGGAAGAACCATTGTCGTTCCGTGTGTGACACAGGCAAGATTTGATAAGACCATTCCAAAGCAGTGATAGAACGGAACAGGAATACAGAGTCTGTCCTTTTCTGTAAAGCCCATACCCGAGCCTATTGTATAGCCGTTGTTCATAACGCTGTGATGAGTCAGAACAACGCCTTTTGGATACCCCGTTGTTCCGGATGTGTACTGAATGTTTATGGGATCATCAAAATTTAGTGTTGATTCCCTCTCTTTTAACTCATCACGGCTGATATTTTTGCCTTTTTGCAGGAACTCATCCCATGTAAACATGCCATTGTAGGGAATGTCCCCCATAAAAACGACGTTTTTCAGGAAAGGAAACTTTTCTGTTGAGATTTTGCCGGCACGGGACTCAATTATCTCAGGGCATGCCTCATAGAGCATTCCGACATAATCCGAATTTTTAAAGCGCCCCTGAAGAATTAAAGTATGAACCTCTGACTGTTTCAATGCATATTCAAGCTCAAAAGTTCTGTATGCAGGGTTGATATTGACCATTATCGCACCGCATTTTGCGGTTGCAAACTGAACAACAACCCATTCGGCATAATTCATTGCCCAGATGGCCACGCGGTCGCCTTTCTCAACACCGAGTGCCATAAGGCTTTGGGCAAGCTCATCCACTTTCTTCAGGAATTCGCTGTACGTCCACCTTATGTTCTGGTCAACTGCAACCAGAGCCTCGTTGTCGGGATATTTACTTACGATGTTTTCAAGCATCTCCCCTATCGTCTCACCGATAAGAGGTACATCCGACAAACCACTTGCGTAGCTTATCTTAGCCATATCATAATACGTTGATCAAAATAGGCATTATATTTGACGGATTTTTTATCTGTCATAATAAAAGTCAAATCCTCAAAATAGAGGGTTATTTTCACAAAGAAATCAAAATTCTTAAATTCTATTATGTTCTAAATTAACTGGAATCTTTGGAGGGGTCGTGGCCTAGTCCGGCATGGCGACGGGCTCCAACGGTCTTTGCGTATGATGAACAATGGGTCTGCTGAGGAGAAATCCTGTGATGATCCGTTGGAGCGCTGATGCAAATGATTTGCATTTCTGATGAAAAAAAGCGTGTTTAACCGCATGTTCGGAGAGACCCGTCGATCGTGAGTTCAAATCTCACCGACCCCACTTTTTAGAAAATTATTCTGTCAGCCCGGGCTGTAAGCTTACTATTTTTTACCAGTAAAAACCATATATATCACAGGTAGGAAACCTCATATGTATTTAATTGGTGAAGCACTCGAAGGCGAAGGCGCAGAACTTGCGCATATCGACCTTATAATCGGCGATAAAACAGGTCCGGTTGGAATGGCATTTGCAAACGCGGCATCGCAGCTTGCACCCGGACACACCCCTCTTCTGGCGGTAATAAGACCAAACCTTCTTACAAAACCTGCAACCCTCATTATACCAAAAGTTACCCTTAAAACAGGAGCACAGGTTAACGCAATGTTTGGCGCAGTCCAGGCAGCGGTTGCAAAGGCAGTTGCAGATTCATATGAAGAAGGCCTCTTTGATGAATGCGATGCTGAAGAGACAGTTCTTCTGGTAAGTGCATTTTTACACCCGGATGCAAAGGATTACAACCGCATCTACCGCTACAATTACGGTTCAACAAAACTGGCAATAAAGCGTGCATTTGACAAGTTCCCAGACAAGAAAACACTTATGGACGAGAAGGACCGTGCAGGGCATGCTGTTATGGGATTCAAGGTCCACAGACTCTGGGACCCCCCTTACCTGCAGGTTGCACTTGATCTTGTTGACATGGGATCAGTTGAGAAAGTTCTCAAGGCAGTTCCTAAAAACGATCACGTCCTTATAGAAGCAGGAACACCTTTAATCAAACAGTTCGGACTTTCTGTTATCGACAGCATCAGAAAAATCAGACCTGATGCATTCATCATTGCAGACTTAAAGACACTTGATACAGGAAACCTCGAGGCAAGAATGGCAGCAAACGCATCTGCAGATGCAGTTGTTGTATCCGGTCTTGCACCTGTTTCAACAATTGAGAAATTCATTAAGGAAGCCAGAAAAACCGGCATATATTCAGTTATCGACATGCTGAATGTGGAAAAACCCGCAGAACTCATCAAAACCCTTGCAAAGATGGACGCAGTCCCAAGCATCGTTGAGATGCACCGTGCAATCGACAACGAATCAACAGATTACAACTGGGGAGACATCCCGGCAATCAAAAAGGCAGCAGGCGGAAAGCTTCTTGTCGCAACAGCAGGCGGTATCCGCCAGAATGTTGTCAAGACAGCTATCAAGTCAGGCGCTGACATAATTGTCGTCGGACGTGCAATAACAGCCAGCAAAAACATTCAGAATGCAGCTGAACAGTTCTTAGAAGAGATGAACAAGGAAGAGATTGACCAGTTCAGGGTCATGACCGATTTCTAAATCAAATATTTTTTTTATAGTTTTTTTCAGGCATTTTTACAGGCTCCAGCCTTTTTTATCAATAAACTGTACGGGCAATAAGAATATTTTTACAGCATTAAAGATAGGCAGTTTTAAATCCGGCAGGGCAACTTAAAAAAGAATAAGTAACCAAAAAAAATACAGTTGAATATGTTCTCAAAAATACTTGTTGCATGTGACGGATCACTCCAGTCTGAAAAGGCACTTATAACAGCAATAGATGGCTGTATGAAAGAGGATTCGGAGCTGCACATTGTTCATATAATGAATATTAATACCTTCAGTGCAATCGATACCGAAACATCATATGGCGGCGCAGAGTCCCCGCATGACATCAGCAGGAAATTTCTTGAAAAAGGCAGGGATGAAACCGTTAATATGATTGACCGGGTCTGCAGCGAGAAGAATGTCATCTATACCCTTCATGTGGACGGAGGCAGCCCGGGACACGCAATAATTGATCTCGCATCCAAAATAGGCGCTGATCTGATAGTTATCGGCTCAACAGGAAAGGGCCTTGCAGGCAGGCTTATTATAGGAAGTGTATCCGGCTATATATCAGCCCACAGCCGCATATCCACAATGATAGTAAGATAGATCTAAAAAATAAAAAGAGGTTTAACCCATCTCAAATGAAGTAACGCCAAATATATTCTCAAGAGGAAGCTTTGGAATCTCCCTTGTGTACATCCTTGCTGTTCCGAATACCTCTTCCATATTGTATTTTTTTGCAAGCAAAACCGCATCGGCGTTTGGTTCAGGCGTATCAAGATACACGGGCCCACAATTTACATAGCCGCAGAGTGCAAGCAACAGCTTTTCTGCAGTCTCAGGGTTGTCAGCAAAAAGCGGCCCAATCTTATGACCGACAACGCATCTTCTAATCATGCCATAGCCCGTTATATCGTCCCCTTCGCAGCTTACAAGGCAGGTGCTTTCATCCTGGTTTATCCATTTCTCAAGAAATGTCCTTCTCTCTGTAAAAAAATGCCGTGTGTCATACTCAAGGAGTTTTTCAAAAGAGACATCCTCTGCCTTTAAAAAGTCGTGATGAATCCCACCTTTTATATCCCCTTCCCACCGGATGTTTCTGTACGCAAAAATAAAACCATATTTTCGGGAATATGTCTCCTGCATCTCAAAAACACCATCTATTCCGCAGATTCTCCCCTCCGCATGCGAAAGTGCTTTTTTAATTAAAATATCACCTATGCCAAGTTTTCTTAACTCAGGTTTTACTACCAGAAAACCACCGAATGAAAAATTATCATCATAATTTGATATTTCAGCTATACCTGCTATTTCTCCTTTGAATTCTGCTGCAAACCAGCCTTCGGGGTCAACAGCATAATGACATGCACCGTCATGCAGTCCCGGATTCCACCCTTCGGCCGCCGCATGACTTATTGCCAGATCTATCTCATCCGGATGCATATTTCTGACAATTACTGATTCAATAATATTTTCAGGAGAGTCACTCATAATTCAATATAAACACATGATTAATTGAAATTATTTTTGCCTTGCTTAAAATAATAGATAAAAGACTGCGATGTTAAAAATTAAGTGAATTATTTTAGATATTCATCTGTATCAATCTCATCACCGGGTTTTAGAACAGCAACCTTTAGAGCAGTCACCTTCTCAAGTGCGAATTTAAATGCCTCTGCATTCTGCTCTATTGCAGGAAATGTGTTGTAATGCATCGGGATTACAAGAGGGGCACCTATAAACTCCGCCGCCGCCATCGCCTCAGACGGCCCCATTGTGTACCTGCTTCCTATAGGGAGTATGGCAATATCAGGATGGTACATATCATGAATCAGCTTCATGTCAGAGAAAAGACCTGTATCACCTGCATGATAGACTGTAATTCCGTCCATTTTAATTATAAATCCGGACGCAGGGCCGCCATATATTTTTTTATCCCCGTCTGTAATCTCGGATGAATGCGATGCATACACCATCGTAAACGAAACCGAATCAACCTCAACAGTGCCTCCAATATTCATAGGCTCTGTCTCAAGGCCCTTTTGCGAAAGATACTTTGCAAGTTCATTAGGGCAGACTGTAAGCTTATTCAGGGCAATTGTATCACCAAGATGATCATTATGGGCATGAGTCACGGCAACGATATCAGGCTGACATCCGAAATCACCATGGGGCATGAACGGATCAATCAGTATTTTCTGTGAGCCGTCCAGAAAAAAGCATGAATGGCCGAGAAATTTCAGTTTCATAGTGACTAAATTCCGAGCCTGAAATTAATAAAATTTGTTATTGAAATTTCATGAAAAATAAAAATTAGCATATTTCAGATAAAGTCTGATGAAAAAAACTAGAAGTCTTCTATTTCTAAAACAGGCCCGTCAGGATTTATTATCACAATCTCAGGCTGAGACTGGTACCTCATCTCAATTCCAAAAAGGTTTGATGAGCCGATTCCCCTTGTGATATATAGCGGCGTTCCCGAGTCAAAATAACCACTTAATTCAACAATTCCGTTCTCATTTAGTATCTGAACAAAAGGCGGCGTAAACTGTCCGCCATGGGTGTGGCCTGCAAGTATAAGACTGCAATCCCAGTCTGCCCTGCATTCAGGCTCATGAATCATATAGATTGTATAAACATCGGATTTCGTTACCTCAGGAGGGTTTGCCATTCCTGCCCACCCGTCATCGAGACCCACAATCCTTAAAGGTGTGCCGTCAATATCCAGATCTAAAACCTCATTTCTTAAAACAGAAACGCCGTTTTCTTCAAGGACTTCCTCAAGGGAATCTGCAAATTGTATGTCTGCAATATCATCCCTCAGTGGGCTCATGTCATAGCCTTCAACTGTCGTATTCGCTTTTAAAGCAACATCCAGCATCTTATACTGCCCGTTTATCCCGTGAATTCCTGACTTATAATCATGATTCCCCAAAACTGCATAAACAGGTGCATCAATCTCACTCCAAATCGTCTGGAGGTCAAAGTTTTCCTCATCTCCGTTTACAAAATCCCCGCCTATAAGAACAACAGATGGATTCAGGCTGTTGATTATCCCGATTGCATTTTTAAGATGAGCAATATTCTTTTCCTGAACATGAGGATCTGCAATAAAAACAACCGATGACGGTGCACCTTCAAAATAAACAGAGGTAATAACAGGCGTCTTTGCCTCTGCAACCATATAGCCGGAGAGCGAAACAAGACATACAAGCGAAAAAGCCAGCATTCCATATGTATTAAAATTATTTCCGGGAATATCTGATGCCATCCAATTTTACCTGTAGAAATCTATATAGACAAACCTATATATGAAGTCAGGTTCAGGCAAAAAAGACAAAGATCTTATATCTTTGAAAAAAAGGTATTTTTTTAATTTTAAACCATTTCAGGAGATATCTGCCAGTTCAGCCTCGGTAGCATCGATGGTCTCGGAAAGGCCATCGTTTGCAAGCGCCCCTGTCATGGACTCAGTCAGATCGCGGTCCTCCATAACATCTTTTATGCGCTCAAGGAACGGATCAAGTGTGATATCTCTCTCCTGCTCAATCACATGACGATATTCACGCAGTGTTGAGGGGCTTATCCCAAGCTCTTCGCTGATTTCCTTCATGGTTTTGCCGGATTCAAGCAGTGATTCCATATGATCCCGCTCAAAAGGCATCTTAAAATCAAGATCGCGAAACAGTTTAAGCCTGACACGTGCTCTTGCAACCGTCTTTGAAAGCTTTTCATCACCCAGCTCGCGGGCAATTTCAGTATCATTTCTGCCCTCATAGTAGCCGCACACAAGGCAGGCCAGATCACGGGGTTTTAATTTTGTCTTGAAATGGCCCTGATCAAGAATTTCACGCATAATAAGAGCCACTTCGCGCTCTATTGCATCTTTATCGCGCAAAGTGCCATGAATCTTTTTCATCGGCTCAACAATCTCTGTTTTGCCGGAAATATTGCTGAACAGGCTTAAAAGTTCCCTTTTCCTGTCAGATGTATTAACTCTCTTTTTTTTCCTTACTGCTGCCATGCTTATCAAACCGGATTTCCCTTTATAATGTTCATTACAGTATTTAAGCTCATTGTTTTGATTACCTATACAACAGCAATCAGATGCGCGATTATAATTTTTATAATCTCCGGTTTGATTAAAATACATATAAAGCAGCGAACCAGACTTATAAGAATGTCCGGATCTCTTCCATTAGTCAGCAGAGATGCTTTTTTTGAGCAGGCAGCAGCAAACATCCGCTTTTGCCTGCCGCCGGTGAAAACACAATGAACTATAATCCATCAAAACAGAGCATTAGGAATAAAGACAGATACAGTCTATCTGAGTGATATAAAAATGGCCGATATATACGATAAAGTAATAGAACTTGCAAGAAGACGCGGCTTTGTGTGGCCCACATCAGAGTGCTACGGATCAGTCGCCGGTTTCATCGACTACGGTCCTCTTGGCGCAATGCTAAAGCGGAAGATCGAGAATGTGTGGCGTGACTTTTATATTGCACGGGAAGGTTATTTTGAGATTGAGTGCCCGACTATCGGGGAAGAATCAATATACATAGCATCTGGCCACGTTAAGGGTTTTGCAGACAAGATGATTCAGTGCCCGCACTGCAATGAATTCCACAGGGCTGATCATATCTGTGATGCCCACGGCATAGCGAACTCCGAGACAAAATCTCTTGAAGAACTGACAGAAATTCTCAAAAATCTTCCGTGCCCGGCATGCAGTGAAACATTTGACGGCTCCGCAGTCTATTACTTCAACCTGATGTTTCAGACAACAATAGGGCCCGGCAGCCAGAGAACAGGCTACCTCAGACCAGAGACAGCACAGGGGATATTTACAGACTTTGGAAGACTCCTGCGTTTTTACAGGGACAAACTGCCTTTTGGTGCAGTTCAGATTGGAAAGTCATACCGAAATGAGATCTCCCCAAGACAGGGTATGATACGCCTCAGGGAGTTTACACAGGCAGAAGCTGAGATATTTGTTCATCCGGAGAAGAAGGATCACCCTAACTTTGAGCGTTATGCAGAAAGAATTGTCCCTCTCCGGGGAATTAAGCAGCAGGAATGCGGCGGGGAGCCGCTTGAAATAACAATGAGAGAAGCAGTATCCTCGGGAATCGTTGCAAACGAATATGTTGCATATTACGTTGCATTAACACATGATTTTCTGATTACATGCGGTGCAGATCCGAAAAAGGTCAGGTTCAGGCAGCATCTTCCTGACGAAAGAGCTCATTATGCAACCGACTGCTGGGATGCAGAGATCTTGTCAGGAAGATTCGGATGGGTTGAAACTGTCGGCATTGCAGACAGAACAGATTATGATCTAAAGGCGCACTCAAAACAAAGCGGAGATTCATTCACGGTTTTTATACCGTATGATGAGCCTAAAAAAGGATGGGAAAAGAGAATTGTTCCCGACATGGGCGCACTCGGCCCAAAATACAGAGGAAAAGCAAAGGCTGTGGCAGATGCGCTTTCGGCTTCAAAACCGACTGATAAAGGAGCTGAAATTGAGATAGACGGAGAGAAAATACTTATCCCGCCGGAATTATATGAAGTCCGCGAGCACGAGACTGAAATCCGCGGTGAGGATGTAATGCCGCACGTAATCGAACCCTCATACGGAATAGACAGGATACTCTACTCCATTCTTGAACATTCATATGATGAGGAGGATGTTGAAGGTGAGATAAGACGTGTACTACATTTCCCTCCCCGTGTTGCACCCGTTCAGGCAGCTGTCCTCCCCTTAATGGGACGTGATGATCTCGACACAATTGCTCTTAAAATAATGGATGAAATCCAGAACGAAGGATTAATTGCCCAGTATGACGACTCGGGTGCAATTGGAAGAAGATACAGAAGACAGGACGAGATAGGAACTCCGTTTGCAATTACAGTTGACTACGATACAAAGGAAGACAAAACTGTCACCCTTAGGGACCGCGACTCAATGAAACAGATAAGATGCGATGCAGATAAAGTCCCGGGCATTCTAAGAGACCTTATACGCGGCAGAATTTCATTTGAAGATTTAGAATAAAACAGATGACCTACATCACCCACCCGCTCATAAAACCGGAAAGTCTTGAAGAGAGGCAGTACCAGCTTTCAATTGCACTTCATGCAGTTGAGGCAAACACACTTGTTGTTCTCCCGACAGGTCTTGGAAAGACAGCAGTGGCCCTTCTCTGCTCTGCAATGCGGCTGAAGTCATGCGGCGGCAGGGTGCTTATGCTTGCGCCTACAAAACCACTTGCAGACCAGCACTTAAAACTCTTTTCAGATAAACTCCTGGAGCCGCAGACAGGGGATTTATCAGGATATCAGCTGTTTACAGGCGAAACAGAAGCTGCAAAAAGGCGTGATATGTGGAATAAATCAAGAGTTGTTTTTGCAACACCACAGGTCATAAAAAATGATATCATTGCGGGAAGGTACAGCTTAAAGGACGTCTCACTCTTAATAGTTGATGAGTGCCACAGAGCAGTCGGCAATTATGCATATGCATTCATCGCGGCAGAGTATATGAAAACCGCTAGAAATCCGCTTATTCTTGGAATGACTGCATCTCCGGGGAGCAAAGAAGAAAAATTAATGGAAGTGTGTGAAAATCTCTCAATTCAGATTGTGGAAACCAGAACTGAGACAGACGCAGATGTAAAGCCTTACATCCATGAAAGAGACGTCAGGTATTTCAATGTGCAGCTTCCCCCGGAACTTGAGTTTGCAGTAATTAATCTTAAAAGACTGATGGATGACAGGCTCTCTCAGCTGGGTTCTGCAGGCTACATCGTCCCGACTGCAAACAAACTTACAATGACGGCATTAAACGGGATAAATGCCCAGATTCAAAGGAATATTGCAAACAGAAACGCCGATGCATACATGGCGGCATCCATACATGCCGAGCTGATGAAGATTCGCCATGCAGTCGCTCTTGCAGAATCACAGGGCAGTGAAATCCTGAAGGTCTATCTCAATAAACTTGCCGCAGAAGGCTCCACTCCTTCCGGAACAAAGGCAAGCCAGAGGCTTTGCCGCGATCCCCTTTTTGTAAACCTTATAAAAGAATCCGATAAATGGGAAGGCGAACTGCTGCCAAAATTTGAAACCGCTCTTGAAATTGTCAGAAAGCAGCTTGAGGAGTATCCTGACAGCAGAATAATAATATTTGCAAATTACAGGGACACCGTAGGGCTATTGTGCGATTATTTTGTAAAGAACAATGTCGATGCACGCAGATTCATAGGTCAGGCCTCAAAGGACTCATCAAAAGGCCTTTCCCAGAAAAAACAGATAGAAACCCTCTCTGATTTCCGTAATGGCGTATTTAAAGTCCTCATTGCAACATCGGTGGGCGAAGAGGGCCTTGATGTGCCGTCAACCGACCTTGTGATATTCTATGAGTCAGTACCGTCCGAGATAAGAAGCATCCAGAGAAAAGGAAGGACAGGAAGAAGCGGGAGCGGAAGTATAATCGTTCTTGTGACAAAGGGGACGTCAGATGAAACATTCACGCATGTAAGCCGCGTCCGTGAAAAATCAATGAAGAAAGGAATTTCAAACCTCTCTTCAATGACAGGCAGAAAAGAATCCCCTGCCTTAGTGGATTCAGGAATAAAAACACCTGTTAAAAGCGGTCAGACACTAATAGAGACCTTTGAATCAAAAGGACCTGTGATTATTGCTGATGATCGGGAGAGTTCATCAAAGGTTGTTGAAAGCCTTCACAGTGCAGGCGTTGATCTTTCCCTTGAAAGACTGCTCTACGGAGATTATGCAATCGGCGACAGGATACTTGTAGAACGAAAGACAACACGGGATTTCATGGATACTCTCATTGAACGTGATCTTTTGGGACAGATTAAAAAGATGGCAGACGCTGTCTTAAAACCTGTTCTCATAATCGAAGGCGAGGACCTCTACTCACAGAGAAACATCAACCCCAATGCAGTAAGAGGTGCACTGTCCGCAATTGCAATCGGACTCGGCGTAAGTATTTTTTACACAAAAACTCCGCAGGAGACTGCGGATATGCTGTTTGTAATTGCAAACAGGGAGTTTAACGAAACAGGCGGTCTGAAATCCCCGCACTTTCACAAATCATACAAATCAAAACGTGAAACACTGGAATACATCCTCTCATCATTCCCTGGAACTGGTCTTAAAAACGCGAGAATCCTGCTTGAAAACTTTGGGACAATTGAAAATATCGTAAAAGCAACAGAAGAGGAGTTAAGAGCTGTACCCGGAATTGGTGAGAAGACAGCATCCCAGATATACACAATGTCAAGACATATCTATTAAAAAATCCTGAAAAATTATTTTTATAATCTTTTTAGTGCATCAATTCCGATACTTACTGATTCCATTAATAAAAGACAGTCTTTGGGGCGGTTTTCATTTTTTATCCGGCCGCAAAGAGAGATCAATGTTGATTTCAGCTCTTCACAAAGGATATCATCTCCGGTATATTCTTCAGGTTCTTTTTTGGAGTTTTTGGACTTTGCAGGCACTTTCTCTTCAGACAGGGACGGGTTTAATGGCGCGGTTTCTGTATTTTTTCCATTTTCCCTGCATACAACACAAAAAGTCTCCCCTTTAACTGTAAAAAGAGGTACCCCGCACACAGGGCAGGCTTTGTCAAGCATTTTTCCACCTTTTAACAGGTAATCCGCCATTATATCCTCAGGATTTCTCATAATAAATTCACCAAACTAGTTTACCTTATATATGCCGGTGCATAAATTAATAATAGGATGGTGATGTTAAATGGCAGATCCTCAAAACACAATAAACTACAGTATCCAGATGCTTCAGGCAATCCTGGATGATACAACAATACCCCGTAATATAAGAAGGGTAGCAGACGAGACAAAAAAAGTTCTCATGGACAATTCCCAGGGTCTGGGTCTGCGTGCCGCAACAGCACTTTCTCTAATTGATGAGGTCTCAAATGACCCTAATATGCCTGTTCACGCAAGAACACGCATCTGGGAACTTGTATCACAGCTCGAAACATTACCTCTTGACTAAAGTGGTTTGAAAAAAGTTATCTGAAAAAGAGACAATTCTTTTTTTCTTATGAAAAAGGTTATTTGACCGGGGAGAAAATACGGGCAGGATTTATTAATCCTGTTTAATTTTTAGTATTTTTGGTAATCCCTGCAACCGTGCAGAAAACCTGCCTCTCTCTTTTGGGTTTTACATCAAGCTCTAAAAAGACCACCTGCTGCCATACCCCGAGTAACGGCCGGCAGTCTCTTACAGGAAGAGTCAGAGAAGGCCCGATAAAGGCAGCCTTTACATGTGAACGTCCGTTACCGTCTCCCCATACCGCATCATGTGCATATGATATGTCATCAGGCGCAATTTTGGATAATGCTCTTTTAAAATCCTCAAGAACCCCCGTTTCATATTCAATTGTCGTAAGAGCGCCGGTTGAGCCCTCTGAAAAAATATTGATAGTTCCGGATACAACACCGCTTTTTTCAACAGCTGAGGATATATAAGGAGTTATATTGACTATATCCCCTTCCCCGCCCGTTGTTATATTTATAGTCTCCTCATATAAAGACAGCATAATACCTGTTATTAGTGCCTGGTGTACAGGAATGTCTCTTCACCCGTTATGGTTCCTCCGGTAGGAAGAGAGGTCTTAACTTTAACCTGACCAATTCCCCTGTCATACTGACCCATATTCAGATCGCTGTATGCAACCCTTATACCTGCAAGAGAACTGCCTTCACCCTGATCTGAACTGGTAATAGAGGTGTATCCCTTGTAGAGAACTTTACGCGGATTTACATTTCTCATAAGAGTATCAGTCTGCGGAGTGAGAACATTTATTTCGCAATCAAGTGTACTTCCTGAAAATATTACCTGTCTTCCATATTCATCATAGAATCTGAAGTGAATGACAATTCCGTCATTGCCGATGACAGAATCCCAGTCAACAGGCTCTACATCAAGATCCATGCTTTTTATAGCAGAAGGAGTTGCATAAACAACACCATTACTGACAGAACTTACAGAAGTGGTCTGATATGTTGTCTGCGTCTCCTGTGGGGATGAACCCTCTGTTGTCTGATAAGTAACATAGGTTTCTCCGGCCGGAACAGCACCCGCATTACTGTTTGCCGGATTTAAAATGCCCGGATAATTCTTATAAATTATATATCCGCCGCATGCAATAAGGGCAATTACAAGAATAACCACCGCTATTTTTCCTTTTTCCATGGTTTTTCATTAGTACCAGGAAATATAATAATACTGCTTTTTTTTAATAGTTATAATTTTAAAAAAAGAAATAAGGATTATTACTCATCAGAGGAAGGCATCTTATCATCAGGAGTCTGCTGTTCAGAAGCATCAATCTCATCTCCTGCTTCAAGTATTGCAAAACCAACAACACTGTCGCCGGAGTCAAGTTTCATTATACGTACGCCTCTTGTGCCGCGTTTCTGAATTGAGATCTCCGATACTTTTGTTCTTATGACAATTCCGGACTTGCTCATTAAAATTACCTCATCGCTGTCATTTACAGCCTTTGATGAGACAATTCCTCCCGATACATCTACCTGGATGTTTTTTACACCCATCGTTGCACGACCGTGGCCGCGGAACTCATCAAACTCGGTTCTCTTACCATAACCCTTCTCTGTTAAGGTGAGCAGATGATCTTTTTCTACAACAGTTATATCCTGCAGGACATCCTGGAAACGGAGTTTTATACCCTTGACACCCAGAGCATTTCTGTGTCTTAACGGAACAGTGCTCAGGTTAAACCTGAGACTCTGGCCGAACCTTGTTGTAATTACAAGCTCCCCGGTCTCCTCCACTTCCTTTACATCCACAAGCTCGTCATTGTCACGCAATGTGATCGCATTGATTCCTGTCTGGCGTGGTCTTGAAAACTCAACCTCAGGGATTTTAACAATCATACCGTGCCTTGTTGCAAAGAGGAAATACTTCTCCTCTGCAAAGGTTGAAACAGGTATAACAGCCGTTACCTTCTCATCGGCATTCAGATTAAGAAGGTTTACTATTGCCTTGCCTTTGCTCTGTCTGGTTGCTTCAGGAATGTCATAAACTTTGAGCCAGTAAACACGTCCCGAGCATGTAAAGCACAACAGATAGTCATGGGTTGATGCAACAAAGATATTCTTGACAAAATCCTCTTCCTTTGTCGTCATACCAATTATGCCGCGTCCGCCGCGGTGCTGGCCCTTATATGTGTCAAGAGGCATCGACTTGATGTAATTATCAGATGTAAGCGAGACCAGAACCTGCTTATTCTCAATAAGATCCTCTTTGTCAAAGTCAGAGACATCATGGGATATCTTTGTTCTTCTCGGGTTCCCGTACTTCTCGCCAACCTCCCTTGTCTCTCTTTTGACTTCCGCAAAGATATGCTCATCATCAGATATTATGAGCTTTAATCTTTCAATCTCAAGCAGTATTCCGTTTTTCTCATCGACAATCTTCTGGTGTTCAAGTGCTGCAAGACGGCGAAGCTGCATCTTTAGAATTGCATCAGCCTGAATCTCATCAAGGCCGAAATTTTCAGTTAACTTTACTGCCGCCTCGTCAGTGGTTGCCGAACCCCTGATTGTTGCAATAACCGCGTCAATATTATCCAGAGCTAAAAGAAGCCCTTTTAAGATGTGAATCCGATCTTCAGCCTTTTTAAGATCAAATTTTGTTCTTCTGAGAATTACTTCCTTTCTGTGCTTTAAAAATTCACCAATTAACTCTTTTAAATTGAGAGTCCGGGGCTGGTTATCAACAATAGCTAAGTTGATTACGCCGTATGTGGTCTCAAGGGGTGTGTGCTTATAGAGCTGATTTAAAACAACAAGGGGAACAATCCCTTTTTTAAGCTCTATTACAACACGGATACCGTCCTTATCTGACTCATCGCGGAGATCTGATATCCCGTCGATTTTTTTGTCCTTTACAAGGTCTGCAATCAGTTCGATGAGCCTTGCCTTGTTGACCTGGTAGGGTATCTCGGAGATTAATATCCTGTCCTTTTTGCCTCCTTCCTCTATCTCGGCAACTCCGCGAACCCTGATTTTGCCCCTGCCCTCGGTAAAGGCATTTACAATACCGGATCTTCCGAGAATTATACCGCCTGTCGGAAAGTCAGGCCCGGGAATGTGCTCCATTAATTCAGATATTGTAATATCCGGAGAGTCGATTGCGGCACACACTGCATTGCATACCTCACCAAGATTGTGAGGAGGCATCTTTGTCGCCATGCCTACAGCAATACCCTCTGAACCATTCACAAGAAGGTTGGGGACTTTTGCAGGAAGAACAAGCGGCTCTTTTAGGGACTCGTCAAAATTCGGACCAAAATTAACAGTATCCTTCTCAATATCTGCAAGTAGCTCCTCTGCAACAGGGTCAAGTCTTGCTTCCGTATAACGCATCGCAGCCGCAGAATCACCATCAATTGAACCGAAGTTTCCCTGACCCTCAACAAGCATATGCCTGTATGAGAAAGGCTGCGCCATCTTTACAAGTGTATCATAAATGGATGAATCACCGTGCGGATGGAACTTACCCATTACTTCTCCGACAATACGGGCACATTTCTTATACGGCTTATCATGGGTGTTGCCCATCTCGCCCATTGCAAAAAGGGTGCGCCTGTGAACAGGTTTTAATCCGTCTCTTACATCAGGGAGAGCACGCCCGATAATTACAGACATTGCATAGTCAATATACGAGGTTTTCATCTCCTCTTCAATATTGACAGTAATTATTCTTTTTTCTCCTTCAGCAAACTGTTCAGATGTCAAGGTTCGTCACCTCCTTTCCGTGGCGGTAAATGAATTCACGGCGTGCTTCAACATTGTCCCCCATAAGCTTTGAGAAGATTTCATCCGCATAGCTTGCATCCATTATATCAACCTTTTTTAATACACGGGTTTGCGGGTTCATGGTCGTATTCCATAGCTGATCTGCATTCATCTCACCAAGACCCTTGTATCTCTGAATTGTCGTTCCTTTCTCGCCGAACTCCTCGACAAGTTTTCTCATCTCATCCTCGCGGTATGCATAAACTTCCTTTTTGCCCTTTGCAACACGGAAAAGAGGCGGCTGGGCGATGTAAATATAGCCGTTTTCAATCAGCTGCGGCATATACCTGTAGAAAAATGTCAGAAGGAGTGTGCATATATGTGCACCGTCAACATCTGCATCAGTCATCATTATGATATGATGATAACGTGCTTTTGTGACGTCAAAATTCTCTCCGATACCGCATCCTATTGCAGATATAAGTGTCTGAATTTCGGCATTTTTCAGAATCTTATGCGGGGATGCCTTCTCGACATTCAGAATCTTTCCCCTTAAAGGCAGTATTGCCTGGGTAAGACGTGATCGTCCCTGCTTGGCAGAGCCGCCTGCAGAATCTCCTTCCACAATATACACTTCACTCTTTGCAGGGTCACGCTCAGAACAGTCCGCAAGTTTTCCCGGAAGTCCGCTTCCCTCAAGAGTGCTCTTTCTTCTGGCAAGTTCACGTGCCTTTCTTGCAGCCTCTCTTGCCCTTGCGGCTGTTAAGGCTTTTTCAACGATTGCCTGGATCACCCGGGGGTTCTCTTCGAAGTATTCCGATAGCGACTGATAGACAAGGGAATCCACAATGCCTTTTACATTGCTGTTTCCAAGCCGCATCTTGGTCTGGCCTTCAAACTGCGGTTCGGCAATCTTGATGCTGATTACAGCATTGAGACCCTCGCGGACATCTTCGCCTTTAAGCGTTGCATCAATCCCTTTTAAGAGATTATTGTCTTTGGCAACCTTGTTTATTGTACGTGTAAGGGCACTTCTGAAACCCTCAAGATGTGTTCCTCCCTCACGCGTATTGACACTGTTTACAAATGTTAAGACATTCTCAGAGTATGAAAGTGAGTACTGAAGCGATACATCAGCCTCCACCAGATTCGCCTCATCCTTTGTACAGAGATTTATCACATCAGGATGAACAGTCTCCTTTCCTGCAATAAGATATTTTACAAATTCGGATATTCCGCCTTCGTAGTAGAATGTATCACCATAACCGTTTCTTTCATCAAGAATCTCAATTCTAAGTCCTTTGTTTAGAAACGCAAGTTCACGCAGCCTGTGACTTAAAATATCGTAGTCGAAATTTACAGTCTCAAAAATAAGGCTGTCAGGTTTGAAGGTAATTATTGTCCCGTGAGTGAAATCATCACTGCCCGCATTTTTCCTTGAAACAATTGGTTGCGAGACTCCGCCTCTTGCAAAGGACATCTCGTATATTTTACCGTCACGGTATACTTCGGCTGTTAAAAACTCGGAAAGAGCATTTACAACCGAAACACCGACACCGTGAAGACCTCCTGACACCTGATAGGTGTTCTTGTCGAACTTCCCGCCAGCATGAAGAACGGTTAAAACAATTTCAAGGGCGCTTTTACCCCCCTGATCCTGCATCTCATCGACAGGGATACCTCTTCCGTTATCCCTGACAGTGCAGGAGCCATCCCGGTTTATTCTTACCCAAATGTGATCGCAAAAGCCTCCAAGTGCTTCATCAACCGCATTATCAACGACCTCATAGACAAGATGGTGAAGGCCCCTTACATCGGTACTGCCGATGTACATTGCAGGCCTTTCCCTTACTGGCTCAAGACCTTCAAGAATTGTAATATGTGATGCATCGTAAATGTTATCTGCCAATTTATATATCCCCCGGATTAATAGCCGATATTCCTATCATTCATAAAAATAGTCCCAGGATTCAGGGATTTACCTTTATTAAAAATCAGTACATAATCTAGACTAAAACGCACATATAATATAGGGCGTGATAGCACTTAAAATATCCCCGATTCTTATCATACTGAAGAATAAAGAAAATTATAGCCCTTAATTTTGTCTTTCAAAAAAAAATATTAATCATATTTTCCCACTTCGGGATTTTCGATGCCAAGCTCCCTGTCAATAGCAACGACAAGTTTTCTAAGAGTCCTTTTAACACCTTCCAGATCATCTGCATCCATCAGGCCGTTCTGGTGCCAGACAATCTTCTGCCGCAGAAGAGAAAAGAGCTCCTCTATCTCTGTTCCCTTAAACAAAGGAGGCAATACCGCCTCATTCATATGATCCGCAAGTCCAATCCACGCTCGCTCAGGCGGGAGGCTGACATGCTTTGAAATAAGCATAATATTTGTAATAAAACCCCTGCCAAACTGACTTGTCATAATAATTCTCATTGACCATTCTTTTTTTTAATTATATCGATCAGAATATCAGGTTTTTAAGTTCCGCTGCAGCAAACTTTCCAAGATTTTTGACAATCTGCGGCTTTAGAATCATCTTTCTGACTATCTTTTGCGGCCGGTCCATATCACCGTATTTAATTATATCATCCAGAACCTCGGGAGTGTCCATGCATCTTAAAAGATTGTCAATCTGTGTGTCGGATATTCTCTTTCTTATATTGTACAACGCCATTCCGGTTTTAAGCTCTCTGCCGATATCGGCCTTCCACCTTTTTTCATACTCACTTGTCATTGAGGTATCAAATCTGTTGGAATTACAGCATTTCAGTGCAACTTCAGATGCATGAAGAGCGGTTCTTATCCCGGTATAAACTCCTCCTCCGGACGTGGGTTTTGCAAATCCCCCCGCATCACCGCAGAACAAAACATTTGCAGCATAAGTCTTTGGCATAACCCCGAGAGGAATAGTACCTGTTACAAGATGCAGGCAGGAACTGTCGAACTGCCCGAAAAAACGCCTGAATCTCTCATATACATCTTTCTCCCCGCAAAGTCCCACTCTTGCAAAACCTTTCTTTGCAGGAATGACCCATCCAAAAAAATCCGGTGAAGCATAAGGATGAAGCTCAACAAGGTCTGAAGAAATATCCATCGGAATTTCAGCCTGTATCCCGGAGAGAATTACAGGCGGTCTAGGCAATTTTAAAATCCCTGTAAATACAGAACGGGGGCCGTCTGCTGCTATTACCATTCTGCACTTAAAAGACTCTTTACCGCAAACACCTGTTGTTATGACCTCTGATGACCGAAAACCTGTAACAGATGTCTTGAGTTTTATCTCAGCACCCGAATTTGCGGCATTTATTGCCATCTCCCTGTCAAGTGCACCCCTGTCAACAACATACGCCTTTGTTTTTTTTGCATCAAAAGAAAGTTCACTGCCCAGTCCTGAGACAACCTTTGCACCCGACACTGTATTCAGAACAGATCTGTCTGACACACGACATTCAGAAAATGCATTGCTGCTTAAAAGTCCGGCACACTGAACAGGCCTTCCAAACTCGGAATGCTCTTCGATAAGAAGTGTTTTCAAGCCTTTTTCTGCACAAAAACGGGCAGCAGAACTTCCCACAGGTCCGCCGCCTGCGACAATGACATCATACATCTGCTTTTAAGGATTTGGACGGGCTCGTATAAATTTTATCAGTGTGTTATACCTATTTCTGCAATACTTTACAAATACATATACATAATATGAGAGAAGAGCCCGATTTTAAATTTAAACAGTGCCTAATAATCAGAAATGATATCAAAATGAGCTGCGGGAAAAAATGTGCACAGCTTGCCCATGCCGCCGTATCATCCTATGAGCACGCCGATAAGATTACAAAGAAGAAATGGTTTGATGAAGGCATGAAAAAAGTTGCCTTAAAAGCGAATTCTTTAAGAGAACTTTATGAATTAAAGACCATTGCTGACACTGCAGGTATTTCAACAGCCCTTATAACAGATGCAGGCATGACAGAGATTGAACCGGGAACTGTGACAGCACTTGGCCTCGGACCTGCAAAATCAGAAGACCTTGATAAAATTACAGGCACACTTGCTTTACTATGATAAAAAGTCCTTATGAGATTGAACAGATCCTCGGAATGGAGTATTACCTGACTGAAAGCTGCGGAACTGGAGGAATACTCAAAAAAGCACCGGAAGATTTTGTTGTAAATGAAATTTTTGCAGACATCAAACTTACAGGCGGGCCGCATCTCATATGCGAACTTAAAAAGACGAACTGGGAGCTTCAGCGGGTGGCAAAGGAGATCTCAAACAGGCTTGGAATAAGCCACAGAAGGGTGTCCTGGGGCGGAACAAAAGACAAACGAGCGGTTACAACACAGCTCATCTCAATATACGGCGTAAAATCCGAAGATATCAAAAGAATCTCAATAAAAGATATCGAGCTTAACCCTCTCGGTTATGCAAGGCAGCAGATGTCTCTCGGAGATCTCAAAGGGAACAGATTCCGAATAAAAATAAGCGACTGCACAGGATCTGATTTGGAGGGGGCACTTGATGAGTGTAAAAAAACTGCAGCAACAGGTCTTCCAAACTACTATGGAATACAGCGTTTTGGAACAATAAGACCTGTATCGCATCTTGTCGGAATTGCGATGCTAAGGGGCGACTACAAAGACGCCGTCATGAAATATACAGGATTTCCTTTCGCAGGAGAAAACGAGGAGACAAAACTTGCACGGGCACTTTTTGAAGAGACCGAAGATCCAAAAGAGGCGCTGAATATGATGCCTGTACATATGCACTATGAACGCTCAATGCTTCACCACCTTATCGAAAAGCCAGGCGATTATAAAGGTGCTCTTACAGCAATCCCGCCAAAACTTCTCTCAATGTTTGTAAGCGCCTTTCAGTCCTATCTTTTCAACCGCATATTAAGCCTTAGAATCAAAGAAACAAAAGGTGACATATTCAGACCGGAAATCGGTGACAGACTTCTGTTTCCGGGCGGCAGGGAGGATCTCGTGGATCAGAGGAATATAAAAACCGCAGGCGTTCACATAAAAAGAGGAAAGTGCACAGTTGCAATATACATGCCGGGCTCGGAGGATTTTGAGCATAAAGGGTATATGGACAGTTATGCCTCCGTTATTATGGATGAACTTAAAATCACAAAGGAAGGGTACTCAAATCTCTCAGATATAATTGGCGCAAGATTCACAGGCGCATTAAGGCCTGTTTCCCTTAATGCAGAAGTCAGTGGCTCTTTAAGCGGCAATGACATAATGCTTGAATTTACACTCCCTCCCGGACAGTATGCAACAACGGTCTGCAGGGAGATTATGAAAAGCGATCCTAAAAATATGGCCTGAAAAATAAATTAAGATATTATTCGGTTTTGTTTTCAGCAGGCATTTTCTCTTTTACAGGAGGGAAATGATCATCATAATTTTTCGTAAACTCAATTGCATCAAACAGATTTCCCATCTCATCCACAAGTCCGAGATTTAGTGCATCCTGACCGCGTATGAGCTGTGCCTCTTCAATATCAGACCTGTTGATATTTCTCTGGGATATAACATCAGATATGAACAACTCAAAACTGTCATCAACCATCTTCTGGACATACTCAAGTTCCTCATCACTCAGACCGCGAAATGTTGCCCCGAGATCTTTTAATTCACCGGACTTGACAACAGAAACAGAGACTCCTTCCCTGTCAAGCGATTCACTGGTGTCATAAAAGGTCCATATTGTTCCGACACTCCCTGTCATGGTATCAGGATTTGCAAATATCCAGTCGGAATGAGAGCTTATATGGTAAGCAGCAGATGTAGCCATATCCCCCATTGATACAACAACCGGCTTTTTTGCTTTTGCATATTCTATATCTCTGATGATCTCCTGTGAAGCTGAAGGAGAGCCGCCGGGGCTGTTTACACGAAGAACAATTCCGTCTGTAAGTGGATCATCAGCAGCTGACCGAATCTGGGCTCCGATATAATCGCTTCCCGCATATCCCCCGCTGTAGATATTTCCCGTGGTGAGTGTTCCTTCAACACGGATTACTTTCACTCCTCCGTCCTGAGCATAAGGAAAAAGTGAGAAAACAGCAAATAGTGCCATCGCTAAAAAAATTCCCGCCACAAACCATTTTATGCCGTTTTTACGGAGCTTTGCCTTTTCGGCCTTGCCGATCTCCCTGTCAAGCCAGGACATGCCTATTCACCATACATTACATCATACTCTGTTACGAGATTTGTCCCGCACATGTAATGGCTTTTGAGAGTCAGACGAAACATCTCTTCCTCAGAATCTATATGCATACCGCCGACAAGAGAAGGGGTGTCAGCGCCGCCGACAATAAACGGCAGATGAATAAGCCTTACTTCATCAACAAGCCGGTCCTGAAGCATGTAATAGTTTAAAGTAGGTCCGCCCTCGACCATCATTTTTCTGACAGCATATTCTGAATATAGAATTTCCATTAAAAGCGGCAATTCGACTTTATCCTCGCCGCAGACTAAAACATCTGCGCCTTTTTCCTTTATAGCCTCAATTCTTTCCAAAGGTGCTTTTTTGCTCACAGCAACAATTGTCTTTGCATCACTGCCCAAAACGTTTGAATCAAGAGGGATATCCCCTGTGCTGTTTGGAATGACTCTTACCGGATTTTCTCCATTTACATAACGGACAGTTAAAAATGAGTTGTCAATCTTAATCGTATTTGAACCCACCATTATTGCGTCATATTCAGCCCTTGTTTTATGGAGAAGCAGATCAGTTTCATGATCCATGTATTTCATCAGTATTTTGCTGGATGCACCTTTTTTTAATGTCAGTTTACCGTCAACGGTAATCTCCGACATTATCATAACATGAGGTCTTTTATTCTCTTCTGCCATGACAATCTTTCTAAGAGGTTTATTGTCCTGTATCAGTAAAGAAGTTAGCCCTATTAATTTGTAAAAAAACCCAGGCATCCTGAAATATATTTTGTCTTTTAATTTATGCCTCTATAAATAAATGCTGCAATGCAGTAAAATGCCGCCATTAAAAAAAGTTATTTCGGGGATAAATAAGTGAAACCTTTAAGCCAGTGATTCCAAATAATTATGATATGAATATTACTGCGTTGAGACCAAAATTTATCGGATGCCTCGAGCCCGTTGCAGACATATTCATAAAATTAAGGCTGACACCGAATATGATCTCGGTTATGTCCTTAATAGCCGGCCTTATTACCGCATATCTTTTCTTCAGGCAGTTTTTCGCTTTAGGTGCACTTTTTCTGATTTTATCTGCCCTGCTGGACCTTGTTGACGGAACAGTTGCAAGAAAGACAGGTAACGAAAGCAAATTTGGGGCTGTTTTTGACTGGGTAGTTGACAAGTATGTAGACAGCATAGTCATTCTGGGAATCGGTCTTTCAGGAATTGCGATTATCAGCCCTTACATCACATTGAGCGGAATAAACGGCTACATACTTGACTTTGCAGTAGTCGCTCTTGCAATAATCGGCTCTCTTATGAACACTTTTATAAAACCGGTCACATATGCGGAAGTGGGTTTTGAAAAAAGAGAAGACGGGAAAATTGACGACCCCCTGGAAAGAGTCGGTTTTTTCGGAAGACCCGAGACAATAATATTCCTCGTTCTCGGAGGTCTCAGCGGTCTTATCGTCCCGGCAATTGTGATAATTGCACTCTGCACAAATCTTTCTGCATTCCAGAGGGTTATTTACCTCTACAGACACCTTTGATCTTTTCCACATACACTTTTATCAGACCGTCTGCAAAATTTCCAAGTTCAGGAATAACCGCAAACAGTCCAAACGCAAGAAATACCAGAAATATAAGTGCCCCTAGTTCGGCCATCACATTATGCGCCCAGAAAAAACTTTCATAGCCATATTCCCCGTTGGATGCTATCTCTGAGAGATACTGAAACCACTGCCCGGTGTATGCCGCCACCACAAAAACATTTCTTAGAAGATTTAAAATGTATATTACCGGCGCAATCAGAAGAAATGCCAGAATCTTCTGTTTATTTTCTGTAGGAATGCAGTATGCAAGACCAAGCATTATGGCAATACTCTGAATGCCTGTGCATGCAAGAATAATCTCAACACGGAATCCGTTGTATTCAAGCATATTCCAGGCTATCTGATTGAAAGGAAGTCCGAAAAGTATTCCAAGGGCATAAACCTGATCTGTAACCTGTGCAATTAAAAAATCCCCCACTGCCGGTATATATGCAAAAGGAAAGTAAATTAAAAATGCAATCGCCGCGCCGCGGCTTAGGTATATGACATATTTATTCTCTTTTAATAGTTCAGGCACAGTTATTGCAAGAAAAGGTATTCCCAGTATTCCAAGAACAGGATATAAAAAATTGCTCTCTTCAGATATATAATACGAAAAATCTGCTATTAATGCCAGTATTATCAATATCCACCCGGCAGCAGCAAAGTATTTTTTTCCGCTTTTAGGCATCAGCAGAAATCCTATAAATGCAAGTGCCGATAAGAAAACCAAAAGAGCTTCCATTGACTATAATTTTGGCATTAATTCCATAAAAACGTACATGAACTTTTTTTAAGGGATAAATTTTGGTTCAGGTTCTCACACAGGTTTAACTTCAGCCCGCTTAAAAAAGTTATAATTTCAACTGACATAATCCATAATGATTAATCAAATAGAGACGAATAATATAGCCAATGATGTTCTGTCCAAATTGCAAAAGTATGCTGAAATCAATAGGTGGAAAACTTAAATGCCCGAGATGTGATTTTGAAAAAGATGTCTCAGACAAGTCACAACTTCAGAAAACAAGACAGAGAGTTGAAAAAGAGATAATTATCGTTGATGAGGACAACCAGATGTCAACGCTGCCGACAACTGAGATAAAATGTCCGGAGTGCGGCAACAAAACAGCTGAATGGTGGCTTCGTCAGCTTCGTTCCGCTGATGAAAGTGAGGTTCGCTTCTTCCGCTGCACAAAATGTAAATTCACATGGCGTGAATACGACTGAATTTTTTTTCCCGTTTTCTTTTTTCATTTATATTTTTCAGAGATTTTCATAATAAATCGAAATCTCCTGATTTTTTCTGAGTGAATCAATGATTTTCATTATATATCTGATTTCAGGCAGTATTTTTTTAAAAGCTGATTTGAAAATGTTTTTCTGAAAACAGAATATATAATCAGATTTAAAAAGAGGTAAAAAAAGTGGAATTGGTTTCAGAACAGACCCTGTCCCTTGACACGGTATTTGCTCTGCAGAGTTCTTCCGACAACACGGAATGCTGTCTCAAGCTCTTCAAACGGCGGAACCTTATTTTCCCTGAGTATTTCACGTCCTCCGTTCATCTCCGCACCGCCTATTAAAACGGAAACAATCCTCTTCTCGGTTGACTCTGAAAGCATCATAATCTGCTTTGCAAAACGCTCTGATGTTAAGACAAGGTTAGGGAATCCGATTATCATGCATATATCCCATAGATCGTCATGTTTTGTCAGAACACTGAAGGTCTTTGCAAATCTGGCTCCATCGGCATCTCCAAGAAGATCCACCGGATTTCCACGGTTCCAGAATGGCGGCAGGAATGCATCCATCTCATCGATAACATTCTTTGGCAGATCAACAATCTCAATACCATAGCGTTCTGCATAATCAGTTGAGAGAACAGCAAAACCGCCTGCATTAGTAACAATTACCGCACGCTTGCCCTTTGGATAATGTTTGTTGTGAGAGAGGAATTCTGCGGCAAGGAAAGCATCCTCAAGGTTTGTAACACTCAATACGCCGGCCTCCCTGAATGCCTCCATGTAGACCTCATAGCTTCCTGCAAGAGAGCCGGTATGTGATGCGGCAGCAGCGCGGCCGCGCTCGGATGAACCTGACTTTATTGCAACAACAGGCTTTGTCTTTGCGATTCTTGAGACAACATCCAGAAATCCTTTTCCGTTGTTTATCTCTTCGATATACATGATAATTGCCTCTGTGTTCGGATCAGACTCAGCCCAGTGGAGATAATCAAAGAAATTAAGGTCTGCCTGGTTACCAACCGAAACCACAGCCGAGAACCCGACATTGTGCGTTAAACTCCAGTCAACAACTGCATTTACAATAGCGCCGCTCTGGGAGAGGAATGCAATATTTCCGGGGGCAGGTGATCTCTGGACATATGTTGTATCGTATCCCTTATGCGGGGAGATGAGGCCGAGACAGTTTGGTCCGACAATTCTTGTGCCGTACTTCTTACCGATTGCAACCATCTCCTCCTCAAGCCTCCTGCCCTCGTCATTCATCTCCTTAAATCCTGCAGTAATTACAACAGCGATCTTAACACCCTTCTTACCACAGTCTTCCATGACTTCAGGGACAAGTGCGGAGGGAACTGTAATTACTGCCATATCAACATCCCCTGCAATATCAAGAACGCTTGGATATGTCTTAAAGCACATAATTACATCCCTCTTCGGATTTACAGGATACAATTTTCCGGGGAATGTCGAAAGCTTGTGCATAACAGCATAACCCATCTTACCGGGTGTTTCGGATGCACCGATAACAGCAATCGATTTTGGATCAAATATGCTGACATCTGCCTCTTCCTGAACATTTGAACTTGCTTTGTGTTCATCACTGAAGATAAACGCCGTGTCAACCGCACATGCACCTGATTCATAGAGTCTTAACGGATTTATGTCAAATTCTTTTAATTCCTCATTCTCCTCAAAGGCACGACAGACGTTCATGATTGTTTTTACAAGAGTCTCCTCATCCTTTGGCGCAGAGCCCCTGTATCCGGAGATCAGTTTGTAGGAGTTGATCTCCTTTACCATCTGCCTCACCTCAGCCTCTTTAAGCGGCAGAATTCTGAGTGAAACATCCTTTACAAATTCGACAAGTGTACCGCCGATACCAAAGGTTATTGTCTTTCCAAAAGCAGAGTCTGTATTTCCTCCGATAATCAGCTCAACACCGGGTTTTGCCATCTCTTCGACAATCACGCCCTCAATATCAGCTTCAGGTTTGCAGGATTTTACACTGGAGATAATCTGATTGTAAGCATCCTTTGCCTCACTTTGATTTTTCACTCCGACTATAACTCCGCCGGCATCACTTTTATGAAGAATCTGTGGTGATACAATCTTCATTACAACCGGATATCCGATATCTTCCGATGCCAAAGCTGCCTCATCCGGGGATGTGACTATCTTGTATTTCGGAACAGGAACATCATATTTCTTCAGGAATTCGTAGCCTTCTGCCTCACTTAACATCCATTTTGCCATTTTATATATGCCTCACTTAACAATTTTTAATCTGAAATCTGCTATGATAATCACTTTATGACCTATAATAAAAGTTCCTGAAACGTCCGTTTCATCCACTTTTTATCATAAAACGGCCTTTTGCACACATTTGTGCAGGCAATACCACGACGTTCGACATGTGCCGAATTTTCATTCGTTTGATTATCCTTACGATCTATTGAACTAATTTATAGATATAATTTTGTAATTGTTAATCGTTAAGAATCCGTCATCGCATGAAAATACACATCCACTAAAAACTCACTATTCCCATAGGTTTTGGGATTTGTCCCACCCAACTATTTATATACCATATAAATCACTTTATAAATATGAAGGTCAATCCTGAAGAGTCCTTAAAAATAGAAAACATAGTTGCTTCAGCAAAAGTTGCAGAAACACTTGATCTGCAGATGATAAACGAAAAGATAAAAGATGCCGAATACAACAAGAAAAGGTTCCCGGGCGTTGTTCTAAGAATGCAGGACCCAAAAATTGCGGCACTTGTTTTTGGTTCAGGCAAAGTGGTTCTTACCGGTGCAAAAAGTATTGACAGCCTTTCAAAGGGTCTTGAAATACTTGGAAACAAACTGCGTGATCTTGATATTGACATCCCAAAAGATCTTGAGTACAAAGTACAGAATATTGTCACATCTGCAGATCTCGGAACACCGATTAACCTCAACAAAATTGCAGTCGGCTTTAATCTGGATAAAATAGAATATGAACCCGAACAGTTCCCGGGTCTTGTCTACCGCCTTGACGATCCAAAAGTAGTTGTTCTGCTGTTTGGATCAGGCAAACTGATAATTACAGGCGGAAAAGTAACAGGTGATGCAAAGAGAGCAGTCATAAAGATCCTTTCAGACCTCTCAAATCTCGGATTGATTCAGTAATAATAACAATAAATAATATTTCCTTTTTATCAATTATATTAAAGATCTGTTATTTTAGAGTCAAATACAATTATTTTGATAAATATCTATTTATATCTAACAAGCAAAATATTAACTGTAATTTCTGGTGAAAATATGAGACTAGAAAAAGTGCTTACTTTTACAGAGACAGAAGAAGAATTAGCAACTCTTCTCACAGATGTTGGATTGAAACGCAATGTAGCAAAAGTTCTTGTATACCTTGCAAACACAAATGAAGCAACATCTCGCGACATTGAACGCGGAACAGATCTTCGCCAGCCTGAAGTAAGCATTGCGATGCGGACACTTAGCGAGAAAGAGTGGATCGAAAACCGCGAGAGCAAAGCAGAAAGCAAAGGCAGACCTGTTAAAATCTATTGTCTTTCAAAACCAATAGAGGAAATTGTGAACAGAATCGAATCCGAAAAAAAGGAAGAGATTGAAAATCAGCTTAAACTGATTCAGAAAGTGCGTGAAATCGCATCATCATAGGATTTCAATACCGCTTTCATTACCGACAATCACAACTATTTTTTCCTTAAACTCAGTAAAAATCCCACATGAGACAACCCCGGGGATATTGTTAATTTTCATCTCAAGGCATTCGGGATCATCAATATCGCCAAAATCACAATCCACTTCGATGCATCCGTTATCCGTTATTACAGGGCCGTCTTTCCTGACGCCCTCCCGGACTGCCGCCAAACCTCCCATATCACTGATCTTCTCACAAAGATGCGTGAGTGCAAAAGGTATTACCTCAACAGGAACAACTGCGGAAAGCTTTCTGGTGAGTTTGCCTGCGTCAACAACAACAATAAATTTCTCTGCAGAGTCTGCAACACACCTCTCTCTTGTCTGGGCAGCGCCCCTGCCTTTTATAAGATTAAAATCGGGGTCAACCTCATCTGCACCATCTATTGCAATATCAATTTTCGGATTATCATCGAGTGTTGTAAGAGGAATTCCAAGTGATCTTGCCCGGATTGCGGTCTGAATCGACGTAGGAATACCTTTTATGCAGAGACCCTCACTTTTTATCCTCTCTGATAATCTCTCCATTGAGTAAAATACAGTTGAGCCGGTTCCAAGACCTACAATATTTCCATCCATTACAAGATCTGCGGCATAATAACCCGCATTTTTCTTTGAATTTACAACATCACCCGACATAAGATTTAATCCGTTTTTCTATTATTCTCTCCTGATAATAAAATAAGCTTTTTAAGTGATTCTCAATGCAGAAGATTCCGGTTTAAAAATTGCAAAAAAGATTTAAAAGGATTATTTACCTTGAAAATTTTTTATCTGATGATATAGCTGATTGAAACAGATGCTGTAACATCAACAGTGTCAGCCTGAATTGGTGTCGGTGCCAACCCTCCGGCGGAATCCATTGCTACACTCTTGTAGCTTGTCTCTGCATATGTGTACGGAGTATAACTTGCACCCACATTTACATTCTGGACACCCATAATAGAGACACCCAGCGCTGAAGCAACTGAATCAGCATCCGAGCGTGCCTGTAAAACTGCCTTTGTAAGAGCTTCTGATCTTAACATCTGGCTCTTCTCATCAGACAGCTTAAATGATATGTAGTTTACATTGTTTGCACCGTTTGCAATTGCAGTGTCGACAATTTTCCCTGCCATGTCAGTCTGGCCTGTCTCTACAACCAGGGTGTTTGTAACACGGTAAACTTTTTTGTCCTTTCCGAAAGGAGAGTCCGAACTTGTCGTATATGAATACATGCTGTATCCTGTGGTCTTTAACTCGTCATCAGTAAACCCGAGAGCCTTTAGTGCAGAGATACAGTCATTCATCTTTTCTGCATTCTCCTGCTGGGCCACAAGTGCGTCAGGGTTTTCTGTCTGAACTGCAATTGAGACCTCAACAATATCAGGATCTGTTGTGACCTTGCCCGTTCCGGATACCTGTATCAGTTTCTCATCAGCGGCAGATGCACTGCCAATAAGTGCTGCCATTGCAATAAGCATAACAAAAGCAACAATAAAAAATCTTGATTTCATTGCCATAAGCAGTAAATGGATGTTTATTATATTAATTCTATCCTTGACTTCGAAAAAAACCGAAGTCAAAAACAGGTTTAATCTCAAAAATGAGAGATATTTAAGAGATCAGTTCAGCGGAATTGTACCCACAACACGCAGTTTTCCCGCATCAAGGTGAAAGACAACCGAATTATCGCCGGGTAAAAAAACAATTTCTTTCTCAACAGATATTACAATATCAGGGTTCTTTGGATCGCCTGACACAGACTCAACTTTTCCTGATACAAACTGCATCCAGTGACCAAGATGTATGACCATTCCCTCCGTTACAGGAGTCTGCCAGTATTTCACAATTTTTAATTTCCCTGAAAAATTATCACTTATTTTAACGGAGGGGGAAGTTGTCAGAACATAACCCCTGTCAAGCTCCTCAGAAGTTATATTCTTAAGTGCAAGACCGACCCTGTCACCTTCTGTAGCATCATCACAGTCTGTGTCATGCCTCTGAATTGAACGAACCTGTGCGGTCTTCTCGGTTGGAAGGACCTTCATCATATCATGCTTGTTGATAGTTCCGAATTCAACGCCGCCAAGCACAACTGTCCCTATGCCCTTTACATTGAAATGATGATCAACTGATACACCACCCGGAATATTTTTCTCCTCACGCGGCTTTTTTGACGCATCATCCAGAAGTCTCTCTCTTAAGACATTTGGATCATCTTCCATGAAAGTGTAGTTCTCAATTACGGTCCCTTTGATCAGTGGATCAATCTGTGATTTGTCAAGATAATTTCTGAGTATGACATATCCGTTTTTAACTCCGGCGCAGTCAAGCATGACAACGGTTTCTCCAAACTCAGGGGTGATAGCATCGACAACAAGCACTGCAGAGTCCGCCATTGAAGCAGAGTAAAACAAAGGCGGCAGACGCTCAGGGTATCTCAGAGGCTCAATCATTGTAACAGTGTCTTCGCCCTTTTTAAGATTATAAAATGTTATATCCGAGGTGGTTCCCTTTTTCCCGACATTTTTTGCATAATCGGGTGTTCCCAGCATTGCGACATTAAGATTAGGCATAGTGCCTGATATTTTGGTTTTCTGTGATAATGAGAGTTTTGATTGATTTCGATTTTGATTTTCTGAATGGATTTTTTTTAAAAAGATTTTTTGAAAACAAATTTTACTTTTTCAACAGTTCATTTTTTAGGAAGGGCCTGCGCTATTTCTAACAACCGGCCTGAACACTACCCCCCATTTAGCCCGACCGGGTTTCAAATTATAGTCACGAAGCCAGATTAAGAAATACCAATTAAAATTGAAATCATTTAAAAATTAGCCTTAAAAATAAAAAAAAAGACAAAATAAAAAGGAGACCGGGCCCTCCCTTTTGTGAGTATCATAAATAAGTGAGAAGGGGATAACAGAGGGGGATTCTTCCATTCCATTCCCATCTTAAATATATAAAACCAAATAAAGATTCTAAAATAAAATTTTAGTGATGAGCATAGTATGCTGTCACATTTTTGCCTTTTACTGAATCTATTCTTGCAAAGCCAACCCTTTCAAACTGCACCACATTATCCTCTTCAGAAAGAACCCCCTCTTCACATAATCCCTCGATTCTGCCTTCAGGTGAAAGAAGTGTGCATCTGACATTAGAACGTACAGGAATCCACTGAATTATAGGTGCTTTATTTTTTCTTGCATCCTCAAGTGAATTTCCACAGAATTTAAGCGAATATTCATCACCTGTCTCTACAACCTCTGCATTGAAAAGATCCTTAAACCGGACCATTGAAAAACCTTTGAGGTCATCTTTGCAGACATACAGGGAGCCGTCAAACTCAAGTTCTCTAAATCCCTTTGATTCGTCGTTCGGATTCAAAAGGGCTTTTGCTGTCATTGAAGGTGCATCCTCAACAACACATTTCACAGGATTTGCGACAAAAAAATAACGATTTGAAACAGGATCTACGATAGCCTTATTCTCCGCAAACAGATTCTCCCATGAAAACTTTATATCAGTCTGGCCGACACCGATATCTATCATTGAATTTCGGACTGCCTCAGGTTTGATGCCCCTTCTTGCAATCGCCTTTAAAGTCCCCAGATGAATGTCATCCCAGCCGGTATATTCCCCTGACTTTATGCCCTCTTTCATGGCGCTTGTTGAGAGTACAACATCACCTATTGACATTCTGCCGTAATGGTGATACTCAGGAGGCAGCCATCCGAGATAATCATAGATATACTGCTGACGCCTTGTATTTGCAATATGATCTTTACCCCGTATTACATGAGTTACACCCAGAAGATGATCATCAATCACAACAGAGAGATTCATCATAGGATAGACTTTCGCATCAATTTTGGGATGCGGATGATCAACAACACGGAATATTGAGAAATCACGCATTGCCGGGTCAGGATGATCAATTTCTGTCTTAATTCTTACTGTGATAGTGCCTTCCGGAAATTCTCCCGCAAGCATCCTCTTCCACATATCAAGATTTGTTTCAATACTCTGCTGCCGGCACGGACAGGTCTTTTTACTGTTTTTAAGCTCGCGGAAAGATTCGGAGTCACAGGTGCAGACATATGCTCCCCCGATTTCGAGGAGTTTTTGCCCGTAATCATAATAAATATCAAACCTGTCACTCTGAAAAACAGTTTCGGTGATATTTATCCCAAGCCACTTTATGTCATCAAGTAAAAGCTCATAGTTTTCAGGCTCAACACGCCTTGGATCAGTATCTTCAATCCTTAGGACATATCGCCCGCCATACTGCCGGACATAATAATCGTTGAGATAAGCTGCACGTGCATGGCCGAGATGCAGCGGCCCGCTGGGGTTGGGTGCAAAACGCATCACAACACCGGTCCCGTCCACATTTTTGAGTGCACGAAGACCCCTCACCTTCTCTTTTTTCTCCTTTTTCTCTGAAAGCAGTTCAGGTGCAAGCTCGTTTAACTTTGAAAGTCGCTCTTCAGGCGAAAGTGCCTCAACATCCTTTAAGACTTCTGAAAGTATTGCAGACATCTCCTTTGCCTGCTGGCGAAACTCAGGATGCCTGCCCATAAGCATTCCGAGAACGGTTCCTGCCTTTGGCACACTGTTATGCACAACCGCATTGTGAAGGGCATGTATTAAAAAAAAGTTTTGGGGATCTACAGACATATTTTAAAAGCCTCTGGTGACAAAATAGTCTGTAATTTCACTTAGAAGCCTTCTCTCCTCACATTCAGGAAGAGCAGTAAGCATATCCTTTGCACGTGTGACATAATCCTGTGCGGTCTTTCTGACATCTGCAATAACTCCTGCCTTCTCAAGCATATCTATTGCCTCTTTGATCTCTGCTTCGGAGAGGTCTGGTTTTCTGAATTTTGAAAGATCCAGACCTGCTTCTCTGGCCTTTATTGCAACAATTGTCTGCTTTCCTTCTGATAAGTCAGAGCCCTGATCCTTGCCGCTCTTATCAGTGGTAGTCATCAGGTCAATTAAGTCATCCTGAATCTGAAAAGCAATGCCGCTGAAGTATCCCCAGTCGTGAAGCGCCTGGACCTGTTTGACATCTCCGCCGGCAAGAGTACCGCCGATTGCTGCCGCTGCCGCATAGAGCTTGCCTGTTTTCTTCCCGACCATGTCAATATATTCATAGTCAAGAACATCATCACGTGTTTCAAATGACATATCTTCATGCTGTCCCTGACAGATATCAACGCATGTACGGGCAAGAATATCCACACTTAAAACCTTGGCATCACTTTCAGCAATACATTTGATAATAAGCTCAAAAGCCTCTGCATAAAGAACATCGCCTGCAAGAATTGCTGTCGGCATATCCCACTTGCAGTGAACGGTCTGAACACCTCGGCGTTGTGAATCATCGTCCATTATGTCATCATGAACAAGAGTGAAAGTATGAGTTACCTCCAGAGCAATCGCTGCCGGAAGAAGCTCACGTGCACATCCCTTTTTGATAATATCTGCTGCAAGCATAACAACAGCCGGCCTTAACCTCTTTCCGCCGGCTAAAAGAAGATATGCACTTGCTTTGTTCAGTTCTCCGGGAGCTGACCCAAAGAGACGGAAAAGCTCGATGTCAACATCCTCTGCAGTTTTTTCAAGATATTCTTCAAGTTTCATGTATTAAACACCTTCAAATTTTTATTTTGTCACACAAAGTTTCATTCCGTTTCTTAAAATATGCACATCATTTCCGAGAGTGTATCCGCATTCGCTTGCAAGTTTCATGTATTCGCCTGTCATATCAACATCCCCGTGTGCAGGAATTATGTGCTGGGGATTTAGAAGGCTGAGTACCTCATAATGATCTTCACGCTGTGCGTGACCGCTCACGTGCATTCCTTCAAATATACGTGCACCTTTCATTCTGAGAAGGGTTTCCTGATGATATCTCTGGCCAAAGTTCATCGGATTTGGAATAACAGTTGCACTGTACATAATCTTGTCTCCCTTGTCAAGACGGTAAGGTGTGTTTCCCGCAGCAAGACGGGTCAGGATTGCCCCGGGCTCTCCCTGATGTCCGGTGACTATAGGAACATATTTTTCCTTGCCCTCCTTCATCATACGGCGCATTGTCCTGTCAACAGTCTTTCTGTTTCCAAACATTGACAAGGTATCAGGAAAACTTACCTGCTTTAACTGTTCGGCTGTTGAGGAATATTTCTCCATTGATCTGCCAAGAAGAACAGGTTTTCTTCCAATCTCATGTGCACATTCCGCAATAGTCTTTACACGTGCAATATGTGATGAAAAAGTGCTCACGATTATTGCATTTTTATCATCCTCATAGCTTGTCATCACATCCCGGACGAGCTTTTGCGCAACTCTCTCGCTCGGGCATCTGCCGGGAAGCCTGACATTTGTACTCTCAACTATAAGTGCCAAAACTCCTTCCTTTCCAAGTTCACGCATGCGTGCAAAATCAGGCGGATTCCCAAGGACAGGTGTTCTGTCAAGCTTGAAATCGTTGGCATAAACAATAATTCCGGCAGGTGTGTGTAAAACTGCCATTGCAGAATCAATAATTGAGTGCTGGACATTTACAAACTCAATGCTTAAATCCTTTGATATCTCGTATCTGTATTTTGAACCGGAATTTAATGCAAAAACCTTGTTTGTAACTCCAAACTTTTTCTCTCCTTCTATCTGCTGCTCAATTAACTTTGCAGTATAGGGAGTCCCGATGATCGGTGCATTGTAGCGGTGTGCAAGTTTTGGAATTGCACCTATATGATCAAGGTGTCCGTGTGTGCAGACAATAGCCTTTACACTGCCTTCCACCGTATTCATTATGGTATCGTCCGGAATGGCCTTCATCTCGATTAGATCAAGAGAATGCATATTTTCAACTTCTGCATCCTCATGGATCATAATCTGGTCCAGTCGCAGACCCATATCAAATATTACTATTTCCTTGCCGTAGCGTACGGCAGTCATATTCCTGCCGACTTCATTATAACCACCTACGGCTATTATTTCTACATCCATATTTTTAAACTCCTGAAATTTCAGATATTAATCATTTCTCTTGTTATTCCCGTGATATATGTCCGGACTTTGGAAAGAGAATCCAAATCCTGCGAACCTGTAAGATACATTGACACAACAAGCTCTCTTTGAATCTTCTCTATTGCCGCTGCAAGAGATTCATAACTTTCCATCGCCGGCTTTAAAAGCGGAAGAGCCATTCCGCCAAGAGAGGCACCCAGTGCTACTCCCTTTGCAATATCAGTACCGCTTCTCAGACCGCCGGTTGCAATAACAGGTTTATTTTGACCTGCAATTTCAATCAGGGATACTGCTGTCGGAATACCCCAGTCAGAAAATTTTCTGCCGATCTCTGCAAGGCTTATCTCTTCTGCCCGCACCGCTTCAACAGCAGCCCAGGATGTTCCGCCAAGACCGCCGGTATCTATTGCAGATACTCCGCAGCCCCACAATTTTTTTGCAGTTTCCAAAGAGATTCCGCAGCCGGTCTCTTTTACAATAACCGAATACTTTGAGGTCTTGCACAGTTCTCTTATAGCATCAAGACAGCCTTTTGAATCATGATCACCTTCAGGCTGTATCGCTTCCTGTAAAGGATTTAAATGGATACATATTGCCTGGGCATCAATCATTTCCACTGCCTTATCAGCCCACTCGGGACCTTTTTCACTGAGCTGTATTGCGCCAAGGTTTCCACAGAGAAATGCTTTGGGGGCTTCTTCACGTACAATTGTAAAGCTGTCCTCAAGAGAAGGATTTTCAAGTGCTGCACGCTGTGAACCTACACCCATTCCGATATTGAAATGCTCTGCCGCACAGGCAAGCCGTCTGTTCACTTCAAGTGTATCAGGATGACCGCCCGTCATTGCCGCAATAAAAAGAGGTGATGAGAGATTGTGACCAAGGAATCTCACCGATGTGTCTATTGACTCCATATCACATTCAGGAAGTGCATTGTGCACAAGTTTCACATCATCAAACCCTGAGAAGCCTGCCTCGATATTTTTTTCACAGCAGATCTCAAGGTGCTCTCTTTTACGTGAGGATGTATATTCTGATTTTTGCATATTCTCTAAACCCCTTATTCATACAGAAAAAGGGCATCTGCATAGAGAAGGATTAGGATGCAGCCTTTTGAGAGGGTTTTAACAACCTTCTTATTTCTAAAAAGACCTATTTATTCTTCCTTCAGGCATTTCTGCCGTCCGACACCATGCATAATTTTATTCTATGCCCTTTTTCATACCACTTTTAAGATGATACGAATCTTAAAGAGGTCCGGGAGAGGCCCAATTTAAGTTTTTTATCAGATCTTTTCGTGGACATTTTCTCTGGTGACAACCGTGCCACCGTGGTCGCGCCCGTCTAAGAAATCACCGGTTCTGGATACATGGAATATATTTGATTCAATTCCCTTTTCAGCCAGGGTGAGAAGCTCATCAATTTTGCCCCTCATCCCGCCTGTTACATCTGTATTACCGGATTCGTTTATTTTTAGATTCCGGGCGGAGACGGCATCAATGTGTGATATCACACGCCCATCCTCTAACACACCCGGTACATCCGTTGCAAGCCCTATTCTGTCAACAGAAATACTGCCTGCAAGATAACTTATTAACTGATCTCCTGAAACAATGCAGGCTCCCCTCTCCTCGTCCATTGCGACATCCCCGTGAAGCACAGGTACTATGCCGTTTTTTACAAGAAGCTCTATGGGCCCGCATTCAAATGATATTAGACGTCCGTTTTTCGCAGTACATGCATCTAGCGGGTGCAGACCTACTGCCTCCACACCGCTGGCACGAAGCGCGTTTACCACCGCATCATTTAATTGCCTGACAGCATGATGTGTGATAAATATACCTGCTTTATTTGTTTGATCTAAGCCCTTATCAAGGTGATGTTCTTTAGCCTCCGGATGACCACAGGAACCTGCACCGTGAACAATTATCGGGAATATATCTTTCCTTGCAGAAATCTCCTCTGCAAGGGCAGAGATCCTCTCAATATCCACACTGCACCTTCCGGATTTGTCAGTTATTACACTACCGCCCAGTTTTAAGATAATCAGTTCTGCCATATTCGTCCTCTTTTCGTACGCCGTCAGTATCAATTGTTGTTATAATAGCCCTTCCTTCTGCAGCCTCAATAGCCGCTGCAACTTTGCTCTTTGAACGCTTGGGGCAGAGTGCTATCATGCATCCCCCTCCTCCGGCACCGGTCATTTTTGCACCGTATGCACCTGCTGAACGGGATGCCGCAACAAGGCGTGACAACGCAGGATGACCCACTCCCAGTGCCTCTAAAAGCGCATGATTGACATCCATATATTTTCCAAGAAGCTTTAGGTTTGAAAAATTGTGAAGTGAACGCAGTGTAACAGCCTCAATTGCATCAAGTATCGGGTCTACCACAAGAGGGTTGCTGGCACGGAATTCCCCTACCATCTCGACAAGCTCGGAAGTCTTATGGGAGACCATCGTATTGCCGATTACGATATTGAAGTTCTCCGGCGGCAGTCTTCTCCTCTTCCCGTCTTTTATAAGGACAAGCCCCCCGTATGCCGAAACAAATGTGTCTGTCGGACTTGCTCGCCCTTTTTGGACCTTTTTCTCAATTTTATGTGCAATAGAAGCTATATCAGCCCGTCCCAAATCCAGCCTGAACTCATCATTTATTGCTGAAAGTGTTGCCACTACAACAGCTGCAGAAGAACCCAGGCCTGATGAACTTGGAAGCTGGGAATGAATATATACACTTCCTGAAACTCCGGTTTCCTCAAAGCAGCCTTCTATATAAGGAGAATTGACACGGGGAGGACTGCGGGATTTTCGTACGGTTACATATACCCTCGGTTTTATAGCCATGGCCAGACCGGGTTTTCCGAAAACCACCGCATGCTCGCCAAATAAAAACACCTTGCCTGGTGCACTCCATGTAGCCATATATTGATTTACTCCACTGCTATTGCCGCATAACCGACTACCTGAAGATAGTCCTTTGTGACGTCACCACTTGTTGAATAGTTAAGGAGAACTCCTCTCTTAGCTCCCTTCAGCCTGCAGTACTCCACCATCACCGTTATCGGACCATATCCGCACGCGCTTATATCCTCATCAAATATCCTGCGATAAAATTCTGTTGTATTAAGGTTTTTTAGCGCATCTATAGCATATTCATCATATTTTAGAGCCCGCGACACAGGTACATAGTGCGAGAAGTCGGAAGATGCAACAACTATTACATCTGATTTTGTATCTGAAACAGTATTATAGATTGCTTCTGCCATTGCAAGTGCATTTGTCCGACTCTGGTTTCCCATTAGAACTGCAACAACCTTCGCATCAGGGAATCTGAATTTAATAAAGGGCATCTGGACCTCAAGGGAATTCTCCCGCTGGGCATGAGCAAAGTTATCCTCTATTATTACCTTTGAAAGCTTTTTTGAAAGAAAAAAATCGTTTTCAACAATACCAAGAGGTGTCTCCCACGAAAGTGTTGATACACAATCCGGATATCCTGCATGGCTCGGCCCGACAACAATAAATGTTCCGGAAAAATCCCTTTTCACCGAAGAGTAGGCATATGCAGCTGTGAGTCCCGAATATGTAATTCCTGCATGAGGAGATACAATACCTAAAGGATTGCCTCTGTAATCATCAGAAACATCTTTAAAAAAAGCATCAAGTTCTCGTTTTAAAAGAGCAGGATTATCGGGATAAAACATCCCTGCAAAAGTTGCCCTGCGTGTCACCATGAAAGTGATATATACCCTTAAAAAGATTATAAGTCTATCTCAAAATCTTCCTGAGTAAGAGTTGTTGTAATTCCGCGTGATTTTAAAATCTCCCTTGTAAGGAGGAAATAAATCATACTAAGAGCTTTTCTTCCCTTGTTGTTTGTCGGAATAACAAGATCAATGTATTTTGTGATATTGTTAGTGTCACATAGTGCAACTACAGGGATTCCACACTGTACTGCTTCTGTTATTGCCTGTGAATCACCGATAGGATCTGTGACGATAATTACGTCAGGCTCCACGTACTGGCTAATTCTCTGATTTGTAAGCATTCCCGGAATAAAACGTCCGACTTTGGACATTCCGCCAATTGCATCTGCAAATTTCTTTGCAGGGTACTGGCCGTACTGACGGGAGGTTACTACAAGGATGTTTGCAGAATCATACTTTGAAAGGAATTCTGCTGCAGTCCTGATGCGATCATCAGTCTGCTGAATATCAAGGATATATAAGCCGTCTCCGCGTACGCGGTAGATGAATTTTTTCATATCCTGGCTTTTCTGCTGGGTCCCGATGTGGACGCCTGCAGCAAGGTAATCTTCAACAGGGACAAGTGATTCATTAAGTTCTATTTCAATTTCAGTTGCGTTCAATACATCAGCTCCTATTAATTCTAATTTCTTTTTACGGTGATAGGTATGACACCTTTCTGGTACTCTACAATCGCGATCTCAAGGGGATCTATCTTTTCGGTTTTAACCAGAACAGGGGCGCCCATCGATATCTGAAGGGAACGTGCTCCTACAATTCTGGCTCTTTCATATCGGGTGTATGATTCCATCATGACTCCACAAAATTTTTTTCTGCAATAATTTTTGGAAAATGGGGTCGCTGAGATTCGAACTCAGGTCACAGCATCCCGAACGCCATAGGATTCCAGGCTACCCCACGACCCCTCCTAAATTTATTGATAAGGGTTGAGATCGTCAATGATCTCCTTATGCGTGAGCAGCATACGCCTGCAGCAATAGCGCTCAAGTCCGAGATCATCAAGAATCGCTTGTGGATTCTCTCCGGCATCTCTTCTTTTTTTAAACTCTTCCCATTCGGTAGAAACTACCTTTCCACATGTGAAGCACCGGACTGGTATCATCTGATCTCTCCCTTATATTTTTACAAGTCTTAACGATAAGACTTTTGGAATTTTGCTCTTGCACCGCGACCATGCGGCTTCTTCGCTTCTTTCTGACGTGAGTCATTGACAACAAGAGTCCTGTCATATTCAAGGAATGTGTCTTTGATCTTCGGGTCATTGTGCCATTCAACAATACCACGTGCAAGTGCTGTTCTTACAGCCTCTGCCTGCCCCATGTATCCGCCGCCTGAAACATCAATGCTTGCATCAACGCCGTCAAGGACACCGGGTACCAGGAGAAGTGCTTCTGAAATCTTCATGCGCGAAAGCTCGGTCCCGTAGATCTCAAGGGGTACGGAGTTGATACGGACACGTCCTTTACCTTCCCTAAGAGTTGCACGGGCAATTGCTGTCTTTCTCTTACCGCTTGTATTCACAACTTTAGACATATTAAAAAACCCCCTTAGAACTTCGCTCCAAGGCTTTTGCTGACTGCACCGACCGTCACATACTTTGGTGTTGAGAGACCTTCAATGTGAGCGGATTCGATAATCTCAACCTCTGCACCTGCAAACTGTACCGGAACACCGACATACACTTTGACAAGCTTGAGTGCCTCTGCACCACGCTGTCTCTTGTATGGAAGCATGCCTCTTATTGTACGTTTTACAATGTGTTCAGGCCTTCTCGGATAGAACGGTCCGCCTTCTCTGGAACCGCGCTTGCGCTTTGTATCATAGTCCTCAAGGATACGTGCCCTTGAACCGGAGATGACTGCATTCTCTGAATTGATAATTGCAATCTCCTCTCCCTGAAGAACACGTTTTGCGACAATACTTGCAAGCCTTCCGAGACGAAGGTCTGTTGCATCTATTACAGTTACCATTTCCTTCACCTCAGAATTCTGACTTTTTTACCCTCGGGATTTTGCTTAACGAGGTCTTCTATTGTCATACAGGTTCCGTTTGCGTCCATAATCTTGGTTACAGCGGAATCGCTGAAGTTCAGTGCAGCAACACTGACTCCGGCTTCCAGAATACCACTTCCAAGAACCTTGCCCGGCACAATCACAGTTTCACCCTCACGGGCGTACCTGTTTATCTTGCTCAGATTAACTTCTGCGAAGTTATTGCTGGGCTTTTCCAGTCTCTTTGCAATCTCGCGCCATACACCTGATTCGTTTGCCCTTGATGCTTCCTTAAGCATTGATACCAGGACAGAATAGCGTGGATTTGTCTTTGCAGCTCTCTTCATTTTTAGATCGCTCCAGATATATTGGTTAATACATTCACCAGACTCTCGGATTTGCCTTTGATATTTGAAAGTCCGCGTATGATAATCTCCTTTACATCCATCGAACCGTCGCTTTCCACGACAAAGATGAACCTGGAATTATCCGGATTTACGCGAATTGCAGATTTTTCAATTCCGCTTGCCATACATGCTTTTTCACAGAGTCTGCACATAGAGCAGAACTCAAGTCTTCCGTCAATTAATTCGACAGATTTCTTGTTCAGTTTCAGGATGCTGCGCGGACATTCCTCAACACAGGCCCCGCAGGCATCACATCTGTCGTCAATTGTGATGACAGGATATGCTTTGTAGCCGCAGGCAAGTGTTGGCTGCCATTTAGCGTGTTCAAGGCCGCAGTTTATTTCGGCATGAGCTTCCAGCACCACTTTCTGCCCTTCTTCCAGTTTTACAATTGGAATGTCCGGGCTTACGGGTGCTGCGTCGGGGTTCTGTGGGATCAAATCACTGGATTTGACAGTGCACGGACCCTCAACGCTGAGTGTATATACTGATTCGCATGCTGAGCACCCCTTGCCTTCGCAGGAGCACTCCGACTTTTTCTTGTATTCTGAAAGGTTTGTCCTGAGCGGAATGAGACCTAGGCGATGTGCGAGTATTTCGTCGAAGAGTGCACTGGTATTATCATATATCATCACATCTTCGATTGCCAGTTTTGGCACCTCGCCAATCATCGTCCTGCGCAAAGTATTTGCAAACGCCGAATTTGCATCGGAGAGAACAAATTTTGCCACACAGCTCTCAAGTCTGCTGAATGCAATATCCATTAATCAGACTCTCCTGCCCCTTCTTCCACCTTTGGCACGAATGCTGTCGTGTGGAACGGGCGTTACATCCTCAATACGGCCAATACGTACACCTGCACGTGCAAGTGCACGGATTGCAGCCTGTGCTCCGGGACCCGGACTGCGCTGCTTTCCACGTCCGGGTGCACGCACCTTGACATGAAGGCCAACAAAGCCCTTGTCTCTTACAGTCTGTGCAATATTCACTGCCATCTGCATAGCTGCATATGGAGAGCTTTCATTGCGTGCCTGCTTTACAACCATTCCGCCGGAAGACTTTGTTACAGTCTCTGCACCGGAAAGATCTGTTACTGTTATTACAGTGTTATTGAATGAGGCATAGATATGAGCAACACCCCATTTTTCATTTGAGTCAGCTGCCATTATGCTCTGCCTCCGGATTTTATGCGTACAAGCTCAGGATGAACTTCGTTTTTCATAGGGGATGTACTGTAATATCCAATTGAAGACTCTTCGGATTTTTTTACACGGTATCCGGGAATGCTTACTTTTCTTCCCTCAACCATGATATGTCCGTGTGTGATAAGCTGACGTGCCTGCTTTGGTGAACGTGCAAGACCGCGTCTGTAGACAATAGTCTGAAGACGGCGTTCAAGCTCGGTCTCTGCCTTCATAGCAAGAACATCACCAATACCTGCACTTTCTCCAAGAAGTCCGTAGCGTGCAAGGTGGCCTAAAAGCTCATCTTCCTTTCTGCCTACAAGCGCATCGTCTGCTGAAGTCGACTTTAATGCAAGAAGATCTCTTGCAGCACGGCGGTAGCGTCTGAGCGTACTCTGGGCCTTCCAAAGCTCCCTTTTGTTTCGGAGACCGAACTCGATTACGAGGCGGTTCTCCTCTTCAATACGGGACTTTTCAAAACGCCTCTTTGGCGTTTCATATGATTTGTGATTTTTTCCCGGATATACCATTTATACCACCGCTCACTTCTTCTTCCTGCTGACACCGACTGTACTTCCACGTCTGCCCGTGGACTTGGTGCGCTGACCGCGTACTTTCTGACCTGTTTCATGGCGAATGCCACGGTAACAGCGGATCTTTCTCATGCGGTTGATATCATCATCAATCGCCATGCTAAGATCTGTGCCAAGCAATTGTTTTGCTTCACCTGTGTAAACATCCATCTGGCGGTTAAGCATCCATCTAGGTACACTTTCCTGGTACTTCGCAATGACCGCACGTAAGCGATCTACTGGTTCTTCATCAAGAAAACCCAGTTTGGCACGTGGATCCACACCAGCCATCTTTGAAATTATGACTGAGGTGTGCATACCAATGCCCGGAAGTCCGGTCAGAGCAATCTGGACTGCTTTGGTACCGTCAAGATCGGCGTTTTCAATCCTAACAAAGTAGTTAATCTCTTTTTCTTCCATTCAATAGCCTCACAGTGAGATTTGCTCAGAAGCGTTGAGGGAGGGATTTGAACCCCCGAGTCCCAAGGGACACGGGGTTAGCAACCCCGCGCCATGCCTGGCTTGGCTACCTCAAC
>JAFGWE010000047.1 GCA_016937345.1 Methanomicrobiaceae archaeon
ACTTATTGTAGGACTTATTGTAGGACTTATTGTAGGACTTATTGTAGGACTTATTGTAGGACTTATTGTAGGACTTATTGTAGGACTCTCTTCTTCATACCCGATATTTTTAATCTCTTCAGATGACTTCTCAAGAGTTTCTGTCTGAAGTTCAACTTTTTTACTGAATTCTATTTTTTTTTCTGTATTCTCTGAAAGTTTCTTTTTTTTCTCTTCAATTTTTTCCCTTAATTTTTGAATCTCATAAGTGACCGAGTAATATTTTTCAGGTTCGTCTGAGTCCCGGTACTGTATCTGAAGACTTTTAAGCGTCTCCAGGTCTTCTATCTGCTCTGTCAAAGCCCCCAGGTTTTCAGCTTCCTCACGATTATTTTTTCTGTAGTCTTCGATCTCGGTCTTTGTCATGTCAAGATTTAGGACCATTTTATCATATTTACCAAGTAATTTTTTGTATTCCTCAAGATCCTCTTTTGCTTCGTCAAGATTTTTGTACCTGATATTAATAATGATAGTGCCTGACAAATCAATAAAATCCTGCATCATTAAGAGAGCTTCGCCGGAATTCTCACTTGATATCTGTTTTAATGCATCCGGATTTAAGCTTTGGTCAGTTCCGGGAATATTCTTTGGAGTGAAAAGCTCGGTATTTGATGTATAGGGGATAAACAATAATAAAAACACAGCTATAATTGCAATTAATGCGACCAATGTCTTTTTTTTGCTCATTTGGCAATAATCTCCAGAACTTTTAATGCAACAATTATGCCAAAGATGAAAACACCTGCAGCTGTAATAATTTTTATATATTTCATGTATGCCGGCTGAAGATAGATGGAATCTGCAAGTTCAACAGTAACCAAAAGACCGATCAGCCACAGGACAAAGATTATTTCAAGATTAATTATTGATGAAAGGGCAGCGAATGTTATTATTATGATAATCCAGACCGTCAGTATCAGAATTACTGCCTTATTTTTTTTAATATGCATATATACGATCTAATATTCTCTTTCTATATTATTATAAAATGACTCTTTTTTTTAAAAAAACGTTCATGAAACAAATGTTTCATGCACTGTAGCATGTAAATAACAATGTGATTTTCATGTGAAATAAAAGAAGACGGACAGATAATAAAGATATTTTAAGAATATCCGGAGGGGTAATTATATTTCATCTGAAAAATCGTGCAATGAGTCGATGCTGCATGATTTCAGACATATATTTGAATTAGAGGTTTTTATATTCGTTAAGAAAAATTCTAGCCTGGAATTTTTCTCAGGCTGTCCAGTCAACCTTCATGGATTCCTTTGTGTCTCTCTCCAGGTAACCGACAATTTTATCTGAACTGCCTTTGGCACATATGGGGATCTTTACTGCTTTTTGTGAGAATACTGAATATTTTTGGTCGATATCAGCTGCTTTGTATTTTTTCCCCATTCCACCGAGAGAATCATCCTTCTGTACATAAGGGCTGCCTCCGGGAGGATATACTATATCTTTTATATAATATTCGTTCGTTTCAGGAATGAACTTTGTAATCAGACAGTATGATTTGAAATCCTCATCTGATGCAATTATTCCTGCAGACCACAACGGAGTGTAATCTTTTTCGTTATCTGTCTGCACGCCTGTTTTTTCGTTTAATACAGGTTCATCCGGATTTGTGTCTGTGTTATTATTTAAAGAATTATCAGCTGAAGGTAAAATATCAGGATTTTTAAGATCAGACAAATTTGTATCTTTGGAATCTAATGTATCACTTTGTTCATCGGTGTGTCCTTCTGATATACATCCGGCTGCAAAGGAAAGAATAAGAATTACGATTAATGCCGCTATGAAAAAAAGGCTTGTATTTTTTAATTTCATATAAGATTTTGTTTGGATACAGATGAGATAATTTTTATTATTGTGATCTATCTGCCCTTAAGCAACCTGCTTTGACTTTAAGCCACTCTTTATTAAACCGGAGTTATCATATGGTTTGATATAGGTCTTTTTACATAAAGGATGTCAGGTGAAAATTATGAGATTAAATCCATCGGTGATGTTAATCGCCGTTATTTTTTTATTATCCGCAATCGTGTGCCCGGCTCTGGCATACAATACAAATGAGATTGATGTGGCAGTTTTAGCTGATGGGAGTGCAACTATTACTGCAAGTTATAATCTTAACTGGGGGGAGTATTTTGCCTACACTCTTATGGGGAACAGGGATTCTATTGCAGAGGGTGCTGCTCGGAAAATAACCGGTCAGGATGCAACAGTAAACTATATTACAGACAAACAGGCATCGGTAACAGTTCCGAAATTTGCAAAGGTTACAGAAACCAACGGAGTATATACATATGCAACTCCAAAACTTCCCTACAATAAGGCCGGCCAGTACCTAAATGAAGCTACAAAGGATTTTTCAATTGCAAAAGCTTTTGTGCCGATTGCTGATTCAGTTGTTCCTCAAATAACCAAAATAACATTCCCGGACGGCTATACGGTAACATACCAAAAACCATATCCAGAAGGCTTTGTTCCTTCAATAACCCATTAATAATTTTTTCAATCTTTTTCGCTCTTCTTCGGTTTGGGACATCCGCCTGCATGATTGCGCAGAAATAATTTTTAAGATAATAATAGAGAAGTTTAGATTTTCTTCATGCTCCGTAAATATTTTTACAACATTTGGTTTTACAGAAATGTCAACAGCTGTTGATTCAGATAAACCGGTTATCTTTGTGAAGCAGACTGAGGCATTTACCCGGGTTATGAGAACCGGCATGAAAAATCTAATATTTATGTAAGACATTATTACTGCATAGGTATTTTAGGGGTCTAAAAAATGATTCAGTTTAAGGTTCTTCTTGAAAAAGATGAGGACGGTTTTTTTACTGCAACTGTTCCTTCTCTTCCAGGATGTATATCACAGGGCAGGACAGAAGAAGAAGCAAAAGAGAATATAAAAGAAGCAATAGAACTTCATCTGAGATCCCTTGCAGAGGAAGGAATTCCCTTAAGATCGGAGAATGGTATGACTGAAGCTTTTGTTGCAGTAAATGTATGAGTTCTAAAATTCCGGTGTTGTCGGGGAATCAGGTTATTAAGGCTTTATCTAAAGCAGAATATTATGTTCACGACCAGAAAGGGAGCCATATTCATCTTCGCCATCAGGTGAAGAAACCTCTTACTGTTCCCAATCATAATGAAATTTCACGTGGCACGCTTAGAGCAATCATAAGAGAAAGCAGGTTTAACTCCTGAAGAATTTAGGGAATTTCTGTCTGAATAAAAGTTGGCTGCAATATTCAAATTTCGTGGAATTCTCTCTTCCGGTTTTTCTTAAATCTCCATAATAATATTAAAGGTGTAATTGTGTAATAATTAACGTGGACTGCATATGACTTTTGACTGCCGGAATGAAGAGACAAATCTAAAGAGAGAGATTAAAGACCAGATTTTCTCTATTTCTGATAAACCTGACATGCTGATTAACGACAGGGAAATTATCGGACTCATGACTCTCTCAGAAAAGTCACTTAAGGAATTTCTGGAAGATGAACCCGATCTCTACTCTGTTTCTGATCTGAAGGTTGTTTAAAAACGTTCATGTAAATGAAGTAAACTATTTTTCTGGTTCCTTTTACATACCTGAATGCATCCAAAATACGTTAGGCTCTTGTTTTGTATGAAGGGAGGGATAATGTTGTCATGGCATTCAGAAAACCTATATATTCAATAAAACAATTATCTGCTTAGAGGAATTTTATATGTCACACAATCACCTTCGATATACAGTAATGATGGAAAAAAATGAAGAGGGGGGATATACTGTAACAGTGCCTTCTCTTCCGGGATGTATAAGTGAGGGTTCAGATTGGGATGAAGCACTGGCAAATATAGAGGAGGCTATTGCCGGTTATATTGAAGTTGCCAAAAAGCTTGGGAAACCGATTCCGGTTGAAGTAAGTGTCCCAATGAGTACTGCAAAAGCCGGGATATGAAACTTCCACGAGTTCCCGGGGACAAAGTAGTTAAGGTTCTCAAAAAGGCAGGTTTTGAGCCTGTGGGTGTCAGAGGGAGTCATCACTATTTTCATAACTTAAAAAACGATGCAATTGTCACAGTTCCTGTCCACTCAGGTAAAATACTTGCACCAAAAACTCTCCAGTCTATTCTGTCTCAGGCAGGATTGACAACAGAAGAGTTCCGTAAACTCCTTTGAAGAAGTAATTGTGACTCTTATTTTTTCTTTTGAAAAATATTGTCTGACCGGGGATTTATCACATTCATAATAACGAAAAAGCCCATATCCTGGCAAGAAGAGAGGGTGCCCGTAGATCACCTTCTGTGATCTATCGTATGAGGGGTAGGGTCTGAGGTCAGGGCGTTTCGCGAAGTGAATGCGTAAAGGTCTGTCTTAAAAAAATAGAGAATAGACCATTTTTTTATAATGTCTTTGATCTGCCGGGTTTGAATTAGGGTTTATAGTGCACTGACAGGCTCTCTTACATCCACCCACAGATGCAAATCCCTGTAGCTTTCGTTTATCCTGTCAAATTTTGTAACCGAATTCTCCGGATATGAGTCTGCAAATAACAGGAACTGAATTTTGTTGATTTTCGGGTCGTTTATGCTGAATGTATAGTCAAATTCGGTTGTAGAATTTTCAGGCACTAATACCTCTTCTCTTCCAAGGAGTGACATCTCATTTATTGACGATGTGTTTGTCTCTTCATTAAATATCTGGTTTACTGCAAATACCTCCACAAAATAACTGATATCCCGGTATTCATGATTTCCTATGCCTATTGTTACGTTCTGGCTGGTTCCTGCATAGAATTTTGTCGGATAATCGGCAGCCATACCCTTTTCTCCGAGAATGTAGAATTCGGTGAACTTCTCACCCTCTTTTGGAACAACAATTACAAATATTGTCGTTGCAATTGCAGCGATAATTGAGATTATTAATATTATTGAGAGAATTCTGTCAGTTTTTGTGCTCTCCTTTGGAAAAAGCTCTTCTTTTGCCTCTTTTATCATGGGCTGCAGCGGGACTTCAAATCTCTCATCTTCCGGGAGCTCTGCTCTTCTAAACTGTGCGATAAAAAGCATTGCTAATGTAAATATCACAAGCGATGTTACGATAGGATCAAGCCTGATTCCCCAAGGCGTATAGTTAAGGGCAAGCCCTATTAGAGGAACAACAGCTATTGATAAACCAAAGGAGAGGGCCGTTCTTTCTATTCCGTCGATATCTTTGTTTCCCGGGAAAAGTGCTGCAATGAGTGCATATCCGGGGATAAAAAGTACAACCGGAAGTGCGAAGACAACTCTTAGGAAAGTCTCGTTAAGAATTGGTACATATATGAATAATACTGCAAAAATGAGCCATATGAATATGGAGATTATGTCTTTGAATATTCTCTCCGGTAAAAAAGCCGCAAATATTCTGTCAATTTCGTCGTCACCGGTCATTGTATTTTTAATCCTTGTTTAAAGTAGGTTTACTTTAAAGTAATTTATTTACTTTTGTTTATCCTTTGTGCCGTTGCATAGTGAAGATATGTCCAATATTTTTTTCAATAATTGCAATTAGTTGTTTTAACATATTTTTAAATCTTTAATTTTTGGGCTCTGTAGAAAACCTATTCACATTTTTCAAGCAACATGTTGTGAAGAACTATCCTGATTTTGATTTCCTTAAGCTGATTAT
>JAFGWE010000048.1 GCA_016937345.1 Methanomicrobiaceae archaeon
AAAAAACGAGTGGGCCCGGTGCGACTCGAACGCACGACCTCCCGGTTATCAGCCGGGTGCACCACCGACTATGCTACGGGCCCTCTTTAGTGCCTAAATAAATTGACTCCGGGAGTTATTATATGTTTTGAATTGTTTATGAGTATCTGTTTCACACCGCACGGGTTTAATTCTAATACAATAAACAGTTTAGAGGAAGTAAAAATAAATAAAACGGATTTGAAAAAATCTAAAAAAAGTCAGGCAGAAGATATTTTAGGGACGCTTCATCTCATAGAGGCGCAAAAAACTATGAAAATAATCCATACATCAGACTGGCATCTCGGGAAAAAGCTCTACGGCAGAGGCAGATATGAGGAATCAGAAAAATTTTTGGACTGGCTCCTGGAGACAATAAAGGAGGAGTGTGCAGATGCACTATTAATTTCAGGAGATGTTTTTGATACTGTTTCACCATCAAACAAAGCCCTTGAGCAGTATTACGGTTTTTTGTACAGGGTATCCACCTCATGCTGCAGGGATATAATAATAACAGCCGGAAATCATGACTCCCCCTCTCTTCTAAACGCACCAAAAGAGCTCTTAAAAAGACTGAATGTCCATATTATCGGAAACCCAACAGAGAATCCCGAAGACGAGATAATAGTAATAAAAGACTTTTCTGAAAAACCAGGCGCAATAGTCTGCGCAGTTCCGTACCTCCGTGAAAAGGACATAAGAATTAATCTGGAGGGTGAAAGTCCTGATGAAAAATCCCTGGCGATGCTTGAGGGAATCCGCGATCATTATGCCAGAATCAGCGCATGTGCAGAAGGCATAAGAGATAGTTACGGAAAAGACAGGCTTCCTTTGATTGCAATGGGCCATCTGTTTGTTGCCGGCGGAGTTACAGTCTCAGGCGATGGCGTACGCGAGATATATATCGGAAACCTGGAGAGAGTTGGAACAGATATATTTCCAAAAGATACCGACTACATTGCACTTGGCCATCTTCATGTTCCGCAGAAGATTGCAGGATGCGTGAACAAAAGATATTCAGGCTCCCCGCTGCCGATAGGATTTGCAGAGGCAGACCAGAAGAAAATAGTGATCCTCATTGAATTCACAGGCAGCACAACTGAAATTAAGGAGATAAATGTCCCGGTATTCAGACAGCTAAAGAGCATCAGAGGAGATCTTGACGAGATAAAAGAGCAGATACTGGGGCTTAAATTCAACGAAGGCGAGGTCTGGGCCGAGGTTGTATATACAGGAGCAGCTGTCCACGGAGAATTAAGAGAGATAATATCAGATATCGCAAAGGACTCGAATGTGGATCTTCTAAGGATTAAAAACGAGAGTCTTTCCTCAGGAATTTTAAGAAGCATGGAAAAAGGCGAGTCACTCTCTGATCTCTCGGAATATGATGTGTTTGAGAGGTGCATGGAGTCTGCCGGTGTTGACTGTGAGCAGAGAGCTGAACTAAAAGAGACCTTTAAGGAAGCTTTAACAATTCTTTTTGAAGAGGACTGTTCTGCCGAGTAGGGGGATTTGTTTGTGAAGATACTAAAATTGCGATTTTCAAACCTGAATTCTGTATACGGCGAATGGATAATTGATTTTACAAACCCCGTTTACCAGAGTGACGGCATATTCGCAATTACAGGACCCACCGGATCGGGGAAGACAACTATCATGGATGCAGTCTGCCTTGCACTATACGGCCAGACACCCAGACTCGGAAAAATATCCCAGGGGGCAAACGAGATAATGTCCCGAAAAACAGGGGAGTGCTTCTCTGAAGTCGAATTTGAGTCATCAAGAGGGCGTTTTAAGTGCCACTGGAGCCAGAAAAGGTCTTATTTAAAACCTGACGGAAATCTTCAGGCGCCAAAGCATGAGATAGCGGATGCATCAACCGGAAACATTCTTGAATCATCAAAGGCGCTTGTTTTAGAACGTGTTGAAGAGGCAACAGGGATGGATTTTCATCAGTTTACACGTTCAATTATGCTCGCACAGGGAGGTTTTGCAGCATTTCTTGAGGCAAAACCCGCAGAAAGGGCCCCCATTCTTGAACAGATCACCGGAACAGAGATTTACAGCAGAATCTCAACAAAAGTCTTTGATAAGACAAAAGAAGAAAGGAGCGTTCTCGAAAACCTCTGCGCAGGAGTTGAAGGCATCTCTCTTCTGTCAGAGGAGGAGGTCATGAAACTTGAGGAGGAGAGAAGCAGGAAGAAATGCAGGTCTGAAGAACTTTTAAAAGAAATCAGAATATATGACGAATCCCTGATATGGCTGAATAAAATAAAAGATCTCCGGGTTGGGATCCTCGGACTAAAGGAAGAAAAAAATGAGATCTCCGAAGAGATAAATAAATATTCAGACGATTTCATCCGTCTTTTAAGGGCAAAAAAGGCTTCAGAACTTGAAGGTGTCTATGAAAGCTATAAAAATACAAGTGAACTGGCCGAAAAGAGCAAAAATGATTATGAATCGATAGTTAAAGAGACAGAAGTTTTAAACAGGAATCTTTCAGAACTTTCAGAAAAAAGCACTAATGCGGATAAGATACTTTTTGATTTAAAAGAGAGACTCTCAGATGAGAGAGAGATAATCAGAAGAGTTTTTGAACTTGATTTTAAAATAAATTCCGAAAAAAAGGCATTTTCTGAGTATAAAAAACGACATCAGGCATTTCTTGAAAAAAGAGAAAGGCATGAAAAAAATATCCGTGACCTTGAAGTATTAATCAGAAATACTGAAGACAGACTGAAAGTTCATTCAGAATACTTAAAAAACCATCAAAAAGACAGTGAGCTCTCTTTGAATATCGGAGTAATAGAAGAGAAAATATCAGCTTTTTGTGAAGCAGAAGAGTCGGTTAAAGATAATCAAAAACGCCTTGAACTGACAGAGTCCGGGAAAAATGAGACCTTTCTCCTTCTTGAAAAAAAGCAGAAAATGCTTGAAGGAAAAACTGAGGAGTTAAACGAGGCAGAAGCCGGATGCAGTGAGATATATGAGGAATTATCACACGTCCTTAACGGAAAAACAATTGAGGCAATCCGAAGTGAAACAGATGCAATACAGGATAATATTAGATCACTTCAGAGACTGAATGAACTTTCCACAAGGCAAAAACAGTACATCTCAGACAAAAATTTTGTTTTTCGCGAGAACATCAGGATTAATTCAGAGGCTGAAAAAATTGATGCTCAAATCATAATTCTCGAAAGTGAAATTAAAACAGAAGAAAGGTTTTTTAGAGAACTTGAAGATAAAAAAATACTTCTTTTAAGAATTAAAAACCTCGAAGAGCAGAGAGAGGAGCTTGAGGATGGAAAACCCTGTCCACTTTGCGGTTCGCTTAAGCACCCGTATTCTTCCGGGATAATAACGAATACCGGAGATAATGAATCACAGATTAACAGACAGCGGCAAAAAATCATCCTCCTGAATGATTCACTCCTCCAGAAAAAGACAGAACTTGCAAAACTTAAGGAAAGAATTGATCAAAACCTAATAAAAACAGCAGACATTGAAAAAGAACTAATTTACTTAGATTCAGAGATTACAACAGAAATTGAAAAGACAGAGTTAAAACATGATTATTTCACCAAACCGGATTATTTTATAAATGCTGAAACAGCACTTTGCAGAGATCATATGATCTCAAAAGATCTGCTTAAAAGAGCAGAAGACAAAAAACAGATTCTGGAAGAGGCAGTAAAAAGTCATACTTACAAAAAAGATGCACTCCATGAAGCAGAAAAAGACTATAATTTAATCAAATCACAATATGATTCCCTGATAAATGATGAATCAAAACTCATATCCGATATTTCACAGCAGACTGAGAAACTCGAAAGGAACCTTAACCACCTGACAAATATTCTGAAAAAATTCGATGAAACAGCTGACTCCAAAGTCAGGCCTGAATATCTCCCGATAATCTTTAAACGACTTATAAGAAGAAAAGAGGAATATTCTGAAAACAAATCCAAAAATGATGAGATCTCGGATTCTCTAAAAAATCTTATAAATGATGTAAGATCCGAAGAAAAAAGCAGGTCGGATGCAGAGAGTGAGATAACAGATATTTCCGGAATGCTTACAGCATCAGAAGATACGCTGAAAGAATACTTAAGCCAGAGATACCTTCTCTACAAAGAAAAAGATCCGAAAACAGAAGAGGACATCCTTAAAAATCTTGTATCTGAAGCTGAATCAGAGGCTGAAAGACTGAAGGGATTAAGGAAGAGCACAGAAGGTTCTCTTAAATCAAAATTATGGCAGAAAGATTCCCTGGAGACAGAAAAGACCAGATATGCTTCAACTCTTATGTCAAAGGAGATGGTTTTTTCTGAAAAGCTCTCTGATGCAGGATTTTTGGATATAAAAGAATTTACAGACTCATTACTCCCACCTGAAGACATATCACACCTGAATTCCCTGAAAGAGGAAGTATTCGACCGGAAAAAGCGAACAGAAGCGATGCTCTCCGACAGGGAAAAATCCCTTGAAAATGAGATCAAAAAGCATCTCACTGAAAAGACAGAGTCCGTATTAATAGAAGAGAAAGAGTCTCTTGAGTCAGAAAACAGCACACTTTTAGGCGAAATCGGAGGGATTGATAGCAGATTTAAAGATAATGAGACCCAGAAATTCAGACAAAAAGAGAAACTGCAAAAAATTGAGAATCAGAAGGAGGTCTGCAGACGCTGGGATAATCTCAGTGCCCTTATCGGCTCAAAAGACGGCAAAAAATTCAGAAATTTTGCACAGGGGCTCACATTTGAGATAATGATTGCAAATGCAAACCGCCAGCTTGAGAGGATGAGCGACAGATATATTCTGATGCACAGCCCTGATGTGCCGCTTGAACTTTGTGTAATTGATAATTATCAGGCAGGAGAGATTCGTTCCACACGAAATCTCTCAGGCGGGGAGAGCTTTATCGTAAGCCTTGCACTGGCACTCGGTCTTTCAAATATGGCAAGCAAAAATGTCCGTGTTGATTCTCTCTTCCTTGACGAGGGATTTGGGACTCTTGATGAGGATGCACTTGAAACAGCCCTTGAAACGCTTGCCGGACTAAGACAGGACGGTAAACTGATTGGAATAATTTCACATGTACTCGCAATCAGGGAAAGAATTCCTGCAAAGATAGAAGTTGTAAAAAGAAGCGGCGGAAAAAGCATAATAAAAGGGCCGGGATGCACAAAAAAAACCTGAAAACCTCAAATATTTTTACTTTTTTGCAACAGGAGCCTTAAACACCCGTTTTAACACATTTGCTCAACATAAATCAGACCAGATAATTCTTCAAATCAGTTAAATAAATTGAAAAATCATCATTCTCTTATGACCAAAGGATTGATGCCCGAGACAGACGCCTACCTGACTTTAAAAGAAGCGGGAGTAATGGTCCCAAAATATTTTCTTGCCAAAGATAAAGAGGAGGCAGTTGACGCTGCAAAAAAAACAGGCTATCCTCTGGTTTTAAAGATTTCATCGCCTGATATATCACATAAAAGCGATGTAGGCGGAGTGGTTCTGTCAGTCTCTGATGAAGATATGCTTCGCCGTGAATATGACTCACTTATAAAAAGAGTCAGGGAGCGTGCAAGAGATGCCAGAATAAATGGCGTGATAGTCGCAGAGCAGATACCTTCCGGGACTGAACTTTTTATCGGCGGAACAACCGATCCCTCTTTTGGGAAGGTGATATCATTTGGGACAGGAGGAACTCTTGTTGAACTCTGGAAGGATGTGGCATTCTGCCTGACACCGGCAGATGAGAATAAGGTCAGGGATATGATAGCCGGTACTAAGGTCTCGGCAATTCTAAAAGGGTTTCGCGGATCACCGCCTCTAAACTCGGATGCCCTCTCGGATGCCATACTAAAGACATCACGTCTCTTTGAAGAGCGTGACGACATAATCTCATTTGACATAAACCCAATCGTCTTAGACGAATCCCGAGCAGTATGCGTTGATGCAAGGTTTATTCTTGAAGATGGAAAAACAGGCAAAAAAGAGTTGGAAAAAAGAGAGCCCCTGCCCGAAAATCTCCTGAGACCCAAATCCATAGCGGTTGCAGGAGCCTCACCTGTCCCCGGGAAAATAGGGTACTATGTAATGCAAAATCTTCTTGGATTTAAGGGCGATGTTTATCCCGTAAACCCCGGGCGGGATGAGATCTTTGGTAAAAAAGTCTACAAAAAAGTATCTGACATAGAAATTGCGCCCGACTGGCTGATAGTGTGTGTTCCGGCAGAGAAGGTCAAAGGGGTTCTTATCGATGCCGGGTCTGCCGGTGTTAAATTCGCAGTCATAATCAGTGCAGGTTTTAAGGAGACAGGAGATAAAGGGCGACTCCTTGAAGACGAGCTTTTAAAAAGCGTAAAACAATACGGCATGCGAATTGCAGGCCCGAACTGTCTTGGAATAATGATACCGGAACTTGCACTAAATGCAACATTCAGTCCTGCCCTCCCTAAACCGGGCCCTGTAGGATTCATATCACAGAGCGGTGCGATAATATCAGCAGTTGCAGATCGTGATATTACCGGAGATGTCGGACTTTCTGCTGTTATTTCGGTAGGCAACCAGGCTGATATCAGATTTTCAGATTACATGCACGCAATGGCAAAAGATGAGAGAACAAAGGCTGTCGTTTTATATATCGAAGAGCTCATCTCAGGAAAGGCATTTTTAGAAGATATTAAAAAGATAATCAAAAGGCTCCCTGTTGTTGCAATCAAATCAGGAAGATCAGTTAAGGGGAGTGCTGCTGCCCGCTCACATACCGGATCTCTTGCCGGAAGCTGGGATATATACAAAGAGGCATTCAATGAGACAGGAATTGTTATTGCATCCTCGGTTACAAGAGCCTTTCAGACCGCGGGTCTTTTAGCATCCGAAGGATGGCCGAAAGGAAAAAGAGCGGTTGTTGTTACAAGTGCAGGTGGATTTGCTGTTCTTTCAGCAGATTATGCAGAGGATAACGGAATTGAGCTTATTGAATTAGATGATGATATAAAAAAAGAATTAAACTCTGTTCTGCCTTTCGGCTGGAGCAAAAAGAATCCGATAGACATGGTAGGCGATGCAGGAGAAAAGAGATATGCCGAGACACTTGATATTCTGATAAGACACCAGGACAAATGGGACATAGCTTTTGTAGCAGCAGCACCTGTAACCTCAATAGACCCTGTAAGGCTTGCAAAAGAGATAGTGCGGTTCTCTCATATGACAGATGGGATAGTTGTCGGATGTTTAATCGGCGGGGAGGGCGTAAAGCCGGGAATAAAAATTTTAAATGAATCACATATTCCTAACTTTTCCGAACTCTCCGATGCCTTTTCTGCAACAGGCGACTGTATAAAAGCAGCAGAAGATGCAGGATTTATACACTAATCCATTTTATTGATAACATTATATATAGGGCGTGTGCATATTGCATATCAATAAGGGTTTGTATTATAATTTAGATAATACATATAATAAATCAGAATTTAGATAACATAAGATATATTGCACCAGTCAGAAAAGAAATATTCTTAGAATTAAATACATCCTGTAATTCCTGATATAAACTGCATAACGTACTGGAGGGAAAGAAAATACTCAGTCAGCCGAAAAAAGATAAAAAGAAGATAATGATTGTTGAAGACGACAATCTGATAGCCTCGCTTATGGAGGGTTTACTGACAAAGAAGGACTATGCAGTGGTTTGCAAGGTTTCTACCGGCGAAGAGGCCATAAATATGGCAATAAAGCACCTTCCGGATCTTATTTTAATGGATATTCTCCTTGAGGGCCAGATTGACGGCATTGAAGCAACAAAGTATATCACTTCAATGTTTAAGATACCGGTACTCTTTGTTTCCGGAGAAAAAAATGATGAAATATTTACAAAAGCAGCAGGTTCGTCCCCGGCAGGATACATAATAAAGCCATTTACGGCAAATGACCTCTATTCCAATATTGAGATTGCGATAAGAAATGCACAGTTTAAAAGAAATTCAAAAGACACTTATGATCTTCCGGCAGTTGCGGCATACAAATCATTGTCAGAGAACGATGCATACTTCCTGCTTGATGTCTATGGCAGAATAATATTCATGAATCCATACGCCGAACATATGATAAACTGTGAAATTACAGAAGCGGCGAAAAAATCAATCAATGAATTTCTTGTATTCTACAATATTGAGACAAGAATGCCCATCAGGGATACCTTCAAGGAAGTTGTAAGAGAAAGCAATTTCTTTGGCAAAAAAACCAAAATTGCGGCAAAACTAGCAAGCGGAATTTTCAGGCCTGTTGTTGTCAACTCCCTTGTCGTTAAGGATTCATTTGATCAGCCCCTGGGAACTCTGTTTAAGGTTCATCTGAAGTCAAAGGGCGAAGTATAGACAAAATCAAGGTTTTTTATTCTCACAGAATAAGAGATCCCGCAACTTTTTTTTATCCGGAATTTCTGCCTTATTCCATTCTTTTTTCAAGGATAGAGAGATTTTATCTCAGAATAACAGATTATTTATACAATTAAAATCTTTTTTTTAGTATGAAACGACCCGAAATAGGTCATGATATATCCATTACCGGATATCTGACCGCACTTTTCATTTTACTTTTAATATGCATCCCAATGGCTGTCTCAGCCTGCACCATATATGTTGTAACTCCGGATGCATCCTCTGACGGCTCGGTTTATGCAGGGCATACAAATGACGGAGTAGGAAAAGACTGGAGAAATATTGACGATGTGATTGCGACATACATTCCTGCCGCCGATCATAATCCCGGCGATACAAGGGCTGTTTACTTTGATCCAAACAGCGGTTCAGATGCTGCAGGAAACAAGGCAGGAGGGGATTCAACACTTTCAATAATCGGTTACATCCCGCAGGTACCCCATACCTACGGATATTATACCGCTTCATACGGTATGATAAACGACCAGAATCTTATCAGTGCCGAATGTACCGATTATGCAAAGTATGAGCCGAATGCAAAAGAGAACATAAGGATGTTTTACTCATCCGAGCTCTCAAATGTCGCACTTGAAAGGTGTACAAAAGCAAAAGAGGCAGTCATTCTTGTCGGGGACTTAATTGACACATACGGGTACTACGGAACAGGTGAGACCCTTATCTTTGCAGATGAAAAAGAAGCCTGGGTCATTGAGATGTGCGGAAATCCTGCTGATGAAACAGGAGGATTATGGGCCGCCCAGAGAATCCCTGACGGAGAGATCTTTGTAGCCGCAAATGAGTTCAGGATTCGGGATATTTTACCGGGAAACCCGGATATTCTGTATTCCAAAGACCTCTTTGAGAATGTAGAAAAGGCAGGCTACTGGTCACCTTCAGACGGTGTATTCGACTGGCTTCCTGCTGTAAGCTACGGGGAATACTCCCATCCGTATTATTCACTGATGCGGATCTGGAGACTTGAGAGTAAGCTTGCACCTTCACTTAACCTGAGTCCCTACGTTGAGAATTCATACACAAGGGATTACCCGTTCTCGGTTAAGCCCGATGTAAAGGTAGATTTTGATACCGCAATCAACATGTTCCGTGATCACTACGAGGGAACAGAGTTTGACTTAACAAAAGGAAGCGCAGCAGGACCTTTCGGAAACCCGTACCGTTATCTCGGTCCGATGGATGCACATACAGATTTTCAGAATGAAACATATATGGAAGTTCGTGCCGGTGCAAACGTAAGGCCGATATCGGCAATATTCTGCTCATACAGCTACATTGCACACATAAGACCCAACCTTCCCGAAGAACTTAAAGGCGTTTTGTGGTTTGGACCTGCGGTTGCATATGAGACAGTATATGCACCGGTCTATGCAAATTCAGAGAATATATCAACGTCATATTCCCAGGGAAGCCGCCTTAAGTACAATTACAACACGGCATACTGGACGTTTGATCTGCTGACAAACTGGGCTATGCTAAAGTATGACGCGATGATTGGCGATATTAAGAAAGGGCAGAAACACCTTGAGACGCAGTCTTATGACATGTTAATAGAGACAGACAAAAAAGCAGCCGAATTCCTGGACAACGGGGATATCAAGAGTGCAAAGTCTGTTTTAACTGATTTCACAGTGAACAGGGGTGAAGAGATAATCACCGACTGGAAGATTTTAACAGCAACCCTGATTGTCAAATATTCAAACGGTCTTGTGACAAACCCGGTGACAGAGGATGTTACAGAGGGAGGCTATCCTGATGAATGGTACAATGAGACCGGCTATCAGTACGGTCCGAGAGTATACCAGTTTGATGAATTAAGGGATACTCCGGGGCTTGATTATACAAATAAAACTGTCCTCGTAAAGAGAGATTCAACATTTGATCAGATTTTAAAAGTTATCTGATCAAATGGAAATGAGGCTCAACTAACAGTTTCAACAATATTAATTTTTTTGGATCTGTAGAAAAAATCTTAATTTTTTGAAGAGTCATATTCTAAATTATCATTCTGATCTTTAATTTCTTCTAAAAGGCTGTAATAATTTTTCTGCCTGAATGTCTCAATCATTCAGTCTGCCGTTTATATTTTAAGGCCTGGTTTTATTCAGGCCAGATTTTTTAGAATGCTGATATAGGCAAGTGTGATATAGATAATTATTCATACCTGACTTAGGAAGTCCTGATATGCGTAAAAAAATAGAGAAAATATATCTGGCAGCCATAATTTTTGCTGCATTTCTTGTAATATTTTCTGCCGGATGCACAGATAAAACCGGTTTTGACAATTCCCTGTCTGATAAGCCAGACAATTTAACCCTTTACAAAACAGGCTTTTCAGTCTTTGATGATGCAGAACTTCATTATGCCAGCGCAAACGGAATTAACATCGGCTACAAACAGGCAGGAGAAGGTTATCCTCTTGTAATGGTGATGGGATATGCAGCGGCAATGGATGCCTGGGACCCTTCTCTTCTGAACTCTCTTGCAGAAAATTATAACGTCACGATTTTTGACAACCGGGGGACAGGCTATACAGACTTGGGCGATATCCCGGCTGAAAACCTGACATATGAGACTTATGCTGATGATACAATTGCACTTATGGATGCTATTGGCATTAATAGATCATATCTTATGGGATGGTCGATGGGAACAGCTGTTTCTCAGGAGATTCTTCTGAAGTACCCGGACAGGGTTGAAAAAGCTGTATTGTATGCACCTTATTACAGCGTATCATCTTCAGATGAGGATTACCTGAGGGAATATCTGCGGCAGGTAGCTTACGGAGAGGTCAATAAACCGGCTGTTGTTGAAAATATGTTTTCTAAGGACTGGCTTTCCTGCAATAACCCTGATGAATACCTGCCTGCTTCTTCTGAAACACTGAATCAAAGTGGAATTATGGCCGCATACTATGCAAGCCTCAACTGGAAAGGCTCATTTGAAAGGCTTAATCAGATAGATATTCCTGTGCTTTTAATCGGTGGAAAAGAGGATATTCTAACGCCTCCTGAATTTTTAAGAGCAATGGCAGGGGAGATTGATGGTGCTCAGACAGCAGAGTTTGAAGGTGCAGGACACGGTCTGATGTACCAGAATCCTGATGACCTGGCAAAAACTGTAAATCTCTTCCTGGATCAGGATTAGAATATGAGAGCCCGGTAAATGTAATATAACAGGCTTTTTAGAAAAGCTCTCTATTTTTTTAGAGAATAACATTATTAATAATTATTCTGATTTTAATTCCCTTTAACTGGCCGCAGTATTTTCTTAGAGGATTTCTATAAGCCAAATTTTGATAATTCAGCATGATACCGCTTTGCAGATCTTTTTAACTGCTGCTTCATCTTTTTCATTAATTTTGTAAATCTTATGTTTTGACCTGTAATACGACTCAATGAGCCCTCCGTCTTTTAAGACTTTTAAGTTATAGGAGATGAGATTCTGCGGTTCATCAAAGACATAGATAAATATGGCAATGATGGCCTGCGAGGGAGCATGTGCCAGGGGAGAAGTGGCACGACGGGCGGCAAACCTTGTTACACACCGCCTTGCCCGCAATGAAACAGTTCGCATCTGTCTTGGAGGTACATCAAAACCTCCCCGCGGCTGCGGACAGTAAAATCAAAAAATTCAGGGAGAAAAATTTTCTTATCTCTCATCTCCCCTCTTTTCAAATTCCTTTAGTCTGTTTCTTTATACAACCGGTACAATAAACGAGCTGTTGATGGCGGCAAGTCCTTCAATAAAGAGAGTTACAGCAATTGCCGCAAGAATCAGACCCATAATTCTCACCAGAATCTCTAAGCCCTGATCACCAAGACATTTTCTTATCGGAGTTGCAAGGAAGTTAACAACGCAAACTATCAGACAGATTATTGCAATAACAATTATTGAGTCAAAAACTGCTCCGCCGCCTGCATCAAATGCCTTATTCCCGTACATAACAACGACACTCAGTGCACCGGGACCTGCATATATCGGAATTCCCAGAGGAACCAGAACCTTTGGAAGAAAGGCTTCAGCCTTCTCCAGGTCTTCCCCAAATGTTTCTTTATTTTCGTTTTTATCATCCACATGCAAAATCTCCTTCTGCTTATCGGTATGCTCACCCGAAACCATTGAAAGGGCAATTATCAGAACAACTATTCCGCCTGCTATCTGAAAAGCAGGGATGCTTATCCCAAAGAACCTGAGAATATCATTTCCCAAAAAGAAGAAGATAAGATAAAACACAAGCAAGAAGAGCGAGAGAAGAACGGCTGTTGCCTTGCGGACACGCGAAGTTAATGTACTCGTATATGTTATGAAAAAAGGAAGGTTTCCAAAGGGGTTTGCAAGCGCAAAAAGTGCCCCGAAAAATGCCACAAATAAAGATATTTCCTGCAAAAAATCACCTTTTAATTAAAATAATCTATTGCCGGCCTCTTTTAAATCAATTTCCCGTGATAAATGATTTTTTATTTTTTTAGTGTCAGACAAAAACCGGATTATATCTCATATTTCAAAAAGGGGTATTCCGTCATAGATTATTTTTTTTATACGGTGATAAGGAACAATTTTAATTCCTTTTTTTGTCTCCACTTCAAACCAGTCTCTGTCAAGTTTTTTAATAAAATTACCACCGACAACAGAAATATCACCAGGAGCACCGCGGTCAGCGTATTCCACCGTGGCGCTTTTTATATCATACTCCGGATCATGCCAGATTCGAAGAAGAAGGCTGTGGCTGGTACGCATGATCCAAAGGATAGGCATTACTTACATTTGATATTTTCCGGGTGTCTGAAAAAGACTCATTTTACAGATTAATTTAGCAGGTTTTCGACCACAAAGTAAAAAATCAGAAAAATACAGAAGTACCCCGCAATGGAACTGGATTTATTATGCAGCCTTTTTGAAGGGCTTCCAAGACAGGGGCCGGGGGATTTTGAGCACACACACAAAGCATTCCGGATGCTTTCAGGAGTCCCAAAAGGCGCAAAAATACTTGATATAGGCTGCGGCAAAGGCATGCAGACAATTGCACTTGCAAAGCTCTGCCCCGACTGCCTGATAACTGCGGTTGACATTCATCAGCCGTTTTTAGACGCATTAAATGAGAATGCAGCAGCAGAAGGATTTTCTGACAGAATTAAAACAGTCTGCGCATCAATGGATGATCTTTCCTTTGATGAAGGGGAATTTGACATAATATGGGCTGAAGGCTCGATATTTATAATCGGATTTGAGAAGGGAATTAATTACTGGAAGAAATTTTTAAAGCAGGACGGATTTATGATGGCATCTGATCTCGTACTGTTTACAGAAAATCCACCGGAAGAGTTGATGGATTTCCTAAAAATTTGCTCTCCTGACCCGGAACTCTGCTCTCCAAAAATAATGACAGAGGATGAAGGAGCAGAAATGGCAAATAAAGCAGGATTTAATGTCTGGGGCACATTCAGGCTTCCGGCAAATGTGTGGTATGATAGTTATTACAACTATGTAAAAGAGAATAACAAACTTCTAAGGGAAAAATACAGGGATAATAAAGAAGTCCTCGGAGTCGTTGAATTTAATGAAAAAGAGATGGAGGTTCACTCCAGATATCAAAAAGAATACGGTTATGCCTACTTTGTAATTCAGAAAAACTGATATCTGATATTCTTATTTTTTTTGTCCGGTAATTTTTATTTCTGACGTAATGCAGGTAGCTGCTAACTCCGCGGTTCAATTCATATTTATAGACCTAAAGAGTTAAAGTGCATCTTATGAGAAGAATTTTCATGATTTTTGCTGCGGCAGCACTCATCCTTGCCTCAGGATGCATGATGACTGATGCTGCAACAGGAGAATGGGAAAAGGAATCGCTTTTAACTCAGGATAAACTGACGATAAATCCCGACGGTACTTTTTTTATATCTGATGTAACCGGATACGAAATCAACAGCGGAACATGGAATAAAAAAGACGGAAAATATGAATTTATATTTAAAAACAGCGAAAGAAAAGAATATGCAGAGATCTCACAGGGAAGGGCGGAATTTTATATGATCTTTGATAACGCAACCTACTCAAAGATCTAAATCCGCTCAGACAAATTTCCTGTATTTAGTGTATTTTTCTCCATCAAACCGGATTAGTTCCACAGTCAGCAATTCTTCTCCTGCAACAGGTCCTGAGCCATATATCATAATTTCTGACCAAGGTGAAAGACTTTCTTCATCTTCAGCCTTTTCGATTGATCTTAAGATAACAGAACCGTCTGTTTTTCTGAGTGCTGCTGAAATTGCGGTAACAAGATATTGATCAGGTCCTCCCTTATATAAAATCCTGATATTCCCGCTTCCGGGGCTAATATATACGTCAATATATGCCCGGATGTCATGCAATCTCCACAGAACAGCATTTTTCCCAACACTGAGCTTTAAATAAGTATCAGGCGATATAACAAATGATTCCGGCACTTCAAATATTATCCATCCGGAAACAGGACCGGAACCTCCGGCATCATTTAGTGACGAAAACATAGTCTTTGCCACATAAATTCTGCCGATATTGCTTATAACAAAATTTTCATTTACCTGAGTGTCCCACAAGGTCTCATTTTTCATTATTGCGCCCATATCTTCAGATATCTCAAGTAGAGGCCTGTAAACTTCTGTTGAGTCCAAAAGCTCAAAACTGTTTGTCACAGGAGATGTATGCCTGATGAGGTACTCACCGACGGGTGCTGCCGAAACTTTCACAAGAAGATACCTGAAACCCTGCGACGGCATTACAGGAAGTTCAGAGCCTGTAGAGAGATTTTTTAAATATAGTGTCTCTGAAATTCTGATTTCATCCACTGAAACGGAGATGTCGTTTTTGTTTTCGCCTGCCGGGTACTGGTTATATGTGTCTTCATCATACCAGATACTCTCACCGATACCCAGGGCATCGGGATAATAATCCGGCTCATCTGATTCCTCCCCCCCTGCGACTCCCGGACCGGAAATATTTCCCCCGGCATCTTGCTCATCAAGTGAGGATTCATTTTCAAAAGAAGCAGGATTTTCTTCTGTTTTATTCTCAAAAGCCACAGGATTCTGCAGATACAGCATTAAAAATATTGCAAAAACAAGAATGATTACTGCCAAAACCGCTTTTTTAATCATCGTGGCTCCCTTTTTTTTCAAAAATCTCCAGAGCAGGGCATCCTGTTTTCCTTTGCCTGCAATATCTGCATGCCAGATTTCCCCTCACAAATCCATTACCGAATGATCCAAGGATCATGAGAATAATGATTAATACGGGAATAAACCAATTAAAATCAAAAATCAGAAGAGCAATACCTGCGATGACGGGGATAATAATTACTAGCAGATCAGGAATCATATCTTTTCCGGAAATCTTTCTTTGGATAAATCTTTTTGGATCTCCTTTTGTAAATATAATTGCGCCAAGTCTGCCTTTACCAAAAGCACAGGTTTTACCATAATAATAACAGTCCACACAATGCCGGCTTAAAAGCCGGAATTCAAGAACAGCTATAAAAAGTATATACAGTATGGCCCAGATAAAACCTGCCATGTACATCAGAGAGGCACCCGCAGCGTAAATTAATAATGTGAGAAGATTTGACAGAAAAACGATCCTGACCGGATAATTTTCATAGCATAACTCTTCTTCCATAATGAATGCTGTGTTTTTTGTGATATAATTATTATCCCGGGGAATATTCTGATATTTCATACATACCTATTATCAGTCACATTAAATGCCAACAACTTACAAAATAATCTTTTAGTTTATGATTACACGATACATGCTTGGAAACGAGGCGATAGCACATGCCTGCTGTGAGGCAGACCTCGATTTCGCAAGCGGATATCCGGGCACGCCCTCCTCAGAAGTCATCGATACCTTAAGATTTCAAAAAGAGCGTGATTTCTATATTGAGTGGTCTGTAAATGAAAAAGTGGCTCTTGAAAACGGTCTCGGGGCTGCCTGGACAGGAGTACGCTCTCTTGTCACAATGAAGCATGTGGGACTGAATGTTGCGGCCGACCCTCTTATGACAAGCAGCTATACCGGTATAAAAGGCGGACTTGTAATACTTTCAGCAGACGATCCGTATGCACACAGCTCCCAAAACGAGCAGGACTCCAGAATTTATGCAAAGTTTGCCAAAATTCCGTGCCTTGACCCGTCAAGTGTTCAGGAAGCACATGACATGATGAAAGGTGCATACTCCCTTTCAGAAGAGTTTGCACTCCCTGTCCTCTTCCGCCCGACAACACGCATCTGCCACTCAAAGAGCAATGTAGAACTTGCAGAATGCGGAAACGAACACAGAACCGGAAGTTTTGAAAAAGATCCAAAGCAATATGTCGTAATTCCGGTGCACACAAGGATTCTTCACAAAAAACTGAATGAAAAGCAGAATGCACTTTCAGAAAAACTTGTTGAGTTAAAACTCAATTTTGCCGAAGTCAGAGGAAAAACAGCTGTAATCACCGGCGGAATCGCTGCTGAATATGTAAGGGAAATAATTCCGGATGACGTTTCTTTTGCTAAAATAGGTGCATACCCTATCAATACCGAATGGATAACGGAATTTGTCGCAAAACACGACAAAGTGCTTGTAATAGAAGAGCTCTCACCTCTAATTGAGGAAGTGGTAAGACAGGCCGCAGAAAAAACATTAGTATACGGAAAAATTAACGGATGCGTTCCTTACGAGGGCGAACTTGACCCTGCATCGGTTGCGCTCTGCTTTGAAAAGGCGGGATTTGCAGCAAAAAAAAGCTATAAGATATCCGAACCTGTTCAAAACCTTCCTCCAAGGCCCCCGATTCTCTGTGCAGGATGCGGTCACCGTGCAGTATTTTATGCAATGAAAAAGGTGTTCGGCAAAAATGCAATATATCCTTCAGACATCGGGTGCTACACACTCGGAATCCAGCTTGGAACAGTTGACACCACAATATGCATGGGTGCATCCATAACAGTCGGAAGCGGCATTGCACACTCCGGTGAGAAAAATGATGTTGTATGCACAATCGGCGATTCAACGTTTCTTCACACCGGAATTCAGGGTCTCTTAAACGCGGCATACAACGGCGCCAATATGACGGTTGTAATACTTGACAACAGGATTACGGCAATGACAGGTCATCAGCCAAACCCGAATACGGGAATTACCGCACAGGGTGCATTATCCCCGGTAATCTCACTTGAGGCGATCTGCCGTTCATGCGGTGTGGCATTTGTTGAAGTTATCGATCCTTACGATCTGACATCAATGCTTACTGCCTTAAAGTCCGCAAAAGAGACAAAGGGTGTTAAGGTAATTATTGCCCGCCAGCCCTGTGTTATTGCAGCAAGAAGGGCAGGAATTAAAAGAAGACCACTTCAGGTAAAAACAGATGCCTGCATCGGCTGCGGTGCATGTGTTAAATTCGGATGCCCTGCAATAGAGTTCTATTCTGACAAGGCATCCATAAACGAACTCTGCTCAGGATGCGGAGTCTGTGCAGATATCTGCCCGAAAGGTGCGATAATCCCGGAGGTTAAAAAATGAAAGATAGCTTTGACCTGATGATTGTCGGAGTCGGCGGCCAGGGAACAATTCTTGCCTCAAATGTAATAGGGGAAGCCTGCCTTATTGAAAACCGGGAGGTAAGATCAGCAGAGACTCACGGAATGTCACAGAGAGGCGGTTCGGTTGAGACACACATCAGAATTGACGGTATATACGGACCCTTGATCTCCCCCGGACAGGCTGATCTGATTATTTCATTTGACCTTTTAGAAGCACTGAGATACCGCCATTTTCTAAAAGATGACGGAATTATTGTTTCTGCAAAAGGTATTGTTGTACCGGTATCGGCATTTCAGAATAATCTTGAAATTCCATCCGAGAAATGGGTGGCAGATAAGCTTTCAGATGTAAAACTTATGACTCTGGATGCCGAAAGAATTGCACTTGAAGCAGGAAATATTCTCTCACAGAATATCGTGATGCTTGGTGCGGCATCACAGCATATTCCGTTAAAGAAGGATTCTCTCCTTGAGGCTGTAAGAAGGCTTGTCCCAAAAAAGACAACAGAGATAAACGAAAACGCTTTTCTTATGGGATACGCCGAGGGAGTCTGAAAAAACGGATCAAAAATTATTATTCATACTTCATTCTTTTCAGATTTTTTAATATCCGGAAATATTATTAGAAAATGATAATGCACTGCGAACAGTTAAAAGCAAGCATATGAATATATTTAATACAATAAAATGACTGAAAAAATGATTTACGGAGGAGCTATTCTTTCCGGCGTAAGCATTATAATATCAGGAATACTGATTGCATCCGCAATGCTGGCCATGAATTCAGGGAGAGATCCGGGAAACAGCATATTCATTCTTCCTTTTATGGCTGTAATACTGGTTGCAGGAATTGTTGCAATAATATACGGTTCACGTGAAGAAGAATAAATTACAATGCCTAAAATAAAACTCTGTTTTGCCCAGACAAATCCTGTCAGGGAATCTCCTGAAAAAAATTTAAAAACAGCATTTTTACTTGCAGAAGAGGCAGCAGATGCCGGCTCAGATATGATTATTTTTCCGGAGCAGTCTGCAACGGGCTGGAATCCCGCATCTCAGGAATATCTTTCCGATGAAAACGGATTTATTCCAGAATCCTTCAGAAAGGCTGCTGCAGAAAATAACATTGCAGTACTGGGATCATTCAGGGAAATTTCAAACGATAAACCAAAAAATACCGCGGTTTTTTATGACAACTGCGGAAATCTTCTTGCAAAATATTCAAAAATTCATCTTTTCAATCCCGGAGGCGAAAACAAATGCTTTTCATGCGGAAACAAGCCTTCTGCCTTCACTTATATGGGAGTGAAATTCGGACTTGCAATCTGCTACGACCTGAGATTTTCAGAGATATTTACTTACTACGCAAAAGAAGGCTGTGAATGCGTAATTGTTCAGGCTTCATGGCCTGATGCCAGAATGAAGCACTGGAATTTATTCATTCACTCCCGTGCTGTTGAAAATCAGTATTATGTTGCGGGAGTTAATCCAACAGGCTTAACAGACGTTGAAATTTATTCAGGAGGATCCGTTCTCGCATCACCTTTTGGTGATACAGTTATGCAGGCCGGTGATAAACCCGGCCTTTTTTATGCCGAAATTGACACATCACTGGTATATGAGGCAAGAAAAAGCCTTCATTCACTTTCAGACCGCAGGGATGACTTATACATAGGATGGCACAGAAAATAATTTTCTGACATTATGAGAGGAGAAACACATGTTTTTTACAGTCTCCTGTCAGCAGCGATCCTCTTCCCGTTCTTTTCGGCCTCAGGGAACCCGGTATTTCTTCTCCTGGCTGCAGCAGGGATTTTTATCGGCTCGCTCGCACCGGATGCCGACTGCGCAGATTCGGCAATAATGCACGGCCTTTTGGGCGGCAGCGGCAGAATCAGAACAATAAGGCGGCACACAATCCTCATTCTTCCGTTCTTTGGATATATTATAAGGTATTTTGTCTATTATCCGGTATCCTTTCTTGTGTTTTTGGCGACACTCGGAAAGGTGAAGCCAAAACACAGGGGGCTTTTGCATTCTTTTTTCGGTATCGCGGTTGCATCCGTACTTCTTCTGGCTTATCTGACAATTATAATAAGTCTTTTAATCAGACCTCTGTCAGCAGAGAGCTTAGGGGTTTTATTAAATTCTGCAATAATTCTTTGTGCCGGCGTTTTTGCCGGATCTTTTATGCATCTCCTGGAGGATTCCTGCACCCACAGCGGTGTTTTCTGGCTTTTTCCATTTAAAAATACGAAAATCTCCGGAACACTTACACCCGGGGGAAGAAGGAACTGGATAATATTACTAACTCTTGGATCAGCAGCTCTGATCTCCCTTTATTTGAGTGAGAATAATCAGGGTTCACAGCCACTTCAGAGCATAATGCCGGCATTATTATTCTTATCAGCGTGGACAATTGTATTTTTTATCTCAGGTGTTCACAAAAAAAGTTCATGAAATAAATGTTTCATGCACTGTTTCATGTACATCAGAGTGCTCATATCCATCATCTATAACTTCTCTGCGAGCACAAATTCTTAATCATGTTTCGTCTTGTCTGTGTGAACTGTGGCGCAGAATACGACCAGAATGAGATAATATACAGATGCAAAAGCTGCAATCATCTGCTGACCGTAAAATACGACCTGGATTCACTGAATATATCACGCGATGAATGGGATAAAAGACCGCTTCGCCTTTGGAAATACAGAGAGCTTCTGCCAGTTGCAGGTGAGCCCGTTTCACTTCAGGAGGGGGGAACTCCCCTTTACCATCTCAAAAAAATCGGAGAGGAGCTGGGCTTAAAAAATCTCTATGCAAAGCATGAGGGAATGAACCCTTCCGGATCATTTAAGGACAGGGGGATGACAGTCGGCGTCTCAATGGCAATTCAGCTCGGAATGAAAACCGTTGCCTGTGCAAGCACGGGAAACACATCAGCAAGCCTTGCAGTATACGCTGCAAAGGCAGGAATTCCTTCAGTTGTTCTTCTTCCGGCAGGAAAGGTTGCTCTTGGCAAAGTGGCACAGGCCTTAATGCACGGCGCAAAAGTCATTGCAATAAGAGGCAACTTTGACCAGGCCCTGGAGATGGTCCATGACCTCTGCATCTCAGAAGGTCTCTACCTTTTAAACTCCGTAAACCCCTACCGCCTTGAAGGCCAGAAGACAATCGGATTTGAAGCCGTTGATCAGCTGGGCTGTGTTCCTGACAGGTTTGTTCTTCCGGTCGGAAACGCAGGAAACATATCTGCGGTCTACAAAGGGCTTTTGGAATATCAGGCTCTCGGATTCACAGATTCCCTTCCGAAGATGACAGGCGTTCAGGCAGAAGGTGCAAGTCCGGTTGTTGATGCAATAAGAAAGAACCTGGACGTGCTTGTTCCGGAAAAGAACCCTGAGACTATCGCAACCGCAATCAGAATAGGCGCACCTGTAAACGCTGAAAAGGCACTGACAGCCATCAGAATGACAGGCGGCTGTGCACTCTCGGTAACCGATGATGAGATACTTGCAATGCAGAGAGATCTTGCACAAAAAGAGGGTGTTGGTGTTGAGCCGGCATCCGCTGCATCAGTTGCGGGCATTAAAAAGATGGCAGAAGAGGGCCTTTTGGACAGGGATGAAAAGATTGTGTGTGTGGTCACAGGGCACCTTTTAAAAGACCCTGAAACAGTGATAAAACAATGCAAACCCCCCATAGAGATAGATGCAAATATAGAATCGCTTCTCTCTGTATTGCGCTGATAATTTTATCAGCCTCTGTCGTTTTTTCCGTATCCGGACTTAATGCACATTATTACGTTTATGACAATGCAACAGGCTACCATGCCGCTGTTGAAATTGAGGATTGCGAGAGTTATGAGTTTATACAGCCGGGAGTTCTGGGCGAAAAAATACCTCTGCAGGTCTCAAATATAACTCTTTATAAAAGCACAGGTTCAAACGCGACTTTTGAGGATAAGGGCCGCAGCATTTCATTTGAGAAGGGAAACTATACAGCAGCCTACGATGCAGAGCTTAAAAACAAAGATTTCCAGGTGATTCTAAGCAGTCCTTATAATGTGACCCTTTATCTTCCCCAGGGCTATGATGTAAAAAATCCCCTCCTGGGAATGGTAAGCACAGGCGGTATAGTAAGCACTATAGAAGACGGGGATAACGAAACCATCACAATTGAATGGACAAAAAAAATGTTCTGTGAGGCAAGGTTTTACGATGCGTTTCAGGTTGAAATTTTAACAATATTCGGAACATTCTGGATTGCTCTCGTTGCCGTATTTCTTGTTCCGTATCTTATGACAAGAAAAAAGAAGGAATAGAATAAAAAAATGCACTTTTGGTGCATATATTAAGTTAAATTTTTTTTAACTCATTTGAAATGCGGCCGAATAATTCACTGTTTCCGTTTATGTATACAAGATACTGTCCGGCAACAATCAGATTTCCGGAACCCTTTAATTTGCCGATTGTTTTAGAGTTGTAAATTTTTATAGCCGCATCCCTAGACTCTTCGGAATCAAAAGCCTGCGTCTCAACTCTTATTGTTTCTGTCGGGTCTGCACAGTTATCAGAGATGACATATGTTTTGCCTCCGGCTGCTCCGGGAAGATCTGATAAAGTGTCACTAACACTGCAGACTGATAATCCTGCGGCAATAGCTGCATCTTTTACCGGTTCACCCTCAATTATCCGGTAAGGCTGTGCATTATGCATGAATCCCGCAATTCCAATAGGAATCAGGATAATTGCTGCCACAAGGATTATGGCTGCAATGGCAATCTCTGTTTTTTCATTCATCATTCCTTCACCTCTGAATGCCCGCCGTTTTTCCACTCAGGCTTTTTCATCTTTAAAAAAACAAGAGGCGGTGCTGCAAGGATAAATGTGCCAAAAAGAACTGAGGCTACATATCCGAGAACATTGCTGTAGTAGGAAGGCGGCATGAGACCTACCGTAAAAGAAAAGGCAATTCCCACAAGTCCGATGCCTCCGACAAGCCATACACCGGCCATTCCTCCCGGGATCTTAAAAGGCCTCGGTGTGTCAGGCTGACTGTATCGCAGTTTTATAAGAGCCGCAAATACAAGGAAGTAAACTATGCATAAAAGCTCAACAGTCATCGCCGAGAGTATCCAGTAAGCCTGGTTTACTGACGGCAAAAAGACATAAAGAAGCGAGATTGCAGAGCCTATTAACGCCTGTGTCAGAAGAACTGCAACAGGTGCTCCGTATTTGTTTGTGCGGTCAAACATCGGCGGCATGTTACCTTCCTCTGCCACGACACCAAGACCTTTGGCAGGGCCGATTAGCCATGCTGCAAGGGATACAACACCACCGATTGTGATTAAAACAGCCATCGGCCCGACAAGACCGGGCAGACCCGCAGAATCAAAGAAGTACTGAATCGCCTGCATAACACCGGATGCAAGACTAAGTTTGTCTGCAGGAATAACAAATGCTATTGCAAGAGTTGCTGCAACAGTGCATAAAAATATGATGACAGCAGAAAGCCCTATAGCCTTTGGAAAATCAGTCTGGGGATTTCTGACCTCCAGAGCATGAAAACCCGCCATCTCCATACCTGCAAAGAGAAGTATTACTGTTGAGAAGAACGGAAGTGTGCCCAGGTTTATATCAGGGACTATTGCACCCGGGGTAAAATCAGGAAGAACAAGGGCCTGCCCTGTTCCAAACCACCATATGCCAAGAAATGTTATCAAAACAGCAGGGATTATACTTCCGAGAATAACACCAAAGGTGCTCAGTTTAGCAGAAGCATTCTCTCCAAAATAAGCAACTATTGTTGTACCCCAGAATGCTATCATCATTACAGTGAACATATAATAGGGGCTGTTTGCAAGCTCAGGCGTTAAGGCAAAAGCAAGTGTTGCGGCGATAAACGAGAGCACAGTAGGGAACCAGACAAGATTATTTGACCATTCACAGAAAAGAGCAATAAACCCTTTTTTCTCTCCGAATGCCTGCTTAACCCATGCATAAACACCGCCACCCTCCGGCCAGCCGGTTGCAAGCTCTGCACCTGCAAGTGATATGGGAATTAAAAACAAGATCGTCCCTATAATGTACCATCCTATGCAGGACCATCCGTAAACTGCCATTGACGGAAAGTTTCTGATGCTTAGGACTGCTGCCACATTTATCATTGCAAGGGCGAATATTCCAAGATATTTCTTTTTGCCACCCGTTATGACGGCTGTTTCTTCACTCATTTTTAGCCTCTTTTGTGCAGTAGATCTTATATTCACCGTTTACGGACTCAACACCATGTATGTCATGCGAAAATCCGGGGAACTTTTTGTCAAACTCCTGTAGTGCAAGGAGATACTGAATAATCGGCCCCTCCTTCCTGCCTGCCGCTTCTCCGGGTGCAAGGACAGGAATTCCCGGAGGATATGGGAACACTCCGGTTGCAACGATTCTGTCTTCCATATCAGAGACAGAGACATTCTCAACGTCGCCACGAACTAGTCTCTTGTAAGCTTCTGCATATGTTAAAACCTGTTCGGGAAGCTTTTCGTAGGCCTCCTGTAAAAGTGCACCCTGCCCTGTGTCCTTCATGTAGCCGTGCATCTCATTTACAAGGTCGGGAAGCGTCATACCGCCGTATCTGCCCGGATATGCCTTTGTAAGGTCAGGGAATATCTCCTCAAGCGGAGAGTTTTCATCGCAGTGACGCTTAAACTCGAAAAGTTCTGTAACAAGCGTCCCCCACTTCCCCTTTGTGATTCCCATCGAGAATAAGAAGAGAATATTGTAGTCGCCCGACTTCTCATTGACAATTCCTCTGGTATCCAGGAATTTTACAACGATTGCAGCCGGGATACCCCATTCTGACGGAGTCCCGTCCTCCTCCATTCCGGGCATTAAAACTGTAACCTTAATCGGGTCTAACATGCAGTAGTCGTCCGGAAGGCCGGTAAATCCGTGCCATTTATCCTCCGGATGCAGGACCCAGCAGGACGGATTTTCGCTGAGAAGATCCACAGGGGCATCGGCAAATGCAATCTTTTCCCCGGAATTTGAATCAGTTACAAATTCCGGCTGCCACATGCCAAACCACCAGTCAGCATCTGTATTCCCGTGCCCAATCTCCCGTTTTATCCTCGCCATCGTCCGCCTGAACCTTATTGCATCCTCGATTGGCTCTCCTGTGAGAAGCCTTCCCGAAGCACCATCCATCATCTTTGCAGCAACGTCACAGGATGCAATTATAGTATAAAGGGGCGAGGTTGAGGTGTGCATCATGAAAGCCTCATTGAACCTCGAATGCTCTATAGGGACTCTTCCGTTTCTCACATGCACCATTGAGGCCTGTGAGAGTGCTGCCAGGAGTTTATGTGTTGACTGGGTGGCAAAGACTGTAGGGCCGTTTGGATTCTTCGCATCATCCCTCATTGCGAAGCGGTTTCTGTAGATGGGGTTGAAACGGGCGTATCCGTACCATGCCTCATCGAAATGTATGCTGTCAACACTCTTTCCAAGCTCCTCTTCAACCCATTTTGCATTGTAGCAGAGGCCGTCGTATGTTGAGTTTGTAATTATTGAGTGGACCGGAATTCTGCTCTGTTCTGCATTCAGAAGCTGGCTGTCCTCAATTTTCTCCTTTATTGCCTGAGGTGACATCTCCTCAGGACGTATGGGCCCAATTATTCCGTATTTGTTTCTGGTCGGAACAAGGTAAACTGGAACAGCGTGCGTCATCGTAAGTGAATGTTCAGCCGATTTGTGACAGTTTCTGTCAACAAGAACTATATCGTCACTGCAGACCCGCCCGAAGAATACAATCTTATTGGAGGTCGATGTGCCGTTTGTGACAAAATACGTCTTTTCAGCACCGAAAACCTTTGCGGCATACCTCTCGGCATCGCCGACAGGACCTGAGTGATCAAGAAGGGACCCTAATTCTCCTACGGATATTGAAAGGTCTGATCTGAAGAGCTGTTCACCAAAGAAATTGAAAAATGACCGTCCTGCAGGGGATTTACGAAATGCAGTTCCTCCGGCGTGACCGGGAGTATGCCATGAATATTCAAAATCGCGTGAGAATTTCACGAGTTCACCAAAAAACGGCGGCAGAAGCTTCTCCCGGTATCTTCTTGCGGCGGCGGTTATTCTGCCAGCCAGAAACTCGGATGTATCCTCCATGACCCAGACAAACTCATTTATCTCCTTTATCATGTCGATTGTCAGTGATGTCGGGGAGTCGCGGGTCGGTTCACCCATCAAAAAGATTGGAACATCCTCATTTCGTTTCCTTATCTCTTCTATTATGAGTGATGCCGCACTCTCATTTTCACCAGCTTTGCCAAGGTTCCAGTTTATAAGGATACAGTCAACAGCCGGAAGATTTGAGAGAGCAGAACGTGCCTCCTCCGCCGATGCAAGTGTTGTGACCTCTATGCCGTAACCGGCGAGATCAGCAGAAATCCGCTTAATTGCCCGCCCTTCCGGTGTGTCGGTATGAACATTACCGTCAATTATTCCTACCTGTAATTTCTCTTCAGGATTCATTTTCTCCCCCATAAAAATCACCGGCAATAATTCTCAATATGGACAAACTAATGCCAAAAATGAGGCCGGCTCATGATAGAGAATCACATTTGAGACATATATATAAATATCGTGGATTTATGACTGCAATTAAAACGAATGAGAAAATAACTGCATCAACAATGCTAAAGGTGAGTGTTTAATCTCCCCCAGGCAGGGAGTCCATAAGATTATTTTTGATATACCAAAAAAAAGTTGTGTAGATTATCCGCCCAGAAGACCGGTTGCAGGAGTGGGAGTTGGTGTTATAAGCCCCGTTGCATAAGTAGGTTTTGGCAAAAGACCCGTTGCGTAGGTGGGTGTCGGGGTAGGTGTCGGAACAGGTTTTGGTTCTTCAGGAGCCAGCTCCCATACATATGCCTCTCCCGGGATTTCATTTCTGTTCATCCAGCTTGCCCTGTATCTGTTGTGTTGGTAAATGACCATATCTCCGGCGGCATAAACCTTCCTGTAATCCCACTGCCCGACCTCTGTTGAAGGAGTAGGAGTAGGCACGTAGCGACCTTCATCTGACATCCATGAATATGTATGCCCGGGAGGTTCGGCTACGTTCCACCATCTCGCCGTGTATGTATGGGCCTTGTAAATGACCGTATCTCCGGTGTCATACTCGGTTTTTGAGTCCCATGTGGGCATAAGGCCTGTTGCAGGAGTTTCAGTTGGTGTGACAGTGTCTGTAACCGGAACTTCATCTTCATCAGGTTCAATCTCTGACGTAAGTTCCCATACATAGGTCTCACCGGGTTTCTCATCCATTGTCAGCCACTTTGCCGAGTATACACCGTCGTCGTAGATGACAGTATCACCTGACAGATAGATCTCATCCGGATGCCATTGCATGATCAGGCCTTTTGCATGATCTGTCTTCGGGATTAGCTTTCCGGAAGTCGAAAGCCATACATATTCAACGCCGGGCTCCTCGTCAATTGTCCACCATCTCGCGGCATACATACTGCCCTTGTAAAGGACAATGTCCCCGGTATCGTACTCCTTATCAGCTTTCCATTCAGGGAGCAGGCCTGTTGCCTTTGTGGGTGTTGGTGTTATAAGACCCATAGCAGGGGTTGGTTCGGGTGTAGGAGTTTCAGTCGCAGAAGGACGCATTGACGGATAATCCTTGAAGATATTCGAGAATTCATATAAATCCTGTTTGACACCGCTGCAATACCATTGTTTTTCCGTATTGCCGGGACACTCTCCGGTGTCACGGGTCATGGCCCACATGGACATCATTCCGACGCCATTGCCGCCTGCAAATTCTGCAAGCGTTTTGGCATTGTCCAGAGTAAAGATCTCTCCTACCTGGTCATTCTGTCCGATCATCGGAGTCAGGCCCATTCTCTTCCAGATCTCGGCATCGGATTTGCCGCTGTAATAACCCTGGCTTAACTGTTTATGCACGCCATTGGAGGCATCTAACGCATATTGCCCCATGTCCCCAAGGTAACTGGGACCATAGTCCATGAGCATGATATTGACCCTGTCGAAGATGAGCATATCTTTTCCCGGGTTTTCACTTTTATATATGTCCTCAACACTCTTTGCATCAGAGAGGAATGCCAGCACTTCACTTGGGAAGCCAACAGTACTGGAGGCAAGAGTGGTCGATACTTTCAGATCCGGGTATTTTTCCTTTAACCTGATTATCGCCTGACTGCGCCTTTTGTTGGCCCCCATGTCCCCAAGACCCTCTGGCCCTTCGATATCAAAGTCTATGTAGTTTACGCCATATGTTTCAATGACCGAACTGTAAGCCTCGACAAGCTTGTCCAGGTCTGTAATCTTCATTGCTGGTTCTTGTTTCTTGCCGCAACCATCCGCTCCCCCGAAGGAGATAATGACATCTCCTCCATTTTCACGGAGTGCATTGATGTCGCTCAATCTGTAATCGGCTTCTTCATGACCATTGAATCTAAGCTCGCCTGCGTTATTTACAGTTACGAAAGCACATGTAAAGTACTTCACACCTGTTGTTGCGTAGACTTCGTTGATCGTACAACCCTGCCAGAGTCCGTAATCAATATACGGTGCGTAGATCTGATCAGGCCAGACTGTTGAAGAGATCGGAGCGGGTGTTGCCGACGGTCTCATCGAGGCATAATTCTTTAGGATATTCGAGAATTCATAATCTGTCTGTACAATGCCGCTGCACTGGGGAGTTGCCGGGCAAGTCCCGGGGCAACCTCCGTTATCACGATGGACAGACCAGATGGACATCATTCCGGCGCCTTTGTCGCCTGCAAACTCTGCAAACGTTTTGGCATTCTCCAGAGTGAAGATCTCATACCGGTTGTCATTCTGCCCGATCATCGGGATCAGGCCCATCCTCTTCCAGATCTCGACTTCGGATTTGCCGCTGTAATAACCCTGGCTTAATTGTTTATTCGTGTTGGTTGCGGCATCTATCGCATATTGTCCCATATCTCCCTTGTAATCATCACCATAGTCCATGAGCATGATATTGACCCTGTCGAAGATGAGCACGTCTTTTCCTGTACTTTTCTTGTATTCGGCCTCGGCCTCCTTTGCAATACTGAGATAATTTATCTGATGGTCTGTAAGACCAAAAGGCATGACAGCGATGGTTGTCGATACCTTCAGGTCCGGATATTTCTCCCTGAGCTTCAATATTGCCTGGCTGCGCCTTTCGGTCGCAGATTTGTTCTGCACAAGGGCTCCTTCGATATCGAAATCTATATAGTTCACACCATATGTATCGATCACAGAACTGTATGCCTCCACAAGAGTGTCTATGTCCTTTATTACATACGCCGGTTCGGTAGTCACAGCAAATGCTCCCCCGAAGGAGATTATCACGTTGCCGTCCTTTTCACGGATTGCTTTGATCTTATCCTTATAATAATCAGCTTGAGGATGATCTCCGAATCTGAGTTCGCCGGCCTTGTTCACATTTACAAAACCAAGCGAATAGTACTTCACCCCGGTCGCATCGTACATATCGTTGATCGTGGGGGGTACCCACATCTCGATATTGATATACGGTGCGTAGACCTGATCCGGCCAGTCCGTAGCAGCTGCAGCAGGAAAAACAAGACTCCCGCATAGCAAAATAATAATTGCAAAAACCAGTTTATTCAGCGTCATAATTTGCTCCATAAATTTAAAAGAGCCTTCTATTTTGACCACAAATAAATCTATCCCAAATAACAATCATTAAAAATGACATCATTAAATGAGATAAATGCCGTTTAAAAATGATTTAAAGCCACATATTGCCAGAAATTATCTTATCATACCACCGATACACAGATATACAATGAAATAGTCTCTGAAAGACAATGCGGTATGCATTCAAGCTTATCATATAAATTTCAGAATAAGATGAAAAAAAGATATCAATGGTGATGAGGCTCTTTTCCGGCTTTCTCTTCCCAGGGAATAAGGCCCTGTTTCACACGATAATCATTTATTGCCTTGTGAATTGCATCCTCTGCAAGAACAGAGCAGTGCACCTTCTGCGGGGGAAGCCCCTCAAGTGCACTGACAACAGCTTTGTTTGAAAGCTCCCATGCCTCCTCAAGCGTCTTTCCTTTTATGAGCTCGGTTGCCATGCTGCTCGACGCAATTGCAGCACCGCAGCCAAAAGTCTGAAATTTTACATCAGAGATTCTGTTATCCAGAACCCTGATGTAAATCTTCATGATATCCCCGCACTGTGGATTTCCCTCTTCTCCGATGCCGTCGGCATTTTCAATTGTCCCCTGATTTCTCGGGTTTTCAAAGTGATCCATAACCTTATTGCTGTAATCCAATTTCATCACCAGCTCAATTTTTTTGCATAATTTCTGATATATTTATAAATTCTTTGTTATTTCAGGTTCTAAGCTCATCCGGTGTCAGAGGCGACATATTGCGAAGCTTCTGAACGATTTCCGGAACAACTTTTAAGACATAATCAACATCCTCATCCGTTGTCATCTCACCGATTGTAAGCCGGAGAGAGCCGTGAACAATCTCTGCAGGAATTCCGCAGGCTGTTAATACATGAGAGGGTTCAAGGGAGGATGAGTTGCAGGCACTTCCTGTTGATGCAGCTATTCCTTTTCTGTTCAGCATCAGAAGAATGGATTCGCCTTCGATATACTCAAAGGTTACATTGACGTTGTTTGGAAGACGATTCTCCGGATGGCCGTTTAAATGTGACTTTGGAATCTTCAAAAGCCCTTCTGTCAGGCGGTTTCGAAGTCCGGTCAGTCTTTCCGAGCTTTCTTTTAACTCCGCAACCGAAAGTTCAAGTGCAAGCGCAAGACCCACAATACCAGGCACATTCTCTGTTCCGGCACGCCTCTTTCTCTCCTGGTCACCGCCGTGCATAAGAGGATCAAGCTTTACTCTCTTTCCGATATATAAGGCGCCAGTTCCCTTTGGACCATTGAATTTGTGGCCTGAGAGTGAGAGCATGTCGATATTCATCTCTTCCACATCTATCGGCACATGCCCGACTGCCTGAACAGCATCGGTGTGGAAAATTATTCCCTTTTCACGGGCGATTTTCCCTATTTCAGCGATTGGTTCAATTGTTCCTATCTCGTTATTGGCAAACATCACAGTTATCAGGATGGTATCATCCCTGATTGAGGATTTTACGTCTTCCGGGCTTATCATCCCGTACTTGTCAACAGGAAGATATGTAACCTCAAATCCCTGTTTCTCGAGCCACTCGCAGGTATAGGATACCGCATGATGCTCAATTGAGCTTGTTATTATGTGCATTCCCTTATCGCAGTTTGCAAAGCAAACACCTTTTATGGCCCAGTTATCAGACTCCGTTCCGCCGGATGTAAAATATATCTCCTTATCCTGTGCACCTATTGCCGCTGCGACCCGGGAGCGTGCTTTTGCAACAGCCTCTCTTGATATTTTTGCAATATCATACAGAGATGACGGATTTCCAAAATTCTCTGTCATAAAAGGAATCATTGCATCAACAACCTCCGGTCTTAAGGGCGTTGTTGCGGCATTGTCCATGTAAACAATACGTTTATTATCTTCCATATATGCTCCATTAAAATGTGTATTTATTCTATTCCGGACGGACGGCTTTTACATTGAATCCGGAATGAGAACTTTATGCAGACAATATCTTTAATTCGATTATACTTTATCCTCTCTTTTTCCAAAAAAAGGCAAAAATATGCAGTATAAAGATAGTTCGCAGATATCACGACAGAAAAAATGAAATTTTTACCATCACATCCTTTTGGTAAGAATATAATTTTCAGGCAGAATCACCATCAGAAACAAAACGGTACATCCCTGACGGCACTTTAATCTCAAAACGGGCACCTGAACCCGGCTTACCGTTTTCAATTATAGTAATACCTGTAATAGAGAGAATTTCGCGGGAGAGAAAAAGTCCAAGACCTGTGTTTTTGCCAAAACCTTTTTTAAACAGTTTCAGCTTGTCTTCATCACTGATGCCTGCACCATCATCCGCAAATACTATTACAGCTGATCCGTTTTCCTCCCTTTCTGTGACTGAAATTTTAGTCATGTTTTCACCGCCGTAGCGAAGGGCATTTTCAGCAAGATTGTAAAATACCATCACACAAAGAGGATCTGCATATATTTCAAGGCCCATATCTTCAACTGAAATACCTGTTTTTCCCATCTCTAGATCTGATACAGCCTCAAGAACACACGCCCGGACATTCTGCCATAAAGGAGCTTTTACTCCAAGCTCCTGGTATTCACGGGTAAATTCAATCTGACGCCGGATAGTTTTTGCCGCCATCAGTTCTTTCTCAATTTTTTTACGGGCTTTCGGATCAGCTGTATCTTCAAGTGCCATCTCGAGATATCCAAGCAGAACCATCAGCTGGTTTAGTATATCATGCCTCGTTATGCTTGAAAGAAGATTTAGTTTCTTACTTGCAAGCGCGAGTGCCTCTTCCACATTTTTGCGTACAGTGATATCGCGGTCAGATACTCTTGTACCGGAAAAAGCTAAGGATTCATCAAATATAGGCCGGCATACATGTGCGATCCACCGAACGGAACCATCCCTGCGGATGATACGGTATTCTATCTCATTAAGCTGCTCCCTGTTTTCCGCATATATATGGAGTTTCACATGTGACTCCCACAGCTCACGATCATCCGGATAAACTATCCTGTCAATAAGCTTTGGATCATCAGTGAACTCCTTAGCAGTATATCCGGTTATATACTCAGCCGAAGGTGTAATGTAAATGAATTTCCTGTCTTTATCAACCCAGTATTCCAGATCATAGCTCCAGTCTGCCATAGTCCGAAAACGGACCTCACTCTTTAAAAGTGCCTCTTCAGACTTCTTTCGCAGAGAAATCTCCAGATTAAGCTCATCCCTTGAGGCCGTAACGACTTTAAGCTGTCCTGCCATTCTATTAAGCCCCTCAGCGAGATCTCCAAACTCATCCTCATCGGAAACTTTTATCCGGTAATCAAGATTGCCTGTAGCAAATATTTTACTCCCGGCATTTATTTCCTGAATTGACTCAACAACCCGTCGGCTGATAATCAGGTAGTTGACAATTATTATAGCAAGTATAGCTGCTATGAAGGTGAATACAAGGAACCGGTTCCAGTTTTCTGCATCATTCGTATCATTGTTATAAGCATGACGAAGATACCATGCTTCATAAATCAGCCCCTGCGACTGAACATTGTTCCGGCTCCATACAATTTCCTTATATATTGGAGAAACCTGAAAAGAATCGCTATTCACATCTTTAAAATCAGGAATTTCATGAAAAACCTTTGCAATATCCTCATAGTAATCACGGATAAGACTGATAATGCGGGATTCTTCGCTGTTTCCGGGTTTCAGCTGTTCAATAACAGGCCGAAGCGATGCATAACGCGCCTCCCACTGTAAAAGAGCCCTTGGCTCACCATTGACGATATAATCATTGGCAAGAAAGGTTAGTTCATATCCCCCTTTTACAACATCCGCTGCAAGGGATTCCTGCTGCTGAAGCTCCTGTATATTCAGATAAGAGGTTATAATGAAGGCCGATATTATAAATGCAATAATCAGGGAGATTACCATACTAATCTGGATCTGACTTTTGATCTTCATATTCTCCTCACTGTAATCACCGTATGATAGTATTGGCCTGTGGCTTAACCTCAAGCATCGCGTCCTGATATATCATATCAAGATATGAAGAAGCAGCTTTTTTGCCGGTCATGTTATGGTCTGCCATCCACCTGGCCTGATCCTCCATCGCAAGGATCAAACCCTGATCAAGTGAAAGCACGAACTGGTTCTTCCCCCACATACTCTCCAGATAATCATCCGTCAGATTAAGGCGCCGCTTAATAATTTCCTCTGCATCCGCCCGGTTATTGTAGACAAAATTCTCGGCATCATCTATCGCCCGCAGATAATTTCTAATAGTCTCCGGTTTTTTCAGGAGAACATCATCACGCGTATAGGTCACCCAGTAAAAATTCTGTCCGCTCTGCGCAGGCCAGGCAGTTACATTATCCCCGAGTTTCTGTGTTATCTGATAAGCATATGGCTCCCAGATTATGACAGCATCAGATTCTTTACTCTCAATGCTTTCTAAAAGCTCTGCAGGACTCATATAGACTACAATAACATCATTGATATCAATCCCGTTGAGCGACAGGTACCGCCCGAGGAAGAACTCGGCAGCAGTGCCCTTTGGAACGGCTACCGTCTTTCCTCTCAGATCAGATGGCTTTGAAATCCCGCGATCGTTACGGATGACAAGTGCAATCACATCGCTCTTTGCCGTACTCGCAATGATCCTGAAATCCTCTGGCCCAAAGCCTGAACTCACCCCGACAAACTCTGCTGCACAGGCAAGGTCTGCGTTGCCAGAAAAAAGTTCATTTAAAGCAGCAACACCGGTGTCGTAATCCATGATGGTAACATTAAGCCCGTATTTTTTAAAATATCCCATCTCATCGGCAATTATTGTGAGAGCAGAATATTCACCTGAACCGCTGGCAATAATTATCGGATTTTGAAGAGCAGGCGGTGAAAAAGACTGTCCCGGGAGAAAAACAAGGGCTGCTATAAGGATTATGGCAACAATAATCCCGATTGCAATTAACCACCATTTTTTGCTGGTCAAATGAGCATTTCCTGCATCCATAATCCTATCCCCTCTCTAAAAATTCCCGTAACAGGTTTTTTGATAAACTCTGGCGAAATTGCCGTTAAATATCATTATACTAATAATATCATGTATCAACATGGTTAACCAAACCCTTAATAGGTACCACGGATTTTTATGATATAAACAGGAGATCTCTTTTTATAGGCAATACAATTTTCTCGCATATAAATTTATGTATCAGATAAGACCTGAAACCCTAAAAGAAGATAATAAATCCTTTAATTCTTTTAATCAGCCTTTTTTGTTGACAAAAAACTATGAATTACAACAGGCAAAAAAGGGATGAATCCGCCGAGAATGTGCTCATAGATGCTGACACAATCAGATCCTTTCTCTTCACGGAGGGCATCAGGAGACTGCCGGAAATACACAAGGCAGAAAAATAACTTTTTTATTCATTTTTTAATTTCGATTCCAACCTCGTTTCGCCGGAGAAAACCGGGCGTCCAGGGGGGATTGTAACGCATCAGAAATACTTCTCCGATGGTTTCAGTTCCGGCCTTTTTTAGTTCGTCCCTGAGTCTCAACTCTGCTGCCGCCACATCTTTCGGCCTTGCATATCCACGGAAGCGTATTACTGCAACCTCCCTTTCGGGCAGCGTCACTATCTTTACCCGGCTGTCCACAGGAACCGGAGTCTCATCCGGGTTCATTCCGGGAGGCATTACAAATGACATCGAATTCTCACCGGATAATACAGGCGATGTCATTGCTATCTTTTGGGACGTGATAACAGGGGAGGTCATAGATATGGCTTTTTGGGTTTTATTGTTACCTGAGATATAGGAAAACAGCAGATTAAAACCGGAATCATTCCCGTCACTCCCGGCTGTTGCCAATACCAGTTCAGGATATTTCCTAAACTCAATCTCTCCCTCCCTACCTGTAATCTCATAAGGGATTGTATCTGTCATTGTCCTCTTTCACTCCTTAAAGATGGTAATCCACCTTAACCCCGATAGATGTTTCGTCTGAAAAATACTGATTTCAGACGGAATAACAGCAACGAGAGAGAAAAACTTCAGCTTTTGATGTGTCAGTTCTGTTCGCATGGATTATATCAACAGCTATTGGCTCCGCCTAAAAATGCTCTGCTTCCAAAAATTAATACTTATGATGTAGAATTATTCAAATCACAGGGAAGAGGAGAGTTGTCAATGATATTGAGCTGTTTTTCTTTCCTTTTTGCCGGGGCGGAAATCTTATATTTTTCATTCCTTTGAATTGAATTAATGCCGGAAGAAAGACAATAATACTATAGGGAATGTAGGTCCATGAAAAAAACCATAATTACTGTCGTCGGAAAGGATGCAGTGGGAATTATAGCAAAAGTCTGCACGTATCTTGCCAATAACCAGATTAATATCGAGGATATATCACAGACAATTGTGCAGGGCTACTTTAACATGATGATGATAGCCGATGCAGGCGAATCCAAAAAGTCGTTCAATGATATGGCCTGCGATCTGGAGGCTATCGGTGATGAGATAGGCGTTAAAATAAGATGTCAGCATGAAGATATTTTTACAAAAATGCACCGCATCTGACAGGATTTGAGGTATCTTTAATGGTTAATATTTTTGAGGTGTATGAGACAAACAAGATGATAGAACAGGAGAAGCTCGATGTCCGTACAATAACAATGGGCATCAGCCTTCTGGACTGTGCTGATTCCGATCTTGACAACTTAAACAAAAAAATATATGATAAAATTACAGGCAAAGCAAAAAATCTTGTCTCAACCGGGAGAGAAATAGAGCGTGAATACGGAATTCCGATAGTAAACAAAAGGATTTCAGTAACTCCCGTTTCACTTATAGGTGGATGCGCCTGCAAAACCCCCGAAGATTTTGTGACAATTGCAAAAACGCTTGACAAAGCTGCAAAAGACACAGATGTCAATTTTCTGGGTGGATATTCCGCTCTTGTCTCAAAAGGGATGACTCCGGCTGAAAAAAACTTCATTCACTCAATACCCAAAGCACTTGCCTCAACCGAAAGGGTTTGCAGTTCTGTTAATATCGGCTCCACAAAGACCGGAATCAATATGGATGCCGTAAAACTGATGGGAGAGATAATTAAGGAGACTGCAGAGGCTACAAAGGACACCGGCTCATTCGGGTGTGCAAAACTGGTTGTTTTCTGCAACGCTCCCGATGACAATCCCTTTATGGCCGGAGCTTTTCACGGCGTAACAGAAGGAGATGCTGTCATCAATGTTGGTGTTTCAGGCCCCGGTGTTGTAAAACGTGCACTTGAGAAAGTCAGGGGTGAAAATTTTGAGGTTTTATGCGAGACTGTTAAGAAAACGGCTTTTAAGGTTACCCGTGCCGGACAGCTTGTTGCACAGGAGGCATCAGAAAGGCTTGGCGTTCCTTTCGGAATCGTTGATCTCTCTCTTGCACCGACCCCTGCTGTAGGCGACAGTGTTGCAGAGATTTTAGAGGAGATGGGCCTTGAGTCTGTGGGTGCTCCGGGAACAACTGCTGCTCTTGCACTTTTAAACGATCAGGTCAAAAAGGGCGGTGTTATGGCAAGCTCTTTTGTGGGCGGACTTTCCGGTGCATTCATACCTGTAAGCGAGGATCAGGGTATGATCGATGCCGTAAACAGGGGAGCACTTACACTTGAGAAACTTGAGGCAATGACCTGCGTATGCTCGGTAGGTCTTGATATGATAGCAATTCCGGGCAGCACCACAGCTTCCACAATCTCAGGAATAATTGCAGATGAAGCCGCAATCGGTATGATCAACCAGAAGACAACCGCAGTCAGACTTATCCCGGTAGTCGGAAAGGATGTCGGTGACACAATTGAATTCGGAGGTCTGTGGGGGCATGCACCGATACAGCAGGTTAACAGATTCAGCTGTGAGGAGTTCATAAACCGCGGCGGCAGAATTCCCGCACCTATTCACAGCTTTAAGAACTAAAAAACTGTTAAAAGCGAAATATAATCTGTAAAATATCTTTATACCCTATATTTTTTTCCGCTGCAATATTCGTGTTGAATTTTTTAGCGATTGAATAACCGACAGTTATATTTTAACCAGCAGTTATAATATTTGGGTGAGATTTAATCCGTTGAAAATTACGGAGACACCATTAACGGAGTATATTATATGAACATGGAATCAGTGAAACTGGTTTATTTCTCACCTACGGGGACAACAAAAGCTGTCATTTGGGGAATTGCACGCGGAATAAATCCCGACAATTTGGAATTTCTGGATATTACCCTGCCGGATGCGAGAAAACAATCATTAAAAACATCGGAACGTGAATTACTCATTATTGGTGTTCCGGTGTATATGGGAAGGGTACCGGCACATGTAACCGAATGGCTGCATACATATAAAGCTCATAATACCCCCGCTGTCTGCGTTGTCGTTTATGGCAACCGTGCCTATGACGATGCACTTCTTGAGCTTAAAGATATTCTAATCAGTTGCGGATGTAAACCATTAGCCGGTGCAGCGTTTATCGGTGAACACTCCTTTTCCACCACCGAAATACCAACTGCCGCGGGTCGTCCGGATGCAGGCGATGTAAATCTGGCTGAATCATTTGGGCGAAAAATACAGGAAAAACTCAACAACATTCCATCACCCAGTCATATTCCTGAAGTAATTGTTCCCGGCTGTCATCCTTACAGGGGAGAGCCGATTCATCCTTACAGTAAAGATTCAGTGTTCTGGAATGTTGATTTTATAGCAGTCAGCGATGCCTGTATCCAGTGTGGAGCCTGTGCAGAGGGATGCCCGGTTGGTGCCATCGATCCAAAAAACAGCAGAGTGATCGACACGGAAAACTGCATCACATGTTGTGCCTGCATCAAAAACTGCCCCAAACAGGCAAAAACAATAAAAAATGGTCTGGTCAGGGACGCTTCGCTGCGTTTATTTACATTGTACAATGAGCGAAAGGAGCCTGAATACTTTTTATAATGAGTATATTCATGCCGGCAGAGGGTAAAAATCTGAATAAACCAGTGTCATCATATAGATATGAATTAACCGGAGTGGCGATATGGGAATAGCTGAAAGAAGACAACGGGAAAAAGAACAGCGAAAGACTGAGATCCTCGATGCAGCTGAGCGTCTCTTTTTTTCCCGGAGTTATGATGAAGTCTCAATGGATGAGATCGCCCGTGAGGTCGAACTGAATAAGGCAACTATATACCTGTATTTTAAAAATAAGGAGACGCTTTTTGCAGCCATTGTACTCCGTGGAATTGCGATTCTAAAGGAAAAATATCTTGAGTGCATGGAAAAGCAGGTCCCCGGAATCGTCAAAGTAATACTGATGGGAAAGGCCTATTACGAATTTTCACAGGAATATCCTGATTATCTTAGAATGATCCACTTTTACGGGTCTGAACGGTTTTCAAAAGAGAATCCGTATACAGAAGAGGTTGGAAAGGGATATGGCGTCTGCCGTTCGATTCTGGGTGATGCGGTCCGGGAGGGAATCAGTGACGGAACAATCCGGGCGGATCTTGATCCCTTCCTGACCTCGATGTACCTTATGACCTCCTTTATGGGCATTTTATCGATGGAAAACAGATGGAAACTTGCCATAGAAAATGAGGGATTCACCTACGGGCAGTTCGCCGGCGAGTTCTTCCGGTTCATCATTCCTGCCATTGCTTCCAGTGAAATCCCGGAAAATATTGCCTGAGTACCAAATGAAGATTATCCCGGTGATAAACCCATCTGCACCTGACTTAAAAAAACCGACAGAAACGAGGATTAATTCTTATTCAACCATCCGTTTAACAAAATCCCCGGCATTAAAGATCGCCTTTTCTGCATCCGGCAGCTGCCCGAAGATCTGCCAGCAGTGAAACATCCCCTGGTAGCGTTCATATGTTACAGGGACTCCTTTTAGAGATGCTTTTTCTGCAAAACGGGAGATGTCATCGAACAGGACTTCATGAGTTCCGGCCTGAACAAGAAGCGGAGGAAGGCCGGAGAGTTCAGCATAAATGGGAGAAGCGAGAGGGTTCCGTGGGTCTGAACCTGCAAGATAGATTTCCCTGATTTTATGAAGACGCTCCGGAGGTATCCAGTCTTTATCTCTGTTCCTTGCGACGGATTCTCCTGAAAAGAGCATATCTACTGCAGGTGACATTGCAATGAGTCCGGCAGGCATGGAAAGACACAAATCCCTGGCATAAAGGGCAAGCCCCAGGGCCAGGGTTCCGCCCGCAGAGATTCCTGCCAGTATAATACGCTTAGGACTATACCCTTCCTCCAGGAGGAAGCGATACCCGTCTATCGAATCTAAAAGAGCTGCGGGAAAACAGTGCTCCGGTGCCAGGCGGTAGTCAATTGATAATACAGCAGCATCAGACGTCCGTACAAGATCTGCTATAAGTCCGAGGTGATCGCGGGTGGAGCCGACTGAAAAGCCGCCGCCATGAAAAAAGAGTATAACTGACTTATCCGGTGCATTATGGGATCCTACCCAGTACCCAAAAAGATCACTTCTGATTGCCACTCTTTGCATATCAGGAAGGCAGGGTTTCTGGTATTGCAGATATAGTTCTGAAAATTCTTTTCTTGCCTGATCAGGTGATATCCCGGAACCGGGTGCATGCCCTTTGAGCCGAAGGAGAAGAGAATAAGCCTGATACATATATTTCAGATATATTCTCCAGGAGTATAAATTATTCCTGCAATCCGTGAGACTGTGATATTACGGTGAAAACCAGTTTAATATTGGCAGAGGAGCGGGAAGATAATCCCCGGGTATAAGGCGAACGGTGCGTTCGGGATAAATATTTCAATGTCGGTTTATAATCTTTGAATATGTCAGAAAATACCGATATCGATAAAGCAAAAGAGTTCTTCGCCGCCGATTCATTCGCACAGGAGAACGGGATGGAGCTTATGGAGGTCTCCCCCGGACGGGCTACGGTCTCCATGAAGGTGGAAAAACGCCATAAAAACAGTCATGGAACAGTCCACGGCGGTGCCCTATTTACTCTTGCGGATTGTGCATTTGCGCTTGCATCAAACTCCCACGGCATTCCGGCAGCTGCAATAAACGCCCATATATCATATATGACAGCCGCAAGGGATGGGATTTTAACAGCACATGCAGAGGAATTTTCGCTAAATCCGAAGCTTGCATCATATACTGTGACTGTAACTGATGAAAACAATAATAAAATAGCAATATTCCAGGGCATGGTTTACAGAAAAACGCTTAAGCAGGAGAGAAAGAGGTAAACAGACACATTTTTTCTGACAAAATTATGTCAGCATTAAATCAATTTTTTAAAGATAACATTTTGAAGGCATTAACATCAATTAGAAGAATTGGTGCACCACATCAGAAATGATACTCTAAAATGAGGTGCAAATCTCAACTCAGATTATAGTTTTAAACAAAAATAATTTAATAGTCTGCACCACAACATTACTTTTAATGGTGCGTGTTTTTCAGTTTTTTATCAATAGTGATAATTTTTGTGCACCATCAATACTATTTATGAGGATTTTATGGAACCAATTGAAGAAAAAAGCAGGAATAATCTTTTCCTGATGGACAATACAGCAAACCCTGCACCACTCGGACTATGTGCATTCGGGGCGACGACAATTTTACTGAGTCTGCACAATGCAGGAATAACTGGTCTTACAAGCCCAATCGTTGCGATGGCACTTTTATACGGCGGACTTGCGCAGGTAATTGTCGGAATTATGGAATGGAAGAAGAACAACACTTTTGGTATGGTCACATTCGGAAGTTTCGGACTTTTCTGGTTATCATTTGCGGCATTATTGATTCTGCCTGAACTGGGGCTTTCAACGGCGCCAACCGCAGTTGATCTCGCTGGATTCCTGGGGGTCTGGGGCCTTTTAATCTTCGGCCTCTTCATATGCACCTTAAAGATGCACCGCCTTTTAATGGTGACATTCGCAGCAGTCCTTCTTTTAGTGATTCTGCTTGTTGCGGCAAACTTAACAGGTATTCACTTAATTCACACACTTGCAGGCATTACCGGTATTGTTGCAGGCGTACTTGCACTTTATATGGGTGTTGGTGCGGTAATAAACGAAATTTATGGAAGCCGGGTTCTTCCGGTATAATCAAATTTTTTTCTGAAAAGAGGAGGGATAATACAGATCCCAATACTCAGATTTTTCCTATACAGACCCCAAACGGCTAAAAATGAAAAGCAATACCAGAATTATTATCTCTGCAAGAATGCAGTAATTCAGGATTTTATCTGTAACTACAATATGCCTGTTCTTTCCCCACGGTATGCGTGTAAAAACATCATTTTCCGTTTTTTCGGAATCATTATCCTTCTCTTTTTTCTTCCCGGTTAAGTCCACCGACAAACCTAAGGCTGCTCCAATAATTGCACCGCCGAATGGTAATGTACAGAACAACAAGCCGGTGTCTGATGGAGCCAAAAACGGCATAAGCAGAATAAATAATGAAAACGAAGGAAGAAAAAGGGCAACGCCAAGAATAAGAAAAATCAGTACACTCTGGCTTAACCATACACCTGAGCCTGAAGACAAAATAATTCCAACAGTAAAAATAACTGAAAAATATAAAAGACCGGTCAGTCCATATAAAAATCCTGCTTTTGTTGCTTTTTTTGTGTAATTCCATCCCGCCACGATTATAATTTCCCTAATCATAAATTGTCCATTACTGCCTAAATTATTACCCCGGAGGATGTTAGGGAAAAATTTATGATTCACAATTAATTTTAACGAAAAAATGCACCTGATTGATAAAAACAGCCATTTCGTATTTAATCCCTGCCTAAAAAAGAATACCAATATTAATGAATAATGACTAAACAGGCAAACATAGAATATGCAATTAGCGGGGAACAAGATGAAACAGAAAAAAACCGGGAAAAAGGAGACAACAGGGGATAGAAAAATTGAGATAATGAAGGGTGTATTCATATCCCCAAAGATAATTAAAACAAAATTCGGGGATGTTGAAATAGACTTAACAGAAGGAGACGGACCCGTTCTTATGGGCAGTCACGGCGGTCTTGGCGGTATCGATCAGTGCCGTGCGGCAATTGACTTTGCAGCCTCTGATTTCAGGCTTTTATCACTTTCCCGCCCGGGATTCCTCGGTACACCGCTTGAAAGCGGAAAGTCTCTTGATGAACAGGCCGATCTCTTTGCAGCAGTTCTCGACGAGCTTGGGATAGATAAAGTTGCGGTCTTCTCAATATCCGCCGGCGGTCTTGCAGCATACACCTTTGCAGCCCGCCACCCGGACAGGATATGGGCCCTTATTACAGCTGATTCAATAAGCGGTTATTATGATCTGCCGGAAACAGCAGGACCGGTTGCCCAAATGATCTTCCTTTCCGATCCCGGACAGAAACTCCTGCAGAAGATGACAAAAGCAAAGCCCGATTCATTCATAAAAGAGATCTTCAAGAGCGAGGCGTATTACACAAAGGAGCAGATGAAAAAACACCTTGATTTTGTCTTAAATGACCCGTATGCACACGAATTCGTTACTGCTTTCATGAATACGATGTATCCCTACAAGCCCCGAAAAGCAGGCACGATGAACGACGTAGATATCAGCCGGACTATCCACCACCTGCCTGTTGAAAAGATCAAATGCCCGACACTTGTTGTACACGGAACACACGATGCCGATGTAAAGTTCTATGACGGCGTCTATGCGTATGAGAATATAGAAAATGCAGAGCGTATCTGGGTTGAGGAAGGTTCACATCTCTGCTTCTGGATAAACCCGAAATCAAAAGAGGCACAGGAATACGCACTTGACTTTTTAAAGAGAAATATGCCCAAGTGATATTTCACTCACGGAGAAGCTTCCGATCCGGGGTAACAGGGCACTGTGCAGGACATGACATCCCCGGATATGATCATCCTTATTTATATCCATTCCCGCAAATACATCGTGTATGAAAATCGTATATGTCATTCTGTTAATCATTTTTGTAGTACTTGCCTGCGGATGTATAACAAAAACCCCTGGAGAAGTCCAGACGGTAACAACCTCAACGACCGGGATCCCGGACATCACCGGCACATGGACCGGACTGATGCAGGGCTATAATGAGAATAAGGGATTCACGGATTATGGTAACCAGCCAATGTCAATGGTTGTTACAGAACAAAAGGGGAGAATCTTTGCCGGCAGCATTGTGCTCACGTTTAACGGCACCACCCGTTCCACTCCGATGACAGGTGTCATCGGGCGTGATGGAAGGACTTTTTCGATGGTCGAGAAGAATAATGGCTATACGACAGGCGAGATCATCTCAGATGATACCATCGAACTTACATGGAGATACGATGGCGGTGATTCTTTCGGCGCCGCCTTAGATATTCTAAAGCGCGAATAGGCCATATTAAATGCCTCTCTTTTTTTCCAGTCTGTTCCACATATCAACGGACATGTTGCCGCCGTGAACCGGTGTGTAATCCGGCATGATTCTTACCAAACAGGCATTGGCTTCAGATGGCAAAGAGATATTGAAAACGGGGTTTTAAATAGCGATTAAATTGTGATTAAGTGGATTTCACCCGTTATAGTGATGGAAGTCAAATGTATTTCTCAGATATTCCTGTCTTCTGTGCTCGCTTCCCTTAACAGGAGGTTTCAGGTAACCTGATTCCGGGGTCTGCTGTGCCGGGCAGAACGGACAGAGAGCAGAGTCTACATCGCCGGCTTTTATCCGAACCGGGCAGTAATAAATTCCGTCTATTAACTGAACGGAATCACCGCCCGGAAAAGGCATCCCGACAGGATGAGGAGGAATTTTTTTAACAAACATGCAGAATCCTGCAAGAAGAAACTTCAGAAACCGCAGACGGACACTTAAATCCCCTTCTGAACACTGAAGAGAAACCATCTTCCAGTATCCTCCGGCATCTTCAGGCAGAAGGTCTTTCATAGGTGAAAACGAGCCCTGCTGGTTCATGAGCCTGATATCCTCCCAGGTTTCATGAAGATGCCCCGTTATCATCTTCTCAAGCTTTTTTTTGTATTTTGAGTCAATTCCTGCCAGGCTGCCGGAGAAATTCATCTGCATTTTTTTGAGATCGCGTGCGGAGTATCCGGAAACGACTGCGGCTATCTCCCTTCCAAGCTCACCGCGGGTTTTAAGATTTCCAAGCCTTTCGCAATCGCCTTTAAATCCTTCTTCTGCCATAATTACCAGAATCTTCCTCTGATAATAGAATTACCACTGTATCTCATAAGTGTTCTCTATGAACTGCTGCATCCTTTTTTACCGGTGTTTCAGGCTACCTGCATGCAGCTGATTCGTCATGCAGAAATCTCAGAATACAAAAATGCAGTCATTTCGCCACCTGAACTAAAAATAAATTTGCAGGTGCCGTTAAAGAAAGAATTGGATTAGATTCTTTTATTATATTACAAATTACAGGATAATATCATGAAAGGAGATGTCCCAAGCCGCCGGGATGAGATAATCGGTGCTGTCATCTACATGATTATTGCCATTGCAACATGCATCGGAATCGGAGCAGTTCTGGTTGTAGTCCATGAGCACATTCACAGTACAACCGCATATCTTCTGGGCCATATGGCAAATCCCCTTGATATTGTGTGGGGAAATCCGGTGACCCTGGACGGCTGGGATGAAGGGGTCTCCTATTCAACCCTTTTTAGCTCGGGACAGGGCTTTGATGCGGCAGTAATCGCTGTAATGCCTTTGATTTTTCACGCACTGATTGCAATTGCAGGATTATATCTTCTTCTCTCAAATCATCTCCTCAGGATAAAGTGGATTTATCATCTTGTCTTCTGGCTTGTGGTTGTAGACCTAATGGAGCTTTTTGCATACATGCCGGGACGTGCATTTTCCCTCCATGGCGATATTGGAAACATAAACCACGGTCTTTCACTCTCACCGTGGATTTTATTTGTCATATTTACACCAATAATTCTCTATGGAATTTATCTGCTATACGTTTGTGCCCTTCCCCGGATGAATGTTCTAATCGGAGGAAAATCACGCCTGATACGCTATGTAATACTCATACTATCAGCATTCTACCTTTTCTTATTCAGGAGCAGCATAGAAAATGCACTCGCATTTTCTCCAGAAATGCAGTGGGCAACCAGCCTCTGCGGCTACGCGGGATTTGTAATCGTCCTGTATTACTGCAGACCTGCAATGCCGTGGGTAATAAAAGCAGAAAACCGGATCACTGCTGAATTATGCAAATAAAAAGGGAAATATAGGTAGAATTGTCAGGAATTTTACCGCAAAATATTTCATTTAAAATACTTCTACAGCAAAAATACTATTCAGAGTAGATAAATGCAGATTTTGGGACTGGATGCAAAGAAATTATTTATTTTCGGTGTCATTATTGCCGTTATTTTTTTTGTATTTCTGATATCCAATGCATATCCGGGACTCATTGCCAAAAATACAGATGATAAACCAACCGTATACCTTCTTTACGCATCCTCAGGCCCTATGCTTCAGCTTTTAAACACAGGACAGGCAGATGCCTTCATTGTCTGGGAGCCTGTTGTTGCAACATCCGAACTTGCAGGAATAGGAAAACAGATAGCAGAACCTTCCGATATTCCCCCCAAAGGAAAATGGGCGGAAGCTGCATCATGTGTTCTTGTCCTGAGAAACGACATAATCGAAAAATACCCCAATATTTCAGCTCTTCTTTCAGCACTGACAACAGCCGCAATAAACCTGACAAACGAAGACCCGGAAAATGCCAAAATTATTTCAGCCGCCTGGGTTTTTGGAAACGGAAAAATACTGACGCCAACCGGATATCTGAATCCACTTGATGTTGAAAACGAATCATTTAATGATATTGTCTTTACCGCTTATGCAAAGCCTGTTGAATCCGGAATTGTAGGTGAAATTGTAAATGACGGAGATGCAGACGCAGACTACGATCCGGATGATATGACAGACAATGCAGTCCTAAAAGCAGGGGAAAAACTTCTCCTGGGCACACCGCTTCCGGTTGCCGGTACAAATGAAGAAATTCCTACACTAAATATCGGATATCTCCCTTCAACAGACAACTTCGCACCACTATATGTAATGGTTAAAAACTCCTCATATTTCTATGAAAAATACGGTTTTTGTCTTCTCCCGGATGATGAAAGCTCACCAAGGCCTGTTCATTGCTCGCTTATGTACAGGGGAGAAACCATTGCCCGCATAAACCTGATTCAGGGGCAGTCAGGCGGAGGACTTATGACAACAATAGGCCAGAAATCACTTGAGGGTGCATATGTAGGCTCTGTTCCTGCAGAGATGCAGATTGCTCTTGGCAATCCGTCTTCTATAATTCAGTCAATAAATACAGGTGGAACAGGCCTTGTTGTCGATACAGATTACCCCTGTAAAGACTGGAACAGCTTCATAGAATGGATTGAAGAAAGATCTGCCGCATCCGACCCGGCAGTTATCGCAACAGTCCAGAGTTCCATACAGGAAGACATGATAAGAGAGGCTTTTGCCTGTGAAAATATTACCGTGATGATTTATGGCACCAATTCAGAACTATCGTATCCGTGAATGCCTGAAAGGATTTGCAATCATAATCCTTCTTCTTGCATCATGGGAGGCAGCAGCGCTTATAATACAAAACAACTACATACTCCCGCAGCTCTCTGCAATTTTTGATGTTCTCATTCACCCCTTTGAGCCTGTACTCGGAGGAGATTCACTTATCAGTGACACTTATGTCAGCCTTGCCGAGGTTATGAGCGGATTTTTATGTGCAGCCGCATTGGCAATACCAGTCGGCCTTCTTATCGGCTGGTCAAAAGAGGTAAGATCATATCTGAATCCTGTCATTCAGATTCTCCGTCCTGTACCTCCGATTGCGTGGATGCCGTTTGCAATTGCATGGTTTGGAATCGGTTCAAATTCAATTCTCTTCATAATAATGGTCGGTGCATTTTTTCCGATCTTAATCAACACAACTGACGGGGTAAATAGTGTAAGGCGCCAGTGGATTGATGTTTCAAGGATGCTTCATGCAACACAGTTTGAGATAATTAAAACAGTTGTTGTTCCGGGTGCTCTTCCCGGCATCTGGACAGGTCTCCGGGTTTCATTCGGAGTTGCATGGATGTGTGTTGTTGCCGCAGAAATGCTTCCCGGAGCATCAGCGGGCCTTGGATTTATCATAATGTATGCATACAACCTCGGGCAGCTTCAGGTCATAGGTGCAGGTGTTATCATAATAGGACTGATAGGACTTTGTGCAGACATGATTTTTCGTATGGGCCAGAAGAGATTCTTTGCATGGCAGGGGAGTGAATAATGAAGCCGGTACTTTCACTTGAAAACATAAAAAAAACATACACTGAAGACGGTGTTACCTGCAATACCCTTTCAGGAGTGAGTTTTGATGTTTTTCAAAGCGAAATTCTCTGCATAATGGGGCCTTCAGGATGCGGCAAATCAACGCTTCTAAGAATAATCGAAAAACTTGATTCAGAATACAATGGTTCCGTGTGCAAACACCAGATAAAAGACGGAAAAAGCCCGAAAAACGCCATGATTTTCCAGGAGCATGCACTCTTTCCGTGGCTTACGGTTTTTGACAATATCATATACGGACTCAGGTTAAAAGCCGAAGATGTCTCCGAAGATGAGGCGGTTTCCCGTGTTAATTCTCTTCTGTCCATAACAAGGCTGGACAAATTTTCCGACTCATATCCCCGCCAGCTCTCAGGCGGAATGAAACAGCGTGTCTCTGTTGCACGGGCTCTTGCAATAAGGCCGGACATTCTTCTGATGGATGAACCTTTCAGTGCACTTGATCCATTCACACGAAGAGAGCTTCAGGATGAAATTCTCAGAATAAGAACAGAGATGGATATGACAATAGTTCTTGTAACCCATAATCCGGAAGAGGCCGTATATCTTGCCGACCGGGTTATAATGCTCTCTGAAAGGCCTTCATCGGTATCCAAAATAATTCAGGTCTGTCTCCCGTATCCGAGAAATCCTGCCGATCCGGGATTTCTCGCGGTCAGGGAGGAGATAAGCGGAATGGTCAGAAAGCAAAACACAGAAAATTCAGTCTGAAAATATTTTTAGTGAATCAGTTCCACGAAAATTAAATTTTAAAATGAAGAGAAGAGATACCGGTCAAGCCAGTTCAACTCTTCCTGTATTTTTCGTGCCTGTGTTTCCGGTGTTGTCATGTGGTGCGGCTGATCCTTAAAGAGGACGAAACGCACAGGTGCCTGACTTCCCTCCTTATAAGCCCGGTATGTAACCCACGCACTTGACGGATCAACCTGCGGATCTTTTGTTCCTATCATCATCAAAAGCGGTGTTTTGACATTTACTGCCTGATAGAGAGGGAGATTTTGGAACGCAGAAGGATCCTGATAGGGACTATTTTCGTAATACATCTTATCCATAACAATTCCGTTTGTGTTTGCTATCTGGGAATTCTCATCTGCTGTCCCTGCACCTGAAACAGCGGCTTTAAGTGTTGGATCTTTGGTAATAAGGGCCAGTGTCAGGATTCCGCCGTTTGACCATCCGGTAACACCAACCTGTGACCGGTTAATTATTCCCAGTTCTGCAAGGTGGTCAATACCTGTCATAAGATCCTCTACCGGCAGATCATAGTAGTTGCCTCCCTCAATGGACCTTGCAAAATCAAGCCCGAAATTGGTGCTGCCGTGGTAATTAACCGAAAGTGTAACAGCCCCCATATCTGTTATCAGGTGGTATGGGAATTCCCATGTGTCACGCCAGCTGTCAAAATCCGCATAGTTGGGCCCGCCATGGATAACAAGCACGAGGGGGTACTGTTTTCCTTCTTCATACCCTGGCGGATAGCGGACTACACCATAAACCATATCTCCAAGCGCCCCTTTCCATTCTGTAACTTCAGAAGTGCCGAGATCTTTTTTCAGCAGAGCCTCATTAAGACTGCTCAGCTGAACCGGATTTACAATCTCATCTCCGGATACCGCTGCTTTGAAGAACTGATCAGGAATACTTGCCGAATTGTAATTATATACTATGGATTTTCCGGTTTTATCACTCTCAACAGCATGGATATTCCCCTGGTCCCTGCCATCCATAAGAGTAACTTCCCATCCTGAGCCGGTTCGTGTAAGCTTTGCAAGTTTTGGATTGGTGCCGTCGGCAAGAAGAATATATGCTCCGCCGTTGAACGGATTGACCTCAATATCGCTGTTGAACAGATCAATGTGCAGTCCGCGTTCCCAGTTTAAAGGCACTTCCTCAAGCTTCCCTGATTCCGGAGAATACACCATAAGATCAGATGCGTCTTCAACCGGGTAGCGAAGGCCACCGTTTATGAACTGCTCAATATATACATCTGTGCTGTCAGGCGACCATGCAAACTGGTTTTCATCCTGGTAGCCCTCAACACGGCTGAAGAGTTCCTTTTCCTCTCCGGTAAGGGTGTTTAGGAGAACATATCTGAATGTTGCACCGGCTTCCCACGATTTTGGATTTTTAGACGCTTTGTAAAACACATATCTGCCGTCAGGAGAAGGAGACCAGATAGTTATTACATCGCTGTTGCCGGTAAGCGGGGCGATAGTTCCGTCATTTAATGAATAAGTTTTGAGAATTACAGGCTCCGGCAGTTCGTCAACGACAATCGCAACATCAGAGTCCGGGGATGAGACAGAATCAACAGGTGCCCCTAAATAAACCAGGCGATCATTTCCAAGAAAAGCAAAACTTCCGGCAAGCTCATCTGTTGCACCTGAAAGGGCTGTTGTCTTTTTATCAGACAAATCCGTGATGTACATTGACACCGGTCCGCCTTCACGGGGCATTGAGGCATATGCAACCGTTTTTCCGTCAGGTGAGAGGGCATATGCAGTTACCGACTTATCAGGACCTGTAAGTGCCGTTTCAATTGCGGAATTCACATCAATATTCATCAGGGTGCCATTATTTGCAGGAGGAGTGAGGTCGGTTCCGGCTGAACGGATGTAAACCAGGTTTTGCCCGTCCGCTGAGAGGGTGAAATGACCAGGTGTTTCCATGCCAAGGATATCCCCGGGAACTAGGGCAGAGGCACCTGCTGCAGGTACAAGAGTAAAAAGTGCCATGACAATAAATATGGCCGTTATGAAAAAGGCGGATATATCACGTCTCATATTTTACAAAAAGTTGTTTTTGATATATCAATCTATGGTAATATCTTCATCCGGTTCATCCCGATAACAAAACACCCCCAGGAAAGATACAGCATTTTAATGCTGCTCATGCCCTTATTTAGTCAATCTGTTTTTCAGGAGAATGGCAACACACCTGATTATCCAGATGTTGACGACAGCGGCGAGGAGCAGACAGCCTATCCGAGCCAGCTCATGATGACCGGCCCGTCCAGTCACACGAACGCATGCCGGATGCAAATAAGAATATTTTTGCATTTATAATTTAACCATCATGCATGTCATCCCATTTTAAGGGTTTTGCATCAATAATGCTTGTCACAGCATTACTGGCCGGCATGATCCTCTGTGCCGGGTGTTCAGACACGCAAAATAGCGGCACTCCTGCAGATAACGGCAGCCTCGCCGGCTTTGACGAGTTTGTAACGGAGAAGATGACCGAATACGAGGTGCCGGGTGCAGTCATCGGCATCATCGAGGACAATGAGGCAGTGTACCTTAAAGGATTCGGTGTCAGGGAGCTCGGAAAACCCGAAACAGTCGATCCCGATACCCGGTTCCAGATCGCATCGGTCTCAAAGTTTGTCACCGGCACTGCGATCGGGACTTTAGTCGACGAAGGTAAACTTGACTGGGATACTCCTGTTGTCAACTACCTGCCGGACTTTGCACTTAAGGACGAATACGCAGGAAAACACGCAACAATCCGCGATCTCCTTGCCCACCGTAGCGGACTCGGTCCATACGACGGTGACCTCCTGGGCAGGCTCGGGTACTCCGACAGCGATATCCTCTACCGGCTGCGTTTTCTCACTCCGGCCGCAAGCTTCCGCGAGAAGTACCTGTACTCCAATGCCGGATACTTCATTGCCGGTGAAGCGGCAGCAGAGGTGGACAACCGGAGCTGGGAGGAGCTGACGGATGCAAGGATTCTCATACCTCTCGGGATGACAAGATCCGGGGCAGACCATGATACTATGTACCTGGATGAGAATCATGTCGCAGGCCATCAGGGTTCAGGTGATGAACTCCGGGTCATGGCGCTCGAAGAGGCAGGGTTCCCTGCTGCCGGCCAGGTCGTTTCTACCGGCCGGGATATGACACAGTGGCTGCGGATGATGCTTAACGAAGGATCAATCGACGGAAAGGAGATCCTAAAACCCGGGACTATACAGCAAATATACGCAGCGAGCCTTGTTGCCGGACCAAGCGGCCCGCTAAGTGATCCTAACGGGGCGGTAGGCCTTGGCTGTGACTCATACAATTTCCTTGGCGAGCGTATCATTGAGAAGAACGGGGCACTTGACGGGGTAAGATCGATTGTAATCCTCATCCCTGACAAAAATGTTGGTCTGGTGGTCATTGCAAACAAGCAGCTGACTGTCTTCCCCGAGGCAGTCCGTGATGAATTTTTGGAGCGGTACGTAGGCAGTAGCAGGATTGATTTGCAGGCAAGGGAAAAGGCAAACCAGCAGGGATGGTATTCGCTCATAAAGACAGCCGAACGTCCCGCCGATGCAGGGCCGGCATCGATCGATGCCTTAAAAATCGCCGGCACTTACACAAGTGAACTTTATGGAACTATGATACTGGAAGAGGGACCGGATACCACGGATATGGCCGTCGGCATCGGTCCGAACCAGTACCCGGCCACCCTCACGCACTGGACAGATGATACCTGGTACCTCACGTTCCCTAACCCTGACGACTCGCCCGGATTTTTAACATTTATTACCAGTTCAAACGGACAGGTGACCGGTTTCAGCTCGCCCGAATTTGGCCCTTTCTCTCGGACAACGGTTTAAAGTATCAGACACCTACCACGGGACGGAAAGACTGTGCGAAAGCCTGATTTAATCAGGATATTTTGCCTTTTTTATATCCATACCGGGATGGTTTTCGAGGCACTTATTGAAGCGGATGAGCTTGGCAGAAATTACCGGGATGAAATTAACTGACGCTGAAATTCCTTTACCGGTATTCAAAAAATACATGATACTGTTCAGGCAAACCGGTTATCGCAGGCCGGTCTCCGGAAAAATCATATTTTTATTTCCCGGAAATTTAGAATACATTATCTCATCCATCAGCTCACCGTTTTTGAATATCGCATCCTTTAAAACAGCCTCACGGATAAAACCACATTTCTCAAGGACTCCTGCCGATGCACGGTTTCTCTCAAATATTCCCGCCTGAATTCTTGCAATATCAAAAGTGCCGAATGCAACCGGAACTACAGCCCTGACAGCATCGGTTATAATTCCCCTCCCCCAGAAAGGCTCTCCAAGCCAGTAGCCGATCTCGGCCGTTTTTCTGTAGATGTCATTCAGAATATGTATTCCAATGCTCCCGCAGGCATTTCCGTCAACCTCGATTGCAAGAATAAATCCATCTTCGAAGTTCTCCGTCATTTCTATAAACCGACAGGCATCTTCTGTACTGTAGGGGCCTGGAAATCCGTCCCTCATATTTGCGGCAATTTTTGGATTGTCCGCATGGAATACAAGCGACTCCAAATCACTCCTTTTCCACGGACGGAGAACTGCAGACGGCGTTTTGATATAAAGGGGTTCAATTATTTTCATGACTTTCCCGTATTTTTATATCTAAAACTTTATGCCAATATTTTTTGGCATAGATAGGTTTTTTTTGATTGCAAAAACATTTAGCTCCATAGCCCGTATATTCGCAATTATCCGGGACATTATCTTTTTAGAGCTGCGGGATTATCATTAAAACATGGATATTTCACTTCGCGACCGCTTTTTTACACTATGGGAGAAGTATTTTTACGGTGCAGAACTGCCCATAACAATGGAATTCCGGGACGGGCCCGGCGATTATGAGATTGTCCCGCCTCCAAAAGGCTGGAGGTGCCTGATATGCCAGTTTGCAAAAGCAAGAAACGGGGCACCGCTTGCATTCAACAAAGACTCGGTGACATGCATGGGTGGCCTTCGGTATTCGGGATATTCACATCAACTTCCGCCTCATTTCAGGTATTTCCTCTCATCCGGAAAAGAAGGTATTATCGAAGGTGAGCGTTACAAAAAAACGCCTGAAATTGTTGACGAATGGGAGAAGCTCATCCCAAAACATCCGCCTCATAAAAATTATCTACATGTCAAACGCTGGGACAAACTTACAGAAAAAGACAATCCGGAAGTTGTTGTATTCTTTGCCCGCCCTGAAGTTATGAGCGGGCTTTTCACGCTCGCAAATTTTGATCAGAGCATTCCGAACGGAGTCATCTGTCCTATGGGGTCGGGATGCAGCTCAATTCTGCTCTACCCGTGGCTTGAACAGCAGAAGGATGATCCAAAGGTTATTCTCGGCATGTTTGATCCGTCCGCACGAAAGTGTGTGCCAATCGATGTTCTGACAATGGCATTTCCGATGAAGAAGTTTGAGAAGGTTATCGGATATATGGAGGAGAGTTTTCTTATAACCAATACATGGGCAACTGTTCAGAAGAAGATAAAAAGAAGTGCAGAGCTAAACCTGAAAAGTTAAGATTGAATTATTCATTCATCCCTTTTTCTGAAGAGTCTTCACCCATTCCCTGTTGGCCCACAGAGCACATCCGCCTTCTGACTCGGTTAAAAGCCCGTGGTTTTTACGGATTTTTTCAAGAAGATCTGATTTAAGTGCGTCTTTTAAAGGCATCTCTGTCAGGTTTACATCCGAAAAAGGAGCAGCAGGGCAGGGCTCAAGTGCTCCCGAGGGGCTCACATGCACAAAGCCGCGTCCTGCTGCAAGGCATCCTCCGTATTCGTCTTCTTCGCCCGGAAATCCTATGAAAACCGCAGGGAACTTTTCAGAATACTGCCTGATTTTTTCACGAAGAAGTGACTGCTGATCTTTTGTCAGAACAAGGTTCTCTGTTCCCTCTTCAATCGGGACATACTCAACAAAAACAAATGCCAAAACGCCTCTTGAGACCATATCGCTGATGAAATCCTCATTTGTTACAGAAGAGATATTTTCCCCTGTTACCATCAAAGAAGAGCCAAAAAACATTCCTCTTTTGGAGAGACTCCTGGCAGTATCCATCAGTTTTTCATATGTGCCGGTTCCTCTCCGAAGATCGGTCTCCTCTGAAAATCCTTCAAAACTTAGCATTGGGACAATATTTCTGCATTTGCCTAAACTTTTTGATACATTTTCATCTATTAAAAGACCGTTTGTGAAAACCGGAAACAGGATTTCAGGATATCTTTTTGCAAGCGAAAGTATCAGAGGAAGCCTTAAAAACGGCTCACCACCGGCAAAGACAACAGCCGACACCCCAAGCTCCTTTGCCTGCCCGATAAGGCTTAAAAGTTCATCATCCGTCATATCCGGGTTTTTGGATGTGCAGTCACGGGCGTTCATATAACATCCCCGGCATGTAAGGTTGCATCTTGAGGTAAGTGCAATCATAATCACTCCAGGAATCATTACTCCTCTCTTTTCATATTCTGCACGAATCCCTGCTGCTCTTTTCTGGTGGAATGCTATCTTTGCGCCGGTAAGAATTAGTCCCGGATTTTTTGAGGCAATCTTCTGTGCATTTTTGATTGTTGACTCGATAACGCCGTCAAATATATCCCGATAAGATCTCTCTTCTTTATTTTCGCTCATTTTATAGCAATTCCTTTTTTTATCCCGAGATGCTTGTATAGTGAACCCGTTCCGGGATTATAACCAAGGAAATTTTTAAGGAGCACCATTCCTTCCTCCATATTTCCCTTTGATAAAATTTCGTCCCGGAATTTTAATCCCAGAGTCCGGTTAGTCATACCTTTCTTTTTGAACTCATCAACAATATTCAGGGCATAGACTTTTGCCCAGAGATATCCGTAATATCCGGCATCGTACCCTCCCATCAGGTGACCAAAAGATGCAGGCTGGGAAATTCCCGCAGGAGGCCGCCTGCCAAAAATCTCCTCACAAATCCGGGAGTATATTTCATTCACATCCATTGGCAAAGCCCCGGTGTGAAAACGCATATCTTCAAGGGAATTTAAAAGCAGACGGCTGTATAAATTACCAGTCCCGACATTTCTCGCTGCAATTATACGTCCCAAAAGATCAGGAGGAATTTTCGTTGAAGAATCGGTATAATGACCTGAAATCGATTTTAAAACATCACTGTCACACACCCATTCCTCAAGCGTCTGGGAAGGGGTCTCAACAAAATCCCACTCTACATTGTACCCCGACAGGGTCCCGTAAGGTGCCGTTGTTAAAAGATAGTGCATCGCATGCCCTGTCTCGTGGAAAAGGGTCTCTATCTCATCTATAGTCAGAAGAGCAGGTCTTTTTTCCTCAGGCTTATGGAAATTTCCGATAATTGCCATAACCGGAACCGTGTATTTTCCGTCTTTTATCCTCCCGTTTATAGCCTCTGAGGCACAGAAATGGCTGTACTTCCCGGCACGCGGGAACAGATCAAGATACAGATATCCGGTTATATCTCCTGCGGGATTTTTAAGACCAATTAAACGGACATCAGAATGCCAGCAGGGGGCATCCCTGATCTCTTCGAACTTAACGCCAAACAGAGTCTCATATAACGTAAAAAGGCCGGATAAAACAGTGTCCAGCGGGAAATATTCCCTGACTTCTTCCTCATCATAAGAATATTTCTGCTTTTTTAGGAGATCTGAAAGATATGCGACGTCCCAGAGTTCTACTCCTTCTGCCTTTGGGTCATAACTCTTTTTAATCAAAAGAAGTTCTGCCATTTCAGCGGCATACTTCTCCCTTAAAGGCTCTTTTAAAGAGAGAAGAAATTCCATTACAATTTCTGTGCTTTCTGCCATCCGACCCTCAATCTGGCAGTCAGCCCATGTCGGATATCCAAGCTCTTTTGCAATTTCCTGCCGCAAAAACAAAGCTTTCTCTAAAAGGGGAGTATTGGTCTCTGCCTGCCTGCTGTTGTATGCCACATACATTTTCCTGCGGGTCTCAGAGTTTTTTGAATATGTCATAACCGCAAGATAATCAGGGTACTTCATTGTGACAATGTAAGTTCCCTCAGGAGTCTTTTTAAAAGTGACAACTGATGAAGGAGGGACTCCTGATAACTCATCTGAAGTAAATTCAAGAGTTGTATTATCATTGTTTAAGTTCGCTGAGAAAGAGGTTTCAAGTCCCGCAAGTCTCTTTTTCATCTCACGGACTTTTAAAAGACCGTCTTCTGAGAGTTTCAGCCCGTTCTTCTCAAACTTACGGATTGTCACATCATGCAGACGGGACTCCCCTGGATTTTTTGGGGTCTGTTTCTTTAAAACTTCATAAAGATCCCGCCGGGTAAAAACACAGGTATTAAAGACTGATAAGGACTCTTCGCATGACATTCCTTCTGCAGCGATTTTTTCATCAGGATAAACAGAACCCATCAGGACAAGTGGCCGGACACTGTCTGAATAATCCGTCATTATCCTGTCAAAAGCTATGAAAGTATTCTCAAACGTCTGTTCACCGGGAGGAATTTTTGCAATGGCACTTAATGCGGCAGATGCTGCCTCTTCTGCGGCTTTATTCAGTTCAGTTATTTCACCGGGAGAATAATGTGTCTGTATAGGGCTTTTATTCATGAAAAATCAGTTATATCTTACTTTTGCCTGAAAAGAAATAAAGTCTTACAAATATATCAAAAAAGTGATTTGTGCGGGGATATATCACCTGCCTTTACTGCCGGCCTTTATATTATATATCTTATAATCCCTAACGACAAATCAGACTTCAATTCCCATAAATTCATATAATGAATCAACACCCGGCTTTTCTCCCAGGAAGTTTTCCAGAATTGCCATATTATCCTCAGTGTTTCCCTTTGAATATATGTCATATCGAAGTTTCAGCCCCAGGGTTTCGTTTGTCATACCGTATTCCCAAAACTTCTCATCAATATCGAGTGCATAAACCTTGGACCACAGATAGGAATAATAGCCGGCATCATATCCTCCCATCAGGTGACCAAAAGATGCCTGCGGACGAATATTGTCAGGATAATCTGCCTCAAAGACATCCTCAAATGTATCATACCATACTTCAGTCGTATTAACCGGAGTTTTTGAATTATGATAGTAGAGATCTATAAGAGAATCTGCAAGCTGACTGGAATAATCAAAACCTTTGTTGACATCCTTTGAGGCAATGGCGCTTTTTAAAAGGCTGTCAGGAATCTTCTCTGAAGAGTTGTCATACCTGCCTGACATGGATTTTAAAATATCCTCGTCATATGCCCATTCCTCAAGGGTCTGCGACGGCATTTCGACAAAATCAAAATCGACCTTAAAAGAGGAAAGAGTGCCGTAAGGTGATTCCGAGAGAATTACATGCAGGGAATGCCCGGTTTCGTGGAAAAGCCTCCAGATATCAGTCAGAGTTAGAAGTGAGGGTTTATCCTCACGCGGAGGAGCAAGATTTGCGATGATTACCGCAACAGGCGTATTATATGTCCCGTTAATCTCCCTTCCTGCTATAACTTCGGCTGCCGCAGTCCCCGTATATTTTCCGTCACGGGTATAGGCATCAATGTAAAGGTAGCCAAGAACTTTTCCGTCTGAGGAGTTTGAAACCTCAAAAAGCCTCACTTCCGGCGACCATACGGAAGTATTGTAAATTTCCACGAATTTTATCCCGAAGAGCTTTCCTGTTGTATTGAAAATGCCGTTTAATACATTGTCAAGGGGGAAGTACTCCTTTAATTCTTCTTCATCAAAATTATAATCCTCAATCAGGAGAATATTTTTGAGGTACATAATATCCCAGCGGAATACCTCTTCGGAATCCGGGTCAATACTTTTTTTGACAGCTAAAAGGGCTTTGTAATCACTGTCTTTTTTCACAGAAAGAGGCTCTTTTAGGGCATTTAAAAACAAAAGGGCACTGCTTGCGTTTTTTGCCATCCTGTCTGAAATAACATACTCCGCCCATGTCGGATAGCCCGTCTCCTGTGCTATTTTTGTCCGCAGCTCAATTGCACCCTCAAGGAGTTTTGTATTTTCAGAAGCACAGACATTGTTGTATGCCGTATACATCCTCTCCCTTGTCTCGCTGCTGTCGGCATATGTCATGACGGCTTCATAATTAGGGTAATTGAGCTTTATTCTGTAGCTTTCATCATCCGTTCTTTCAAATGAATCAAGATCAGACTCTGATAAGCCCTTTAAATCCTCTTCTGAAAACTCAATTGTTGAATTGTCTGAATTCAGGTTTGAGTTGTACAATAATTCAAGTGAGTGAAGCTCTGTTTTCAGTTCACCAATATGAGAGGATTTTTCCTCCGAGAGACCAAGTCCGCTGCGTTCAAATTCATCCATTATTTTATTATAAAGACGAATTTTTACAGGTGTATCAGGAATCTGCCCGGACATTGCATTGTATAGGTCACTTCTTGTTAAGACATGATTGCAAAATGCTGAATATGAATCCGCAGCACAAAGCCCCTCATCCAAAACTTCAGGGTCAGGCGACAAATCCCCCATCAGAGTAAGAGGATTTACATAATCATTATAATCGCTCATTGCTCTGTCAAACGCTAAAACTGTGTTTTCAAAAGTCCTCTCTCCGGGAGGAATCGCTGTAATTGCATTCAAAGAAGCGTTTGCAGTCATTTCTGCATTTTTGTACAGGACAGGAATTTCCCCGGGAAGATACTGCATCCTAACAGGTATCTGAGAGTCCGAAGAAGTTAGAGAGGCACTTTCCCCGGCCATAGCTGAAATACAAAACCCGCCAGTCATAAACAAAAAGACCGCAAAAATTATAGTTAATAATATACGCAGAGAGTAAAATCCCTCATAATTGCCGGACATAATTATCAGTATTTCATAATTTTGCCGGAATAACTGATAAAAAGTTGTATATTACCTCAAAATTAACCCTGAAAAATTGAAAATCAGAGAAATATTTATATCTCCATTTTCAGACACGGACTATTTTCGGCGGAATTTTGCCTTCCGCTTCAGGGGTTTCAAGAGGATAGCCAAAGACTATTGTTCCTATCGGACTGTATCCTTCGGGAATCTTAAAGCCGGCCATAAGTTCCTTGTTTTCATATGCGGGATCTGTTGCTCCCACAAAACAGCTGCCGATTCCAAGTGCGTGTGCGGCAAGCATCATGTTTTCTGCACATAATGAACAGTCAATATCCTTAAAGCGGTTTTTGGACTGTCCAACAATCAGAATGACAGTAGGTGCATTATAATAGAGTGAAAAGTTTTTGCTCTCAAGCATCTCTTTAAAAATCTGAGACATTCCTTCACCGGAGCCTTTCATGTGCGATAACAGAATCGGAATACAGTATTCTGAGACTTTTTTCAAAAATCCCTGATCCTGCACAACAACAAATGCCCATGGCTGAATGCCAAGGGCTGATGGTGCATATGTCCCTGCAAGAATAATTTTTTCAAGAATTTCATCAGGTATCTGTCTGTCCTCAAATTTTCTGACACTTCTTCGTGTCATTATAGCGTCAAGTGCTTCCATTGTTTTCTCCTCCCATTATCTTTTGCTGGGTTTTCATTGTATTTATATATATAATTAAATCTGTCTTTTAATAGGTAAAGGCACAAATTAAAGACATCAGAAAACATCCGGCCTCATAATTCATGAATGCAGTAATTTTATATTAAAGGAAATATCGATACTTTTATAATACATTGTTGCTGCACTACATTTTATAGTGAGTATTATGAGAGGCATTTCTTACAGATTCACAATTTTTCTGATCACTCTGGCAGTCGCTGCGGCAATCCTTTCCGCAGGCTGCACAGGTGCATCGCCTGAAGGACAGACAGAACCGGCTGTGACAGTCTCCCCGACAGAAACCCAGTCAGTTGGAATTAATCAGGTTTCAGTCGCATCCGCAGTTACACTCGGGAAGATGCATGGTATTATGATGGAAGCGATAGAAGAGGCGCTTGCATACCCGGTTCTCAACAGCACAGAAGAAAAAAGAGATTATGAAACCAAAATATCAGAATTTGACACTCTTGCAGATCAGTTTGCCAGTGAAACCGGACCTGAAAATCCGCAGAATGCCAATATAAAAGACGGATTCGAGGTCATTCTTGTAAAAAAGGCCAAACTAACAGATGATGCAGAAACTTTCTTTACCACATACGAGAGTGAGGGGGTCATAACAAAAGAGGATGTGGCAGCTTTTGAAGAGTCTGTCGACGATTTCACATCCGTCTTCGGTCCGTTTACCAAAAACTATTTTGATATGGTAAGCAAGGAAGAATCAGGCAGTAATATCCATGCCCGCCCGGCACTTGCACTACTCGCAATGCACGGTGATATTATGGAGGGTATCGAAGAGGCATTTGGCTATGTGCTGCTTGGAAAAACAGAAGAGAAAGACGATTTTTCACAGAATATGCAGTATTTCGATGATGCCGGGAAGGCCCTTGTGGCTACAGGCTATCTGAACAAACCTGAAAACACTGAAAAACTTGCAGCCTATAACGCAATGATGCAGGCAAAGAAAGATATGCAGGCTGCTGCATCTGAAATGTTTAACCAATACGAATCAAAAAATGATGTAACAAACATCGATGTGATAAAATTTGAGATAGCGGTTGACAATCTCACAACAGCCTACGATGCATTGCTTGAAGAGGTATTAAAGGAACTCTGAAGCATTTCTCTTTTTTAAGGCTTTATAGATTATATCTTTTCATCACACGACCCTTTCCTTTATTATTTCTTCCGTTAATACTGCATCATGGATATACTAAGCTTAATCTGGCCTTTCTTTTTTCCGATTCTCGGAGCAGTATTTGCACTTATTCATATACATCTGAGACATTACGGCAGGGAAAAAATGCCAGAAATATTTCTCATATGGCAGCTTGCGGCAGGACTTGGTTTAAGCCTCTTTTATGCAGGTCTCGGACATCTTCTCATGGCTGATCAGGTTGCAGAATCAATCGGCTGGCCGACAGGAAGCCCGTTTCAGCGTGAAGTGGGGATGTGGGACTTATCACTTGGTATTGTGGGCATTTTATGCCTTAGGTTTAGAAACGAAGGATTCTGGACCGCTACCATCATCGGTGCAGGCATCTTCCTCTTCGGTGCCGGACTCGGACATGTTTATGAGATGGTTGTAAACGGCAATTTTTCACCAAATAATGCAGGGACGGTCATGTATATGGATCTTTTATATCCTCTGTTCCTTGCAGGCCTTCTCATATTCTATCATGTTAAAAAGAACAGAGCGGCATAGAAATTAAAGAAATTGATCAGAGAGAAGTAAACCTCCTCTCTCTTTTAAAGACGTAAAAGATCCCCCGCATCAATTCCTTAAATTTCTTCAGAGCCCCGGGGTTTACTCAGAACTTCCGGCAGATCTCACTGCGGCTATAAGTTCATCTATCTTTGAACTGTCAGAAACATCTTTTTTGTTGAAAACAAATTCACCTGCCACATTCACTCCTTTTTTCTCAAGTGCCTTTTTAAGAATCGGAAGTGTCTCGCCTTCCTTTCCCCCGCAGGTTGCAAAGATTACCGCATTTTTACCATCACACCCAAAAAGCGCAGATACTGCCCCGTTTACTACCGGAGTTGCCTTAAACGCCCATACGGGCGTCCCGATAACAATTACATCACTTCCGGAGACATCAATGGATTCCGGTTTTATCTTATCACATTCGCCTTTCATTGCCCGCCTGCATCCAAATGTATATGCGGTTAGCTTTGAATACGAATCCACAGGCTTCACCTCAACAATCTCGCCGCCGACTGCCTCATGCACCTTTTGTGCAACACCTTTTGTTATCCCCGAATATGAATGAAATATTGTTGCTGCCTTCATCTTCATCCCTCTTTTATATTAAATCAAAGACGCCATTCAAAATTAATTCTTTGGGAGCAGATTCTGCTTTTTTAAAAATAGAGAAGTTAGGGTTCTATCCGTAAAATCACAGATTTTCGGTATAAATCCCCGATCCGACGAACCATTCCTCATCTACAGGTTCGATATAACAGAGCTTTAATCCGGTATCGCCGGTGTCAGGGTTTAAATACTCGACATAAACATATCCGCCGCCTTTTTGGGCTTCAAATATTTCCCACTGAATAATTTTCACACCGTATGTATCGGCGAAATCAGCCCGGTTTGTTCCGATAAATTCAGGCTGGAATGGCAGTGCAAGTGTGTTTCCTTCATAATCATATGCAAATATGTATCTGCTGCCATCTGCAAAGTTTCCGTTAAGGTCGTTGAAATCAGAAACCGCCTTTTCGCGGCCGTTTTCCTGTGCATAATTACGGGCTGATTTCACACGCTTTACAAGTTCGTCCTTTTCTGCTTCATTGAAATTTGCCGGAAGTTCAGGGAGGTATATTCCTGCACCGACAAACCATTCGTCATCAACGGGCAATACGTATGAAAGCTTGAACTCCTCTTTGTAGTCATCTTTTGGATTCTGGTAGATATAGTAAAGTGAACCGCCGCCGTTCCTTGCGATATTGGCAGATGAGTCTATAAACTCAACGCCGTTTGAATCAGGAATTCCCAGACGGCTGGTTCCCAAAAGCTCCTGCTGGTAGGGAAGTGCAATTACGGTTCCGTCATTTTCGTATGCGAAAATGTATAATTCACCACTTATGAATGAACCGTTTACATCATTGAACTCTTTCAATGCGGCCTCTTTGCCGTTTTCCTGTGCATAAAGGGCGGCATCGCCGACAAAAGCCTTAAGATTTTCATAGCGGGAGCCGGTTTGTTCCAAAACCTCTGTGGGAACAACTGTTGCTTCACCTTCGTTTTCATATTCTGAGCGGGTTATAACAACTCTCCATTCTGCACCGTTAATTCCGGCTGTACTCCATACAGCTTTTTTAGTGACATTTTCTTTCCAGTCTTTGTCTGAAAAAATGTATTCTGCGGTTCCGGACTCTTCTGAAAGAATGCGTTTTAAAACTGCCTGAAGATCAGGGTCGCTGTACATCAGGTCTTTTAGTAAGTTGTTGCCAATTTCCTCTTCTTTTACGTCAAATATTATAGTTCCGTCTGTCTGGGCGACCCAGGCATCGTATGGCAGATCTGCGATAGCCGGCTTTACCAGCCTTCCAAGGAATGCTTCCGGTTTGTATGTGATATCAGTATAACCAATATATTCACCGGACTCTGAGAAGACAGGATAGCTCTGCGATATTCCCCGGAATCCTTCGGCCATTGTGAAGACATCGCTGACTATCGGTTTCTGCTCCGTATTTGCAGTCTGCACCTGCGACTGCCAGCTTAAGTCCTCACCAATAATATTTGCATAATTCTTAGGCGCTGCTGTCACAACAACACCATCTTTTGAGATGACAAGGGATGACAACGCCCAGGGATAATTCAGCAGGTTTTCAGAGAGGGTTTTTTCGGCTGCATCTCCACTAAGACCGGTTTTTGTTAAGGCTTCGGCATTTTTGGAAAGTCCGGAATTTATCTCTTTTAGTCCTTCGTTTACAGACAAAGTAATTTCATCTGCAACAGACTCCATGTGAATCCGTGTTTCGTCTGTCTGTTTGGTCTGCGATACACCATTCTGACTCGTGCATCCCGAAAATATGACGAATGCGGCCAGAATCAGAACTGAGATTCCAATTAAAAATTTTTTCATAAGAAAATTTTCACCTGCAGGCAATTTTTTTACCAGAAATTTGACAAAGAGAATAAACTCTGTCTGATTCAGATATATAAATTTGACAGATATAAGACTAGCTAAAAGTTAACTGCAAAAATTCAGTGTAATAAGGAACATGAAGATTAAATAATAAATTTATTCTTAAGATCCAAAAACCGTTTGATAAATCATGAAACAATCTCCCGGGAAACCATATCTGTAACGAACCCGATGCCAAAGCTGTGACATCAGAGGAATCCGGGCGATTAAATCATTTTTTTGCACAGTGATTTTTCTAACCATAAAGGTGCCGAATGAGCGTTACCATTATTGCCTATCAAATTATTAATAGTTAATATCTGCCAGCAACTGCATTTATCAGTAATAAATGACTGCTAAAAAGACGTCCTGTCTTATTAATGACAGCTATCAACAATGCGGTTTTCTCAAAATGCTATTACCCAGGAACAATAAAGGGCAAATATGTATTGCACTGCCCGATGATGGAAAAAAACAGAGGGCTTATCTCGGGGTAAATTATTAAGGACAAAGGGGGCTTTTTGCATGACAATAAAATCAGCCGGAAATATATCGGAGAGAGCTATTAATGGAAGCTGACACCTTTGCTTTGCAGAAACTGCCGGAAATCTGGTGGAGCATAATAATTATCCTGACAAGCGGCATAATCCTGCTTTTAACATTTCTCTGTCTCCTTTTCGGAATTACAACGGTTTTCATGCACCTTTATTATTTTCCGATAATACTGCTGGCATATCACTACCAGAAAAAAGGTGTGTTATATTCAATATTTCTCAGCGTTCTGTATTTTGCTATAGTTTTAATGTTTCAGCACTCGCAGTCTGTTGAGATATTCGGTGCACTGCTGCGGGTTTTATCTTTTATCGGTGTTGCTCTGGTAGTTGCCTTGCTCTCAATAATTATTTCACAAAAACAGCAGGAATACAGGAATATCAGCCTTTTTAACGCGAGTATTATCTCGAATGTAAATGTCTGGCTGACTGTTCTGGATGAGAGGGGAAATATCCAGGTCTGGAACCGGGCTGCAGAAAAGATAAGCGGCTATGCCGCAGAGGAAGTTACAGGAAAGAATGAAATCTGGAAAAATATATACCCTGACGCCGGATACCGGAAAACAGTCACAGAAACTCTTAAAAGGGCCCTCAGTGATAACAGTCCGATTGAAAATTTTGAGACGGTTATTGAAGCAAAAAACGGGGAAAATAAAACAATCTCATGGAACACCCGTAAAATTCCATATGAAAATGACATTTACACCCGTTTTGTTGCAATCGGCGTAGATATTACCGGAAAAAAACAGGCAGAGGAGAAACTCAGAAAGACTGAAACAGAGTACAGATCTCTTATCAGCAACTCGGAAGACATCATATCGGCTCTGGACACACATGGTAATTTCCTCTTCATATCCCCTTCATTTAATAAAATCCTTGGTTATAGTAACGATTCTGAAAAGATCATTAATGCAATTGATCTTATTCACCCTGATGATGTCAATACAACATTTGAAAAAATAAATCTGGCTTTTAAGAATCCGGGACATACATATTCCACTGAAATGCGTGTCAGGCATGCTGACGGTACATGGAGAATTATGGAGATAATCGGAAAGATGTCTTCATGGGGAGAGCATGAAAAAGCAGTCATTATAAGCAGCCGCGATATCACTAAAAGAAAAGAGGCGGATGAAAATATCAGGAAACTAAACGAGCAGCTTATTTCTGAAACCGCCGCCCTAAACAAGACGGAAAATAAGCTTCGTCTCCTAAACAATGAGCTTGAGAAGAAAGTGCAGGAAAGGACTTCTGAACTGGAACAGGTAAACCTGGCTCTCACAGAACGAAATCTTACACTGCGTATAATAAATACCGGCACCCGTGCACTCCTTAAAGTGCAGGATGAGGCAGGATTCATACCACAAATCTGCGATGAGCTTTTCCGGACTGAGTGGTATTCACATGTCTGGCTGGCCGCTATCAATGCAGACGATAAAATGGGAATCATAGCAACTGCCGGTGATGAATGTCAGGATTTTTCCAAAAAGCTCTCCGAAGGGCAGCTGCCTGCATGCACTGAACAGTTACGCAGGTCAGAAAGCAATGAGATAATTGTCACTCCCGACCCGGCCTGTTCCGGCTGCCCTCTCTCCCAGATTCACAATGAGCGTTTTTCAATTATCGCAAGACTTAATGCCGGTGGAAAAACAGTGGGGCTTTTGGGGCTTACACTAAGAACCGGCATATCACCGACAGAGCAGGAGACCGAGCGTGTTACACAGATTGCACATGAAATTGCATTTGCCCTGCTTTATCTGAGGACAAACAAACTTGAACAGGCGGCAGGAAACCAGATCTCAAAAAATCTTGAGCAGCTTGCGATCTTAAACGATCACATCAGAAATCCCCTGCAGGGTATAGTAGGATATGCCGGCATGGGTGAAGGTGAACTGTTCAAAAAAATTATTGATTTATCAATGGAAATCGACTCCATCGTCACAAAACTTGACGAAGGATACCTGGAATCCAAAAAGATCCGTGACTATATGGAGCTTCACGAGCACATTACCCAGAAACCAGATCTGATATCTGATGTTTTTAAAGATCCAAAAACTGATTTTTCCTGAATCTTCACGCCGCAGAACAAGTGAGATGCTGATGAAGATCAAATTTTTTACCGAAAAACCGTTTCTAAGGTTTTTACCAATTTATTAGGCAGGCATATGAAAGTTATATATAACGTCAGATAAAAGCGGAGTCTATGATAACAAAACTACCGGAGAGTTCAGGGGCCAACATCGGTTTTTTAATTCATGGAAAACTCACCGACGGGGACTACCGGCAGACACTCATCCCTGTTCTGGAGGAGGCGATAAAATCAGAGGGTAGAATACGACTGCTTCTTAAGATGGATAATTTTGAAGGCTGGACCCCTCTCGGAGCCTGGGATGAGTTTATAAACTGGCCAAAATTTCAGTCAATTGAGCGAATAGCAATTATTGTAGATGAAAACTGGCACGATCTGGCAACCTGGCTTTTTGAAGTTTTTGCAATTATTGCACATATAGAGATAAAATTTTTTGATAAGGACAGGCTTTTGGGAGGATGGGCCTGGATTAAAAAATAATAAGGGATTTAACGGATTTTTTCATCTGAATTTTAAGAAAACAAGGAAATAAAAACCATAAACAGCTAAACCACAAAGGTACCGGCAGGGCAGAAAGAGCTATATGCTGTTAATCAGAATTCCAATTCATGATAACAGAAATGCCTGAGAGTTCCGGTGGAAATCTTGGTTTTATAATCAAAGGAAAACTGACCGATGATGACTATAAGACAACACTCATCCCTGTTCTGGAAGAGGCGATAAAATCAGAGGGCAGGGTCAACGTCCTCTTTAAGATGGAGAATTTTGAGGGCTGGACTGCACACGGGGCATGGGACGATTTTATTAACTGGCCAAAATTTGCATCAATTAAACGGTTTGCAGTTCTAGTCGATGAAAACTGGCACGATTTTGCAACATGGCTTTTTGAGTTCTTTGCAACAATCACTTTTATCAAAATTAAATTCTTTAAGGGAGATCAGACTGATGAGGCCTGGGAATGGCTTAAAGGGGAATAATAAATATCAGGCAGAAGGATTTTCTAAAAAAACGAAGATCTACAAAACCCCTCTCTTTTTCAGCTCAAAGTAGCAGCGTGCACATGCACGTACGTCTGCACCTGCATCACCGGATTCATCAAATGACTCTCCGAACAGCTTTTCGTGAAGCTCGGGAAGAGTCGGCCATTTATATTCCCCGAAAATTCCCGGAAATGCACAATAATCGATAACAGATTGTGATCTCATTGTACAAACGGATTTAATATTCTGTATACTGTTTTTTAGTCCGTAACGACTGATCTCGCAGCTTACAACAGGATAATTGAGATCAAAGTTATGCGAAACCAGGTATTCTGATTTAAGTGCGTCATCAATGAAAGCACCAAACACCTCGCGGCCCGATAAGCCTTCTCTTAGTGCCCGATCTTTTGTTATTCCATGAATTTCGGCATCCTCCGGGATCTCAAAATCTCCCGGATACACAAGCTCATTATAGGAGCTTATCTCATTTCCTCTCTCTGAATATCGGAAAAAAGCGATCCGGACAACTCTCGGCCAGTTTAGAAGATCATTAACAGGTGCATCGTAGCTTTTTGGAAGGCCGTTTGTTTCGACACCAAAAAAAAGGTACATGATGCCCAATAATGTTGAGGTTATATATTTAATTTTTGATAAAAAATATTTTTATGAAGATATGGAGGAGAACCATGATGTGCTCTATAAAGAATCAGCTTCCGAACTGTTAAGGGATATAACAGGGCCTGTGTATATTCCGGAACCAAGCCACCATTCATCATCTATTTTTACGCAATAGACCAGTTTTGATTCAGGCGTCAGGTTATGCGCCGGATTGAGATAATTAATAGTATTAAATCCGCTTCCGTTTTTCACTAACTCGATGCAATCTCTTAGGAATATTCCTGTTTCTCCCTCATCCATACGGTTGACTCCTACTTTTTCCGGGCTTACCGGGTGTGCAAGAGTTGTGCCATTAAAGGTATAGGCAAAGATGTAGAGTTCGCCATCGATAAAAGAGCCGTTCGGGTTGTTGAATTCTAAAAGGGCCTTTTCTTTGCCGTATTTTTTCACATATTCCACCGCACTGTCAACGAAGGCAACCAGTGTTTCATTGGATATGTAGTTATCAGAACCTAAATTCTCATCAGTTTCCACGATATTTACGGTTTCAGCGGGCTGATTCTGTGTGCACCCTGCGGTTATCAGAAAAAGACCCAAAATTAAAGCCAGAATGAATGAAAGGCATTCTTTTTTCATATAATTTTTTTGAATTTTTCCTGATTTAAACCAGATCATTCTGCACTGTTTTTGCAATATTTAGCCCTGAATTCAAGGACAATCCGCTTTTGAAAATCCCCTGAAGCGCCTTTAATCTCCTGTTTTTTAGATGTCAGATAAATGGAAAACATCATGCAAAGGGAATTTTAGTGTGTCTACAAAACCCCTCTTTTTTTCAGCTCAAAAAAGCAGCGTGCACAGGCTCTTACATCAGCGCCTGCATCATGGGCGCCCTCAAATGTTTCGCCGAAGAGAATTTCGTAAAGCTCCATTAGTTTCGGCACCTTGTACCCGCCGTTCTTCCTTGGAAGTGCACAAAATTCCTTTATTGATTTCGGCTTCATCGTGCAGATCCCCTCCTTTTCCAGAATTTCGTTTTTCAGACCATAGCGGGATAGTTCTGCACACACAACCGGATAGTCAAAATTCAGATTATGTGCAACAAGATATTCTGATCTTTTTGCTTCGGAATTAAACGCAGCGAACACCTCAGTGCCGGGAATTCCCTCCCGGAGTGCCCTTCTCTTTGTTATCCCGTGAACCCTTACAACCTGCGCCGGAATCTCAAAGTCTTCCGGGTAAACTATCTGACTGTAAGTGCTCATCTCTTCCCCGTCCTCTGAATATCTTGAAAAGGCAAGCTGAACAACCCTCGGCTGGACTACCTCATTTGAAGACGAATGCCGCAAAGGACTGCCTGAAGGACTTTTGCTTCGCCTCGGAAGTCCGTTCGTTTCGACATCGAAGAAGAGATACATTAGTGATTACTTTTAGGGGTGATTAGGATATACAGGTTTTCGGGTCTGGTTGGGAATTGGGATGCAAAATTTTTGAATTGAGTAAATTAGTCCTGCGGTTCATGACGATTATCAATTTTTTCTCCCGCATTCACTTTTGTTTTTATGAACAACAGTGGCAGCAGAGGGAGGCCTGCCCCTCCCTCATGCGACCTGTCATAATAATTAAGGGGGAGGGTTTTAAGGGAGGGGGACTCTCCCCCTCCCTTTATAAGGATAATTTGTAACTAAAAAAATATAAAAGGGAAATTACTCCCAGTTTTCACCACTGAGATCCTCTGCAAATAAGGGATAGGAATTGTCCGGAACAACTGATTTTGTTCTCTCAAATGCCTCATGAACAGAATTATGGATGACTAAAAGATTAATATCCCAGGGGTACATCCTTGCAAAACCCTTTTGAATATTTGTGTGCAGTCTTGGAGGTATGGTATCATAGCTGTACTGATTATTCCCCAAATCTGAGTGGGTCGGCAGAAGAATACCTATGAGTCCGGAACGGGGATTTGATTCAGTCTGACTGATGCTCGCTTCGATTTCAAGGTCGATATGCTTCTTCTTCCATGTATCCTTTCCAACCAGAACAACGGTAACAACAGAGTCCTGCAGGATTTCATCGCGGATTTTTTGTAAAACTGCATCGGCATCATCTCCTGCGTAGATATCCCCGGCATGAACAGACTCAACCGTTGAAATTTCTGAGCATGCTATTAGATTTTCAAATTCATCCCGGTATTTTTGATCATTTTCATGGTCATAACTTACAAAAACTTTGTAGTCCTTTATTGCCATCAGTTAGGGTTTATGCCTTATAGCTATTATACTGCACAGACTGACTGCCATATTCAGAACAGGGACTTCTCTCACTTTATCAGAATAATTGTTACAAATTCAGGAAACAGTTTCAGAGAAATATTATCTCATCAACTAGTCAAAACCGAATCAAACAAAAGGGAGGTGAAAATCTATGGGAAAAGGAGGCGGTGGTGGCCGCAGTGCAAATGACGACCGTTCTGATTCAATGAATCCAAACAACGATGCATACCATGCAGCAATGGATAATCATTCTGACCAGTTAAACCCCAATAACGAAAGATACCAGGGGGATGATGATGAAGATTAAAGTCTTTCTCTTTTTCTAAAAAGATTAAGCAGGATATTGCTTAATTATTCTTTTTACATCCATTAACATCACTTGAACTTTTTCTTTAGAATAATTATCCCAATGAGCATGGTCTGCGTCATTCCGCAGACCTAACCAAGAAGTTATTGATTTTTGCTCATTTAAGTCATAAACTCCATTATTTCTTAATTCTGTATTTAACTCTTCGGCTTTTCTATATTTTTCATTCTCTTTTGTTATTAGAATATCATTTTTAATTGCTAATTTTCTAAGGTGTTCTTCAAGAACACCTCCTATTAAAAATGCAGCAGGATGTATATACTGATCTCCATATTCAAGAAATTGCTCAGCCATTTCAAGAAAATCAACAAATATTCCGGCGTTTATCTGCTCCTCAACCGTGTATAAATAACCTTTGATATAAGCATTCCTTAATGCAACCAGAATACTACTACAAAATATTGTAGCATTATTTATGGCTTTCAAATCCATCAGATTAATTTCTCGTTCAATTTTTTTAACATTAATATAATATTGGCTTTCTTTAGGAGCAAATTGAAGAATTGTATCTGCCAAGGCTGTATAATGTAAATATAACGAAGATATAGGAAAATTTTTAGAGAATATATCCCTATTAACATTTTTTTTAGTAAAATTAGAATATTGGTTATATACATCCTCCATTTGTTTAATTATTTCTTTTTGCTTTTCGAGGTTGTCCAACGACTCTTCAACTTGTTGGACAGATCTTATCGCAGGTCCCACATCTGGTGTAAAATAATCCATTGAAATCGAAAA
>JAFGWE010000049.1 GCA_016937345.1 Methanomicrobiaceae archaeon
CCGTTTACGTCAGATGCTGTACTGAGATACGCGAGTTCTCGGGAACCATCTAACGCTGCAATTGTTCTAATGAGAAGAGTCTTTTCTGTAAGTTTTTTTATTGTTACTGCAAAGTTTTTTTTGTATTCTAAACACCCGTTTTTCGCATTCTTTTATAATTCAAAAGATTTTTTGGATTTAAATCGAAAAATCCCTGCATTTTTTTATTTATTCAATTAATACAGTATTTAAAAATCTATATATTATATTGTGACGTAATTAAAACCAAAAGCGTGCTGATATATTTTCCGAGGCAAATTTCAAAGATTCTGTCTTTTATGATTAATTGAATCGTCCGGTAAAAAGCACCAATAATATTGTCAGGATGTAAGACTTTCGAAATTCATATCGATTGCATAAAATCTGCCTGCCGGATGCCATTTCGTGATTCCTTTGCGGATGTCTGCGAGTATCTCTGTTTCGAATACAGGTCTGCAATTGAAAATTACGAAATATCTCCATTCGAAAAAATAAGATTGCAGGATAAAGAATCGGATTTTGCAATCAAAACGGCTGATGCTGATGTTAAAAAAATTATGGCAACAAAACTGATAAATCAGGTGGTAATATGGCACTTCCGGTGATTGTTAAAAAAATTGAAGAAATATCAGGATTACCTGAAGAAGATCTGGAACTGCTGAAAAAAGTTGAGGATAAGTATCCTTTCCTTTCAAATGAATATTATCTGTCACTTATTGACTGGGAGGACGAAAATGATCCTATCCGCCGTATTATAATTCCTGATCTGCACGAGCTTGATCCACGAGGCGACCTTGATCCTTCAGGCGAATCTGAAATCACAGTAGTAAGAGGAATTCAGCACAAATACGGCCCGACTGCTCTTATGATTGTCAGTGAATCCTGTGGGGGGGTCTGCCGGTACTGCTTTAGAAAACGGATATTTCTGGATACAGAATCAGAGACAATTGATGATTTTCCGGAGGCTATGGATTATATAAAAAGCAATCCAAAAATCTCAAATGTCCTTCTTACAGGCGGGGATCCTCTTTTTCTTGCAACAGTGAAACTACAACATATTATTTCAAAACTAAGGGAGATTCCGCATGTTAAGATAATCCGGATCGGAAGCAGGATGCCTGCTTTTAATCCCCGGCGTATCCTGGATGATCCTTCCCTTTTGGAGATGATAAAAAAATACAGCACAAAAGATAAGCGGATTTATATTATGACTCATTTCTCTCACCCGCGTGAATTAACAGATTTAGCGGTTGATGCTGCAGCATCTCTTTTAAGTGCAGGAGCAATCCTTGCAAATCAGACTCCGATTTTAAGAGGAGTTAATGATAATCCGGATGTACTCTCTGAATTATTCACAAAACTTGCAGAAACCGGAATTCCGCCCTATTACGTATTTCAGTGCCGGCCGACAATCGGAAATTCCCATTTTTCAGTGCCGATTGAAGAGACGTATGAAATTCTCAGACAGGCCAGGGAAAAATGTTCGGGGCTTGCAAAAAGAGCAAAATTCATAATGTCTCATAAAACCGGCAAAATTGAAATTCTTGCAGTTGATGAGAATTTTACATATATGAAATATCATCAGGCAGCTGATATCGCTGATAATGAAAGGTTTATGGTATTTAAGAAAAACCCCAAAGGCTACTGGCTTGAGGATTATGGCGGTTCTTTTTTGAAGTCATAGCAGTGCAGAACAAAGTCATTTAATCATACCTTTTTAAAAAGATCAATTTTTACAGTCCTTTTTATATTTTGTTTTTATCCTTTTTATGTTTGTTACCTATTTATTACATATAGGTCGTATAACCATACCTATGGTATACATTTAATAACATAATGTATTATATACTATACATGGGTGAGGAGGATGAAATACATCCCCGTTAGAATAAGATGTCCTCTGATCCCGGTATAACTCCGGTAAGGAGGAGATGAATTATGAAAAAAAAATTAAAAATAACTGGGCTTTTCCTCGCAGCAATGCTCTGCATTTCGGCATTTGTAATTATGCCCGCAGCAGCAGCTCCTAATATGCTTGGATCAGAAGACAGGCAGTCCCAGCAGGGTCCTTTTGGAATGCTTGACTATCTTGATGCACAGGGCTATGACACAACAGATATCCGTTCAGCAATTGAATCCGGCGATCATGACTCTGCAAAAGAACTTATGAGAGCTCTTATGGATGAGGCCGGAATAGAACACAAAGATTCAGTTAACAGAGGCGGCTTTGGTGCAGGACCTGAGGGAATGCTTGACTATCTTGATGCACAGGGCTATGACACAACAAATATCCGTTCAGCAATTGAATCCGGCAACCACGATACTGTAAGAGACTTAATGAAAGCTCTAATGAATGAGGCAGGAATTTTTCCCAAAGAGAGAGGCAATGCATTTCAAAAGAACCGCATGAGTGAAAACTAACGAAAAAGCCAGCAAAACATCCATAAAACCGGAAATACTCCGGTTATCCAAAAAAACTCCACACTGAAAAGATTTGATCAGACCAAAAAATCTTTGAAAGAGATCTACAAAAAATCCGCAAATAATATAATAGAGATTGGGATATCAGGTAATATTTTGGGAAGAGAATCCAGAAGCAGGTAATCCCGGTGCACCTCCTCCAGATTCGTGCACCCTGGTATTAAGGATTTAAGTAATAATAACATTCTCTTCCCGATTCTGATAACGGAAAAATCATACAGTCCCCCGGCTGTAAGTCTCTGTTTCAATCCGCGATTTCCGATCTCCTTTTAAATATGGTTTAATTTTAAAAAACGTTCATAAAAATAAAAAAATCAGGTAAAATTATGAGATTAAGTTTTAAGCACGCAATAATTCTGCTGATAGTTCTTATATCAGCAGTCCATGTGGTATCTGCGGAAGATACCGGTGATGCCTACTCCTATGTTGCGATCACATCCACGTCTTCAGACCCGCAGGTGTTTATGCACGGCGATACAGGGACAATTACTATTAATGTAAAGAATACGGGAACTGAGAGTGTTTCTATAAACAGAGCGGCTCTCTACACAAAGGATCTGAAGGTTCTAAATGACGAGGCCTATGATACTGTCGGGTATATCGGCGCCGGAAACGAGATGCAGTTTACCTTTACTGTTAAGGCGGACTCGCCGGACGGGATATATTACCCAAGGTTTTATCTGGATTTTACAGGCAGCAACAGTCTTAGCTACAGCTTACCTGTGAAGATTGAGAGCACAGGACTTGTAATTGCAGTTACAGATTCTCCCGATTATTATCAGGAGGAAAATACTGACAGAATAATACTTAGTATTGGAAATCCAAGGGAAAATTCAGTCTCCGGAGTAACTGTAACTGTCAAAGGTGACGGGATATCATCCAGGCAGACTAGCCATTTTATCGGATCTCTTTCATCAGACGCATCATCTGCTGTTTCATTTGATGTAACACCTGAGTATGAGACTGATATGACATTTGCTGTCACTTATAATAACGGAATGAACACTCACACATCAGAGATAACAATACCTGCTGTATTTGGTGAGGATAAGATGAGTGCCAATCCGGTTTTAAACAATGTCGAGATTTCAGGCTCCGGTTCGTACATGACACTCTCCGGAGACATTTCAAATGCAGGTATTGATGAGGCAAAATCGATTGTTGTTACGGTAGGATCACCTGCCGTCGCAGTAGATCCCTACAAATCCTATGTGATAGGCTCTCTTGAGGCTGATGATTTTTCAAGCTTTGATGTAACATTTACATCCACATCGGATGAGGTTCCTGTAATTATCTCCTATAAGGATGAGGATGGGAATAACTATGAGAAAAAAGTCTCTGTAAGTACTAATTCCGGCTCATCAGGTATTTCCGGTGCACCCTCAGGCGGAGGGCGGGGCGGAATGCCGGGCATGGGCAATATGGGTAGTGGCATGAGCTCAATTCCGGTATTTGAGATATTTATAGTTATAATTTCAGGAATAGTCCTTGTGTTTGCCTGGAGAAAGGGTATTTTAAAGAAAGCAGTCAATTTCGGCAGGGAACGAATGAATACACTTCAGAAACGCTAGATTCAGGAATAATTATGTCAAAAAATCCGGTAATCAAGCTGGAAAATGTAACAAAGATATACTCCCTTCCGACAGATGATGTGATTGCGCTTGACAATGTCTCCCTTGAAATATATGAAGGCGAGTTTGTCGCAATAATGGGCCCTTCGGGGTCAGGCAAATCCACTCTTTTAAACCAGGTGGGATGCCTTGACGTTCCGACATCAGGTACTCTTTATATCGACGGAAAAGATGTAAAGACCCTTAATGATGACGAGTTAACAGATTTAAGAAGGGATAAAATCGGTTATATTTTCCAGAAGTTCAACTTAATTCCGCTTCTCGACTTAAAAGAGAATGTGGAATATCCGCTGATTCTGAAGAACAAAAAAAGGGATGATACCGGATACCCGGAAAAACTTCTTGAAATGGTCGGCCTTGACAGTTCGAGAACTTTTCACAAGCCAAATGAGATCTCCGGAGGCCAGCAGCAGAGAGTTGCGGTTGCACGTGCCCTTGTGAATGATCCGATGATTCTGCTATGTGATGAGCCGACCGGAAACCTGGATTCAAAGACCAGTGTCCAGATAATGGAGATGTTAGCAGAGTTAAACCGGCAGGGAAGAACGATTGTCATGGTGACGCATGATGATGATACGGCAGAATACGCTCACAGAAAGATAATATTTGCTGACGGGAGGATTATAGGATGATTTTAGATGACATCTTCTTCTCGCTTTCTGTCAGAAATGTAAGGCTGCATTTTGTGCGGTCCGTTCTTGCCGCAATTGGTATTGTAATCGGTGTTGTTGCCATAACATCAATCGGAATTCTCGGTGCCAACATGACGCTTTCGATTACAGCAGAGCTCTCGGAGTCCGGAAATATCATAATGGTCTCTCCGGGCGGCGGTGGCGGAGGCGGAATGATGATGGCTGGCGGCGGAAGTTCGGATGATGAGGACAGTTTCATCTCGGAAAAGCAGCTTTCCAAGATAGAAAAGGCGGTTTCGACCGGCAATGCCACTAATACCGTAATTGCGATGTATTCGGATTCGGATACCTTTTATGTAGGATCAGATAAGGGACATGCAACGATTTACGGCGCTGATATGGCGTCTGTTGCAGACATTGTTGATGTTGAGGATGGCAGTTTTCCAGGCGGAACATCCGGTGTTGTTATAGGCCCCACTCTTGCCGGGAGGTATGATCTGGAAGTCGGAAGCCGTATAAAAATAGGCGATGAGGATGAAAGCCAGACAACAGTTCGTGTTACAGGTATTCTCGAAGAGAGGGGAATGTCAATGGACTTAAACTCCGATAATGCGATTATTGCGACTGAAAAATGGTTTACGTCGTTTTACGGCGGTGAAGGCGAGTATGACCAGGTGAATATTATTGCAGGCGATATCGATGAGATAGATTTCCTTGAGGATGCAATAGATCATGCTGTCAACTACAGGGTTGATGAGGATGATCAGCTGAATATTCAGGATTCCGGGTCGATGGTTGATACGATTTCATCAACAATCGGAACGATTGTTACATTTATGATGGCAATCGGTGCAATCTCACTTCTTGTTGCGGCGGTTTCGATATTTAATGTTATGCTGATGTCTGTTACAGAGAGGATAAAAGAGATTGGTATTCTAAGAAGCATCGGTACAAGACGCTCTGAGATCAGAAGGATGTTTCTCTATGAGTCTATGATACTTGGTGTCATAGGTGCGGGAATAGGTTCCATCCTGAGCTTTATCGGCGGATATTCGCTTACTTTCATGATGCTCGGGACAACGGAGTATTTCTTTGACCCTTCAAGTATTATGTATGTACCAATCGGGATGCTTGTCGGCATTACAATCTGTGTGATATCGGGTGTCTATCCTGCATGGAGTGCTGCGAATATGGATCCTATAGATGCTTTGAGGGCGGACTGAACTGATAAATAAAAAAAAAAACTTTTTTGAATTTTTTTGCGGCAGGTTTTTCCCGGATAGTAATAGCAAAACCTTACCTTCTGGCATGGCGCCAGGACTATTTATTTGAACCAGAAGAGAACAACCTCGTCTTTATCACCCGGCAAAAAACTCCGTTTAACAACAGTACTATAATGAAAATCCTTCATATTTTAAGGATAAGAACAGGAATTGAAAAACACGTAACGCTGCACATATTCCGGCACAGCAGAATCACACATATCATTAATGACGGGTATGAATGGATCAGTAATAAAGCTCATGATGTGGGGAAACATCAACACACCGGTTTTTCAGGTATATGCCCACCTGACCGGCGGGGACATCGACCGTGAAGTTCTCGGAAGCTATGGCATCGTTCAGAAAGGAGAGAAAGAAAATCATGCACTTGAGCCGGTGATGTGCCAAAAATGTCTAACAATCAACCCTCCAAAAGCCAAATTCTGCAACAATTGCTGCGCATCACTCACAGACGAAGCCACTATAACCATTGAGGATATGGCAAAGGACGTCCTTTCAAATCCGGACCAGTTAAGGAAGATGGTAGCAGAGATTCTTGAGGAGAGGTTGAAAGGAGGTAATACAATTTATTGATAAGATCTGGTTTATCATAATCGATCTTAGTAATTCGCTGATTTTTTAGAGAGTTATTACTAAGATCAGTAATTTGCATCACCCCTGGTCCGGATGTAGAAAATGTTAATTTCAGGTCCGGTTAAGTCATATATAATAGCAGAACATTGCTTCTAAAGAATAATTTCTGAAGCATGATCACCCTATATCATTTTCCAGGATTTCCCTCTGTTCGGGTAAATCTCGCGAAATAGAATATATTTTTTATTGACAGAAATTTTTCATACACATCTTTACATCGACACTCCTGTAGTTGATTTATGATATGATACATGGTGTGGATTATTTTCCATGAATAACATGAGCTATATGATTCCTTTTCTCTATTACAGAATTTTTAAATATTATCTTCTATAAATTAAGAATAAATTGGAGGTATAAACAAATGGCAACAGA
>JAFGWE010000050.1 GCA_016937345.1 Methanomicrobiaceae archaeon
TACTAAATGAATTTTAATTTTGAATTATACTGACTAAATAAACAAATATTTTGATTATTTAATAAGTTAAAAAAATATAATGTTTATAGGAATACCAAGGAAAATTTACATTTTCAAACTATAAAAAAAAAAGTTAGAATGGTTAATCAAACAAAATTAATAGAGCAATGTATTCTATGGCTGAATTGCAATATCAGCCAAAGCAATTATCTGACCATCACTCTGGATAATTTCAAGAGTTATTGTCTTTCCTATATTTATCTGATTGTTAAGGCTTTCTACATAGCAATAATGACTATTTCCACCCAGTTTGCCACCATTCAGTTTTGTATTATAGCAGGGAGGCCAGTCTTCATACTGAATTAACCCGCTATTCTGCATATCTTCACCGCCGGTAACATACATTGTTTCACCCGAACGCCAGGACATTACACCATAGGTACCGTCTTCAGGGTTTACCCAGCGATTTCCATATGCATCTCTTATATAGCATGGATCTACAAGAAGCTCACCATATAGATCCTGCCCGCGCCCAAACTCATCAGACGGACGGACAATAACACGGACATCCCTTGTCTCGATAGAATCTCCCCCTGTATGTGTCATTGTAAGGCCATTGTACTGGCTGTATGTTCCGGAAATTGCAGCCTGGGGCGCAGTCTCTTTTGTCTGCATCATTCCGCCTGCAAAACCGCTGACAACAGCAGCAATAATAATTGTTACAACAAGCATCAGCATAATGCCTATCACAGGCGACACTGCCAATTCATTCTCTTTAAACGATAACATCACTCATCCCTCCACAACAACATCTTTTTCCCAGATTGTCTTTCCGGTTGGCGTATGGACAACACTTACGGTTACAATATCACCGGCACGTAAGTTTTCCCATCCGGCTCCAAGAACTGCTGTCATTGCATCATAATTTGGCAGGTCATGATAATTCGCTGATCCTATAAATTCATTCATTCTGCCATTTAATCCGCTTTCATCAGGCGGATTGAATACCAGTTCTACGCTGTTACCCAGAATGCTGACACCATCAGGATCATCTGCATCACCATTTCTCGAGCCTCCAATATAACCCGTATCATCATTATAAAGATACGACCAGCGGCCTCCTGTACCTGAAGTGATATTAGTAATGCCATATCCCACCAGTGTCTGTGCTACTCCCGTATATGCACCAGCAGAAGGTCTTGTATTTGCACCAAAAGGTTCAGCCCACATAACTGTTCCAATTGCAAGAGAATAGTTTCCAAAGTGTATTTTTTTATCAGAACCCTGGCCGCTTCCTGAACCTGCACTTCCCTCTTCATCGCCAACACCTATACCATAGCCATACGGTGCGACATAAAAATACTGATCAAGATAATTTTTACCATTATACGGTGACCATACAAGATAGACATTCGGCTGGTTAGGTTCAATTGTAGTTCCACCAGAGATTTTACCATCAATATAGTCATTATGAGTCCATGAAGTAATTATTTTTAAGTCCTTTGTTGGAATTGCACTATCAACACCAGTAACTTTTGCACTGAACTCACTACCTGACCAGTAGCCGTTGTTTTTTATATGGACATCCATTGAAAGCGTAGGCGCTTTCCCAGTACTATCCATAAGACCTCCTGCAAAACCGCTGGAAACAGCTGCAATAATAATTGTAATAATCAAAAGTAGCATGACACCAACTACCGGTGACACAGCCACATCATTTAATTTCCTTAACATTTTTTCACCCGTAAATCTAATTATCTTATGCAGTTACCACAACAGAGGCCTTGCCTATAGTATTTCCTGAATTATCGCCTATTGATACATAGAATTCATTGCCTATATTATTTGGATTTATAAGGCACATACTCCATAGAAGTTTATCATTTTCTGATGCACTACTTATATCATAATATGAGCCATCATCAGGATCATATCCAGCCGGAACTAGATCCGGCTGGAGCATATCGGGTGTACATTCATCTGAACTGATATAGATTGAATCACCCGCTCTGAATGATGTCACGTTGTATGTCCCGGACACGGAGTTAAATATATATTCTCCACTAAAGCTTCCAGTTTTTAGCAAGGACTTATCTACGACCTGTTTTGAAATTATCTCAATATCCTGACCAAATGTCGGCCCATCCCAGATAATAATATTCAAGTCATGCATAGGAAGCGGGTCACCGCCAGTGTGGCGGATTATAAGACCTTCTGAGATGCTGAATGATCCTTTAATAGTAGCTTGAGAGGCTTTGTCCTGTGAGTCAATCATTCCGCCTGCAAAACCGGACACAACTGCTGCAATAATAATTGTAACAACAAGCATCAGCATAACACCAACAACAGGAGACACCCCTTCATCGGAGTAAATTTTTATCATCTTTTCATTCCTCCACCGCGAAATCCTTTGTAAGAATCACTTTACCCGTAGGAACATAGATGAAACTAATCTGTACAATATCACCTGAGCGCAGATTCTCCCACCCTTCTCCAAGCATTGCCTGCATGGGATCAAGCTTTCCGGTCTTTGATGCAGAACTATAAACTGTAGTTATACCTGTTGTTCCTGTAACTCCACCAGATGCAGTATATTCATAAGGTTTATTGTCCACTCCATATCCATAACCTAAAGAAGCATAATCAGCACCGCTAGGTTTTGCAATCAGACCAGTCCCCTGCTGCAGGGTATATTTCCCAAAAGCCTGTTCAGAATTGCTTTCTGGATTAAAAATACTTGAACTATTGACACCTGCACCAAAACCATAGGGCGGAAGCAGAATAGTAACATTTGATGTTGGACCCTGATAGTAATTGATTTCCTGACCAATTACTGTTCCACCGCCATTAACCGGGTTGCCGTATGATGACTCTGTTTTATTTGTCGTTGACCAGGATGTAACAATCTTCAAATTTTTTGTCTGAATTGGTTCACTGACACCTGTAACTGTGGCAGTAAAGCCGCTTCCAGTATGAATTCCCGTATTCTTAATCTTTGCATCAATCGAGAGCATCGGAGCCTTCTGGCTATTAGAGCCCATCAGCCCTCCTGCAAAACCGCTCACAACAGCGGCAATGATGATAGTAACAACAAGCATCAGCATTACGCCGACAACCGGTGATACACCCTCTTCAATTTTCATCTTTTCATACATTACCAAAAAACACCTCATAGTCGTAAATAACTTTTAAATTGTCCAACATAGTGTTACTAAATTTATCATCTTTAATATTTTTTATATCAACATAAAGATTTTGTTTTGACAAAATTATTTTATTTAATAAAATTTACTTAAAAAAAGAGTGTTTTTTTTGATTTATTTCCGTTTACTAATCAATTATACAGCCTCACCTTTCTTAAAGAAATAGCCACTTGCAAAAACAGTAATTACAGACAGCACAAGAAGAATGATTACATCAATAACAACAGACATTTCAGAATACCCAATCAGAACTCCCCTAAGTGCATCAACACCGTATGTGAGTGGATCGCCATATGAAAGAACCCTTATAGCCACAGGCAGGTTTGAAACAGGAAACAGGGCACCTGAAAGTAAAAACAAAGGAAAGACAATGAAATTTATAATGGTATTAAACCCGTGAAGATCCTTTAGAATACTTGAGATAACAAGTCCGATATTTATAAAGATCATTGATATCAAAAACATAATAAAAAGAGCTGCAGGAATATAAGGAAGAGATGGAAGCCTAAATCCCATAAAAACCGCAATAGTCATCATAATAACAGCCTGAAGGATAGAAGTTGTTGCACTTCCGGCAATCATCCCAAGAACAATTGAAACCCTGTTTGCCGGAGTAACTAAAACCTCCTTTAAAAATCCAAACTGTCTGTCCATAATTACACTCATTCCGGCATAGGCTGCAGTAAACAAAAGTGTCATCCCAATAATTCCGGGAACCAGATATTGAAAATAGCCAATTGATTCCGGAAGCCCTGCAAACTCTACTCGCCTAAACCCAAATCCCATAAATATAAGCATGAAGGCTGGCATTGCAATTGCACCGACAATCCTTGACTTCGCCCGGAAATACTTAATCATCTCACGGAGCCAGAGAACATATATAGCTTTTGTCTGAATCATCTCATCATCCTCCGCCTGATTCTCTCATGCCGTGCAGAATTTTTATCGCCTTCCTTATCACGGATTGTAGAGCCGGTAAGATGAATAAAAACGTCTTCAAGACTTGGTTTATGGATATTTACAGCCAAAATATCAGCATCCAGGCTGCATGCAATCTTAAATATCTCAGCAACACTTCTTTCTCCATCGGCGATAGTGACTGATAGGATATTCCCCTCCAAAACGGCCTCCCTTACAAAAGGCTGTCTTAGAAGTTTATCCCGGAGCTCACAGTTTTTTTCCTTAAGCTCAAGGCTTACTTTCTCACCTTTTAAAAGGCTCTTTAATCCTGAAGGGGTATCAAGGGCAATAATCCTTCCATTGTCAATAACCGCAATCCGGTCGCAAAGATAATCGGCCTCTTCCATATAATGTGTTGTCAAAACAACAGAAGTCCCATAATCGCGGTTCAGAGTTTTTATGTAGTTCCAGATAGTCCTTCTTGTCTGGGCGTCAAGACCAAGTGTTGGTTCATCAAGGAATAATACCTTGGGATAGTGAATAAGCCCCCTTGCAATCTCAAGCCTTCTTTTCATTCCGCCTGAATAATTCTCAACAAGAATATCCGCCTTTGAAGAAAGACCTACAATACCTAAAACATCCGGAATTCTTTTCTTTCGCTCTTCTTTTCCTATGTCATACATCATCGCATGAAACTCAAGATTCTCCCTTCCGGTAAGGGCTGAATCAAGAGACGGATCCTGAAAGATTATTCCAATACTCCCCCTGACAAGATCAGGATCACATTTAAGGTTGTGTCCTGCAATCTCTGCGTTTCCGGCTGTAGGAATAAGAAGAGTTGTGAGCATATTGATTATTGTTGTCTTTCCGGCACCGTTAGGCCCTAAAAGTCCAAAAAGCTCCCCTTTCTCAACAGAAAAAGAGACATTATCAACAGCTGTAAAATCTCCAAATTTCTTTGTAATTCCGTTTATAATTATTGCACTCAATAAAAACTCACCATCCAAAAATTTTCAGATCTTTTGCGGATAGAAACCACATTTTTAATGAAGATAGTTCACTGCCATTTTCTCAGGAGGAAATAATTAGAGATTTTTTTCAAATCACTCCCTGAAAAGAGCAGATTAATACCAAAAAAACCCGATAAAAAAAATTAGTTTTATTCAGGCAACAGAGGAGCTGAGCTTTTCAGAAATATCTGATACACCCGATATGCTTCCTTTATATTCTTCACCGATAAGCCCAGCCGAGAGAATTTTAGAGTCCTGCGGGAATTCGGCAATAATTCTGTCTTTTTCTTTAACAGATCTTCTCAGATATGCCGAAGTATTTTCATCTGTTTTGTTTAAGATGTAATATAGCGGAACATCAATCTTTTTAGAGAGCCTGCTGACCTCATCTGAAAGGCGAAGCGATTCGTATGACGGATCAATAACCATAATAATTACATCGCAGATGCCGTCAATGCCCCTTCCAAAGTGCTCAATTCCGGCTTCGGTATCAATAATTACGATATCGTTCTTAAAAACATTAAGACCTGAGATGAATTTCTTTGACAAAACTCCCATAGGGCATGCACAACCTTCTCCGGCTTCATGAATTTTTCCAATCGCAACAAGATTCATATTACCTTTTTTTGAAATATAACCTTCAGGAATCTCATCAATGGCCCAGTTACAGATTGAATTTTCGGATTTTTCCTCACGGGATTTTCTAAACCCTTCCATCACATCTTTTTTGCCGCCAAAATAACCTAAAAGGTCTTTTGGAGCCCCCATTCCTAAAATACGGTTCAGCCTGGCATTTGACTCATCAGTATCAACCACAAGCACTCTGTGCCCGTCCCTTGCGTACTGACCGGCAAGAAAAGAAACAATCGTACTTTTCCCACATCCTCCTTTTCCGCAGACAACTATCTTCATAATAAAAAACTTCCTTATTAAAATTAAGTATTACTTTATTAAAATATTATCTTATTATTTTAGCCAATGTCAACAATAATTACATACTCAGCCCTGTTTTATCTCATGCTGCCTCGTGCGTATGGCAGCAAAGGCCAATCCTTGAGCCGACAAGCCTCTGCGTGTATTCATCAGAAGGTGAAAGCATCACATCATGGGCATTTCCTGTCTCAACAACCTTTCCGGAGTTCATAACCGCTATTCTGTCTGCAATCTTCAGAGTAAGAGTAAGATCATGAGAAATGTAGATCATTGCAAAGCCTCTTCTGTTTTGAAGCCCTTTTAAGAGCCGAAGGACATTTGCAGATGTCGAAACATCAAGAGCAGATGTAATTTCATCGGCAATAAGAAGTTTAGGCCTCATTATCATTGCCCTTGCAAGTGCAACCCTCTGCCTCTGCCCGCCGCTTAACTCTCCGCAGTATTTTTTTAGAAAACTTTCTTCAGATGAGAGGCGGACAAGACCCAGAACATCTTTTACCATATTTAATCTCTCATCTTTTGTCCCAATTTTATTGATATCAAGAGGCTCTTTTATTGCATCAAGAACCGTAAACCTGCTGCTTGTTGAGCTGAACGGATCCTGAAAAACGATCTGAATTCCGTTAAACCTGCTGCCATAACCTTCAGGACAAAGAGGTTCACCCATAAAATAAACTTCACCTGACTGAGGTTTCATAACTCCGGCAAGTATATGTGCAAGAGTTGATTTGCCAGACCCTGTCTGGCCGACAACCGCCAAAACTTCCCCCTCTTTTACGTCCAAAGAAACTCCATCAACAGCCTGAAGACTTTTTTTATCCGGAAGCTGATAACAAAATTTTAAATCACCTGCCTCAAGAAGGGATACTATCCCCCCCCTGTGGCATGCAATCTTTCGTCCGTTGTTACCGCAGGCACAAAGAAGAGGTGCTGATTTGGTGCATGCATCTGTCTTCTGAGTACATCTGGGAGAGAAAGGGCAGCCGGGAATTTCGCCACCCATAAAACCATCCCCGGGAATTCCCCACATATCTTTGTAGATGAATATATCAGGTGTTGAATGAATAAGCCCTCTTGAATAAGGATGCCTCGGAGATGTAATTACATCTCTTACAGGACCAGTTTCAACAATTTTTCCCATATACATCACAGCTATTTTCGATGCAACAGATGATACAAAAGTGATATCATGTGAGATAACAATCATCGTATAACAACACTCTTTTTGAAGATTAAGGAGCAGATCACGAATCTCCTTTCTTGAGAATGCGTCAAGCGCTGATGTGACCTCATCAAGAATCAGTAGTTTTGGACTGCATGAAAGAGCCATTGCCAAAAGAGCCCTCTGCCTCATTCCGCCTGAGAGCTGATGAGGGTATGAACTCATCCATGAAGAATCAAGACCCGTCATCTCAAAAAGCTCCATACATCGTTTCTCAGCCTCTTCATGGCTTAAACCAAGGTGTTTTATCATAGGCTCAGTCACCTGCCGACCAACATTAATAACAGGATTTAATACCTCAAGCCCGTTTTGAAATACAATAGCAATATCCTTCCAGCGGAATTTATCCCTTTCTTCACCGGAGAGATTTGAAATTGTTTTTCCGTTATATACAACTTCACCATAAATATTTACATTTTCAGGCAAAAGTCCCATTATTTCAAGCGCAATTGTAGTCTTGCCACTACCAGACTCCCCAACAATCCCAAAAATCTCGCCTTCGTAGATATCAAATGATATACCGTCAACAGCCTTTACAACACTGCCATCTGTCACATAATGGCATTTTAAATCTTCAATGCTGAGAATTGTCATAATCAATCACCTTTTTTTATTCGAAGCTTTGGATCCAACACCCTTTCCATATCCCTGCTGATAAAAGCAAGACTGAGGAGGAGAAATATCAGCATGAACAAAGGAGGTAAAAGCCACCATTGCCAGTAAGGCGTAAAATAAATCGACCGAAAACCTGTTGCGTAATTAAGCATCATACCCCAGCTTTTAGAAGTAGGATCACCAAGTCCCAGGAACGCAAGTCCTGTTTCCGCAATGATTGCATAGGATGAGATAGAAAGAATCAGCACAAACAGAATTGGCAGAACTTCAGGGAATATGTGTTTTCTAAGAATATAGAATGGTTTTGCACCAAACATCCTGGCAGAGATGACATAGTCGTTGTTTTTTATTGAAAGAGTCTGTGACCGTGAAATGCGTGCAGGTTTTGCCCAGCTGAAAAGGACAAGAATAAGTATAATATTAATAATACTCGGGCCGAGAAACGCTGAGATTACAATTAAAAGAGGCAAACTCGGAAGTGCCATCGTCACATCAATAACTCTCATAAGCACCTGATCAAAGACTCCGCCTTTGTATCCTGCGATAACACCTAAAGCTCCTCCTCCAAATCCTGCTATACATGCAACAGCAAGACCTATTGCAAGACTCATTCTTGCACCGTAGCAGATCTGAGACCAGATGTCCATCCCAAGTTCATCTGTGCCTAAATAATGATCAGATGAGGGAGAATCAAGTGAATTTCCGGTTATTTTATCAGGAGGATAACTGGTTATAAGGGGAGCAAAAACAGCCATCATTATAATCATTATTAGTCCGAAAACACCTATCTTTCCTTCAATACTGAACTTTGAAAATATCTTTTTAGTACCATCTGACAGATTTCCTGCTACCAATATAAAGGCTGAAGAGTAAAACTCCTTCTTTTGACAAGATACATTTTCGCCGTTCATACCGACACCCTTGGATCAAGCATCTGATACACTTTGTCAACAGTAAGATTACAGACAAGTATTGAAACAGCAAGGACAAGCAGAATTCCCTGAATAAGAGGATAATCACGACCAACTACCGCAGCTCTGAGTGTCATCCCTATTCCGGGATAACTAAACACACTTTCTACAAGAACTGCGCCACCCATCATCATTCCAATCATAAAACCTGTTCTTGTAACAACCGGAAGAAGTGCATTTCGAAGGGCATGACGATTCCAGACAATCTTTTCACCAAGCCCTTTGCCACGGGCTGTTCTGATGTAATCCTTAGATGTTACTGTAATCAGGGTATTTCTGGTTAGAAGATATACTCCTGTAAGCTGTGCAAATGAAAGTGTTACAACCGGCAGAAATGCATGATACATTATATCCCATGCCTGGTCTAAGACACCACCATAAACCGCAAACGGTGTTACAGCGCCTGCAAGCGGAAACATTCTTAAATATACACAAAATATCAGAAGAAGAATAAGACCCAACAGAAATGACGGAATCTCTGCAAATGCGATCATTCCTGCCATCATAAACCTGTCACTGCTTTTCTTCCTGTTCTTTGCAGATATTGTTCCGAAAATAACACCTATAAATGTACTAAGTGCAGTTGCACAAAGAACAATAAGGATAGTCCATGGGAGATGAATCTTAATTACAGACCATACGGGCATTTTGTAGGATATACTCTTTCCAAGGTCTCCTGCAGCAAGATTTTTAAGATAAATAAAAAATTGCTCATACTGTGGTTTGTCCATACCATAATAGCCGATATAATATTCCCGCTGTTCCTCTGTCATTACAATAATCTCATCTCCGGCAACATCTGCTGATGTTGTGGAAAAGGGATCTCCGGGCATCATCCTGGGAAGAAAAAAATTTATGGCAAGAATTACAAGAAGGGTCAGCAAAAACCTGAAAATAAATGAATTCCTGTCTTTTTTCATCCCGATCAGCTGCCGTTTACTTTCCAGACCATCATGCCGGTATAGACATCTGATTCTGAACAGTATCTTCCATTGGATGAAGCTTTTTTGAAATATTCCTTTATTTTCACATTTGTTTCTTCATCGCATTCTTGGCCGCGGCCTATGAAATCACTCATTTTTTCTGCCGCTTCTTCCCATAATAAATCATCCTTCCAGACAGAATGATTGATCTTCAGATTAGGAAGGTACCCCTGCAGATACAGGTACATAAACGGATACATCATCCCGTTTCCATGCCCTGCCGGATTCTCCTTTCCTGTAAAGGAGAATATCTCCTGAAATGCTTTATCTTCCCCACGTTTCAAAAAATTGCTGTAATAACAAAGACCTCTTGAACAAGACATCATTCTCTCAAGGCTTTGCAGATCTTTTACTGCCGGTGTCATTGAGGCAAGAACCAGATCAAATTTCCCACGGAATCCCAGTTTATCAATATCTGCCGTCCACCACGAGCATTCAACAATGTCAACAGAAAGAGACTCGTTTTTAACAGTCTCTTTTAGCTTATCAAGCATTCCTGATGAGATATCAACCGCAGTTACATCCGCCCCTTCCTTTGCAAGAGGGATTGAGAGTGTCCCCGGCCCACATCCAATATCAAGGATTTTTGCGCTTTTTGGATTAAACCCGGACTCTTTCAAAAAGCCCAAAATGTCCTCTGTTCTCCTCTGCTTCTCACCGCTTTTTACATTCTTTGCATACCCTGCTGAACGCCTGTTCCAGAATTCTGCCGTTCTGCATTCATCAGTAAAGCCGGTATTTTTCGTAGCTTTTAACCAACATTCTGTGAGATTTTTTAAATTATCGTTCTGTTGCAATTCCATCCCTCGCGATGTAAGATAATTTGCTCTGTGTTCTTGCATGGTGATCATACATATTCATCCAGCCGTCATAATTTGAAATGCGCCATGCATCTATGCTTGTTGTGTAATACAAAGGAATTGCCGGGACATCTTCTGCCAGAATTTCCTGCATCTGATAAACAATCTCCTTTCGCTTTCCCTCATCAAGTTCCGAAAGCTCTTTTTCACCAAGTTTGTTTAATTCGTCGTTGTTATAGCCATAAACCGCAGCACCGCCGGCAACAGTTGTTCCTTTTGCTGCCGCAGATGAATATCTTGTTCGCAGGTAATCGGCATCCTGCCCCCAGCCTCCGAAACCGCTTACAAGAAGTTCAAAATCCCTACTCTTAAGATTGGCATCGCGTGATTTGCTCTCAAGAGCTCTCAGCTCCACATTAATTCCTGCCTCTAAAAGTCTCTCTTTGATAAGCTCACCTATTCTTGCTTCGTCACTTCCTACAGTCAGTGTAAAAGAAAGTTTTTCTCCGTTCTTATCGCGTATGCCATCACCATTCGTATCCCTCCATCCGGCACCATCCAAAAGCTCTGCCGCCTTTTCAGGAGAGTATGAATACTCAGACTGATCAGGATTGTACCAGATGTGATCCTCCGGGAGTATACCCATATTTCCGGGTTTTCCTGCCCCTCTTGCAATTTTTTCAACAAGCTCCTCACGATCAATTGCGTATGCAAACGCCTGGCGAACCTCTTTTTCTGCAAGAGCAGAGCATTTATTCATATTGAAGTAAAACTCATATCCCCAGAAGGCCGGCTGTTCTACAAGCCGGACTGTGGGATCTCCTGTAAATCTGTCCAGAACTTCAGAAGAGATGCTTGTGAAATCAATCTCACCCTGTTCAAATGCTATCATTGCATCACTCACCGGAATGAACTCAATTGAATTTACGGCGGTGGACGGACCCCAGAAATTTTCATTTGAGACAAATCTGTACGAACCATGTTCTTTGTTATATTCAGAAAGGCAATAGGGCCCGGTTCCGGTTACTGCATCTTTATCAAGATAATTTACAGGATCAGAGACTTTCCCATATATGTGTTTGGGAATTATGAGAAATCCTGTCATTTTGTAGATAAATGTAGCAGCAGGGCTTTTAAGCATGAATTTTACTGTTTTTGAATCTGTAACTTCAACGGTGTCAATTATCCCTGCCTCAATACCACCTGCAACCGGAACGTTTTCAATTTCATAGTCATATGTGAATTTAACATCATCAGCGGTAAATGGTTCGCCGTCATTCCATTTCACGCCGTCACGAAGATGGAAAGTATAAACAAGACCATCATCACTTACATCCCAGCTTTCTGCAAGCCATGGAATTATTCCTTTTTCATCCCTTTCAACAAGACTATCAAAGATTAATCTGACCTTTGATGACCCGGGACCTCGCGGATAGATTGTAAACGGTTGCGGGTAGCCATAGTCACCACCTGCGAGATACACAACATCTGCCATTTTCTGACCGTCAGCCGCATTTACAGGCAGATTGCCATTATAGTATTTTGCCTGCTGACCGGTGCATCCGGCAGCCATTATAAAAAGAACTGTAAATATTACAGTTATGACCAAAATCTTCAGATTACTATTCATTAAGTTCTCCTCTTTTTTTAAACAAGCCTTTATGAAAAAGCCACCCGGACTTGTACTGATGATAAGTTAGGCCGATAATTATGGAATAAAAATAACATAACATTAGTTACGAACAATCCATATGACTTTTACAAATAGTGTAACATATTTCTATAAATGTATTACTAAATTATCATATGAAGATAATAACGGCGAATATTTAATTTATTTATTAAACTGATTATTTTAACCACGGCATTCATATGTACCAAAATAGAGAATTTAAGGTTTTTTTCCAGATATTCTACACCTAATTCTTTCACAGGATAATCTTTGCAAACAAAAAAAAGCGAAAATAACAGTAAGGATTACGAGCATGTCAAACCCAGTCCATAATAGGATTTATTGCATCAAACCCCATTTTATCCATTTAAAAAACAAAACTGCCCCAAGCAGATTTGATAAGATGAATTAACTTATTTTTCAGACCCGAACCAGAGAATTTTTAAAAGTAAAAAAATTCTAATTAAGTAATACAAAATAGAAAATATTTATTACTAAGTTATTCATAAAAATAACAAAGTGTGATAAATAAAGGAGAAACTCCTGATTTTTAATTTTCACACAGCAGAACATAAAATAATTATGATATAAGTAAATTTTTATGGATTAAAGAAGAGATCTATTTGCAAAGAAATCGCTAAAAATTTCAAAGATATAATTAGCACAAGCAGATCTATAGCAAAGTACTAAATATTTGCAAAAAGTTAATAATTTATAATTAATAAAGTTCAACAAGAAAAGGCATTTGATATGACACAGGGAAACAAAGGGATAAACACAGACCAGCTTGTAAAAATAATGACATTGGCAATTATTGCAACTCTTGTACTGACAATAAGTGTCGGAGTTCTTTATCTAATTCAAAATATTCTGCCACAAACCGAAGGAGATACTTTTCTGCCATCAGATGCTGGCATATACCATTCACCACAAACAGACTCTCAAACAATAACCCCATATCAGAATTCTCCTGCAATTAAGTCAGATACGATTATCTCTTTAGGATCTGAAACAGGCATGAAAGATTCCGCTTCCCTGATAGAGCATTTTATCCCGGATGATCCTTATTACTCTCAGACAAAATTTAACAATACACCCCCTCCCGAATATACTGCTGAAACGGAACAACTCCAGACATTGTACGAAGAAAGCTTCACCATGTTATATACCCCGATTAGCATAAAGGCATCAGCAGGAAAGGGCCCACTTATTATCGATTATTCTGTAGCTAATAATCTTGGAGACGACAAAAATCCCTTTTACTCATTTCTTACAATAAATATTACAGATTTTGAAACCGGCGAAGTCGTCGGGAAGGGAGGATATGGAAGAGAATACAGCATCGAAGAAGAACAGTCAATTAAAATTCCAAGAACAGGTGATTTCAGAATAGATATCTATGGAAGCGGAATTGATCTGGACCTTAAAGTAATGTCCGGAATTGAATCTGATTTAACTTCTGCAATTCCTCCTCAAAAGACCAATACTGAGGAATATCCTGAAGACATGTGGTGGTGAGGCAGGAAATGTCTGATATTATCAAAAAATTCAAAGGCAAACTCCCCTTTAAAAATATAGATTTATTTACAGATTCCGTTCTGAATGAAGAGGGGACAGAACCAAAGGAGACAGAATCATTTGATGATGATATTGTTCAGAATAAATCAATAATCAGTAAAAGCCTCATTAAATGTAATTTTGTCCCTCCAAACCTTAAACTGAATACAAAAAAGGGAAAAAACAAAGATAATTCCAAAAAAAAGGACGAACCTGATAACAGCAGTCGTTTTCAGGATTATCTTAAAATTCTGACCAGTTTTTATAAATCAGATGGTGGAGAAACTTCGGAAGAGCAGGTATTATATTTGTCAGATTGTCCCGAGATACCTGAATTAACACAGGGCCTTCTGCCGGACTCTCTTGAAATTCTTGACAGCTACTGGCTATACCCACCCCATTCTTATGCCGTTATCGTAAGTGACAGTGATTCAAATAAAGAATACATGGTCTTTGAGCCCAGAATATCCGAAAAGGAGCATCTCATACTTGAGGAAACCGATGCCCAGCTGAGATCAGTTATCCTCTATGATCCCGGGTTAAAAAAAGACGGTTTGAAATTTGATTCGGATATCGTCCATAGGATAATCCGAAATCTGGACCCTGAAATAACTTATGAGAGGATCAATATAATCTGTTACTATCTTGAAAGAAACTTCCAGGGATATGGAAAGCTTGACCCTCTTATGCACGATGAAAACATCGAGGACATCACATGCAACGGACCCGACATTCCGGTCTTTATCTTTCACAGGAAATACTCAAACCTTCCTGTAAACATGATTTTTGACGCAAACGAGCTGAACAAATTTGTCTTAAAAATTGCACAAAAAGCTGACAAGCAGCTCTCATTGACAGCACCCCTTGTCGATGCAGCCCTTCCCGAAGGAGCACGTGCACAGATTACATATACTGATGTTGTATCCTCAAAAGGGAGCTCATTTACCATACGAAAATTTAAGTCTGATCCGATGACGCCCGTAGACCTAATAGACTACGGGACTTATGATGCAGAGATTCTTGCATTTATCTGGCTCTGTGTTGAAAACAGAAAAAGTGCAATCGTAGTTGGAGGTACAGCAAGCGGCAAAACCTCAATGATGAATGCATTTTCTCTCTTTATCCCGCAGTTTGCAAAGATTGTTTCCATCGAGGATACAAGGGAGATTCAGATGCCGCATAAAAACTGGCTTCCGATGAAAACAAGGGAGAGCTCATCAGAATCAGGCAAAGGCAATGTAGACATGTTTTCGCTTTTAAAAACAGCGCTGCGACAGAGGCCCGAATATATCATTGTCGGAGAAGTGAGAGGTTCTGAGGCACAGACACTGTTTCAGGCGATGAATACCGGACATACTACCTATTCAACCCTTCATGCAGGAGGTGTTGAGCAGGCAATCAACCGCCTTACAACAAATCCGATTAATGTTCCCGTCGCAATGTTTGGCGCACTGGATCTCATGATAATCCAGCAGCTCCAGTATATTGGCGGCAGAATGGTCAGACGCTGTATAACTATTGATGAAATTGTTGCTGAAAAAGGTGAAATAACCTACAATATCCTCTACAAATGGGATCCTGTCAAAGATAATTTCAGAAAAATCTGCAAAGAATCAAGAATAATAAATGAAATTGCATACAGCCACGGGTGGACTATTGATGAAACTCAAAGGCAGGTAGAGATAAGAAAAGAAATACTGGAAGGACTGTTATCAAACGGCATCAGAAGTTCGGATGAGATAACAGCAGTATTTGACGAATTTTCAAAGAGCGGCAGATATGAATTTGAAGAATAATTTTCTTATATCTTCCTTAAATACGGAAGATTTTCAGCGTTCACTTCGGGCTGCACAGATTCCCATCACTCCGGGAGAGTATCTTTTGATTCTGATTATGGGAACAGTCCTGGCAGGGATGGATTACGTACTCCTCGTGAATATATTGACCCTTCTTGAAATAGAGATAAACCCGATATCTTTTCTTCCTCCCGAAATTTCGGCAGTTCTTATATTCTTCGTGTTAGTCTGCGGACTTTTTCTTTTCGCATATATGTATCCGCAGACTGTTGCCGCAGGAAGAAAAACAAGAATTGAACTGGATTTGCCATATGCAATTACATATATGCAGGCACTTTCAACAACGATGACACTCTTTTCAATTTTTAAGAGTGTTAGTGAAAACGACGATCTCTACGGTGAAGTTTCAAGCGAATGTGCAATGATTGTCCGTGATGTGGAATATTTTGGTGATGACCTTTTAACTGCTATGAGAAATGTTCAGGAATACACGCCTTCACCTAATTTTTCAGAACTTTTAAACGATCTTGCAATGGTATTTAAAACAGGCGGCAGTATGACCGACTTTTTCGCATCAAAATCAGTCCATTACCGTGAAACTGCAATGCAGGAACTTGAAAATACCCTAAAAACAATGGAGATAATGGCAGAGATTTATGTAACCGCATTTGTCGCAGGACCCATTGCAATTATGATAATGATAGTTGCACAGAATCTCTCAGGACAGAATTCTGTTGATCTTTTAGAACCTCTTATGTACCTCGGTCTTCCTGTAGGAGCATCTGCAATGATTTTCCTTCTCTACATTATGATGCCACCCGACAGCCTCCAGGTATCAAAAAAACAGGTAATACAATCTGAATATACCGACACCAATATTGACAAAAATAACATTGGAACAGTTGATGATAAATTCCTGAAAAATATTCAGGCAAAAAAACAGGCGCTTAAAATAAAATCCATTCTCAGAAATCCGCTGCGCTATTATGTATCCGACTATCAGTACGGCCTGGTATTCGGAATGATTGCAGCATGTGCCGTTGCACTTTTGTATATGAATGGTTACATCTCAGATATTTTTCCAAATTATACATTTGAGGCATTTATTTGCATAATGCTCTCGGCATTTATGTTTCCGGTCGCATTTGCGTTTGAGGCAAGAAACTGGTACCTTAAAAAATTTGAATCACAACTCCCCGGATTTCTACGGGAAATTTCTGATATGAAGGATATGGGAATGACCCTTCAGAGCGCAATTCACATAATTGCACAAAGTAAAATCGGAGTTCTCACATCCGAAGTAAAGATTGCCTCAGAAGAGATCAAGATGGGAACAAGCGTTTCGGGTGCACTTTACAAGCTCGAGGAGAGGATCGGGCTTGTATCAGTTAAAAGGGCAATTTCACTTGTTATTAAGGCAAGCGAGATTACAGATCACCTGAGAGAGATTCTTGCAATCGCAGTAGGAGATCTTGAACATTATCTTAAGATGAAAAACGAGCGGTTTGGAGTTTCATTCATCTATGTTGCAATAATCTATCTCTCATATGGAATTTTTCTGTACTCTGCCTATCAGCTGAATGTATCTTTTGTTGAGAGTTTCAAGGGATTTGACATAAACTTCAATCTTGAAGATAATATTACAGAGATGTTTCATATATCTATAATTCTCGGGTTTTTTTCAGGCATTATGGCTGGGCAGTTAAGCTCAAATAATATTCTTGCAGGACTTAAGCACAGTATTATATTCATGGCGGCATCTCTCGTTTTGTTTGCGATAATAATTCAGGTATAAACTTAATCAAAGAATTGGAGAAGAGAGGTTTTTTAATGAAAAATAAAGAAAGAAGAGAAGAAGCAGTTTCTCCGGTTATTGGTGAAATGCTTATGCTAAGTCTTGTTCTGATCCTGGCATCACTTTTTGCAGTCTCGGCATCGCAGTATATTCCACAGGACAGGGAACCTTCACTCAATGTGATGATAGGGGAATCATCCGATAATCATAATATAACGTTGTGGCATAAAGGCGGCGATACCATCTCAAAACGCGATATAAAGGTTATATTTTCAAATGAAACTAAAAGATTAACTGAATATTACGGCAATATTACAATAAATAATGATACTTCATCCATGAATTTTATGCCAGGAGATTATATGGAAGTCTCAACAACGGCAGACATCAGAGGCTATACAGTTCAGATGGTTGTTTCAAAATCAGTAATCTTTTTTGGGAGGGTTGAGGATTGAAAAACGATGATGGTGTGGCACCCGTTGTTGCAGGTCTTTTGATACTGGCAGTAATTGTAACAATAATGTCTGTGTATTTCAACACATATGTCCCCTCTTTAAAGGAGGAGGCAGAGATAGAACATCTCTCAAACGTTGAGAAGGAATTTTTGTCATTTTCTTCTGATCTTGAAAATGCTGTCTGGCAAAAATCAGACGGAAGACTTAGCAGAAACTTTGAACTCGGTGGAGGTGACATTTTCTTGTCATCACTCAAATCAGGAGGAATACTTGAAGTTGAAGAAGATTCTGACCTCTTTGGAGTTATAAACACAACCGGAACTTTATATAATTCCTCTTTAGCTAAATTTTCATATTCATCTCTAAGCAACTTCTGGCAGGAACAGGGATATTCCTGGCAATACGGCTATGTCAATCTTACAACCGGATACGGCAAAACCACCCCTCTGCAGTTTGCGGATATGAATGAAGTCCTGGATGATATTAAAAATTCTTCAGGACTTTTTTCATCCCTTTTTGATATGGAATACAGATATGAACCTGTATTTCAAAAGAATGAATCCGGCTACTATACAGGCACAAATTATCTGAACTGCTCTGAAGTGAATTTTTTTGTTACAGGCTTTAATAAAGGCGAAAAGAGCTATGCCAGCGGAAACGGCGTTGCAATGCTTAGCCTTGAAACGGCAGTGAATTCTGTTCACTTTAATGAAACAGCGATAAATTTTACTGTATATGATGATGTTTCATCCGGGGCAGACATTACTCTTTGGAAGAACATTAATTCAAAACTTAATCTTCTTAAAAATGAAAATTTTAACAATGTGAAGGTTTCCTGCTATTCAAATCCGGATGAAGATATTGGGAAAATTCTTGGAATTCAGTTTAATAACCCTGTTAAGGTAAATATAAAACAAATACAACTGACAATATCGGCATACTAGATATCAACCTAATTTAAAATAGAGCCATTCTTTTTTTTAATCTTAAGCAGTTATTGCAGAATTTTTCTTTGTCAACAACCTGCATAAAATACTATAGTATGCCATATATTGAACCCATATTGTGAATTACCGTAATCAGATATATAATTATTATTAAGAGAAGCGCCATTGTTCCGGAATTTTTTAACTTTGAATTTGAGTGAAAAACTACGAATGCAATTAGCAAAAGCACAGATAGCTTTAACGCCAAATGAATTACCTCTGAGCTGACAACAGATCTCATCAGAATATTTATCTCATATCCGCCATTTGAGAGAATGAACTCTGTTGTTCCTATATCAAGGCCAAAAAGAACTCCAAGAATAATAAGACCGAAAATAATTGCAGAATCCTCATCATGCAAATAATTAGTCAGCCTTTTTATTGCATAATTATTCATTTTCCCCCAGCCCCAAAAATATTATATATTGAGATTATCAATGTGCATATATGCATATCAAATATAAAGTTATCCATAGTCTCAAAACCTGACATCATCACCGGACAAATGAATTGCCAAAAGTATGAAAAATCTTAATTTTTTAATTATTTTTCAAATCAGTTTCTAAATAGAAGTAATTACAGGACAAATCAAAACAATAATAATACAATATTTAGGGCGATTAAAAGAGAAAATCATATATACATTCAATTACCTGCCGCAGACCATTGTGCCCTGATAAATGAGTCCGTGCTTTAGGTATCAATAAAAATTATTACATATCTACCATTAAAAAATCAATATAATAGCTTTTAAAAAAATAATTCAGATTCTGATGTTTTCAAGAGCAGAATCAACAACCCTTGCAAGCTCTTCCTTTCCCCATTTCTCAGAGCTTATAACAAGATCATATATTGACAGATCAAAGATGTCAATATTGTAATATTTTTTATACCTTTCAGATTCAGACTTTTCACGAAGGACTGTTTCATTCTTTGCTGATTCAAATGAAGCGTCTTCTCTTTCCGCAATCCTCTTTGCACGGCATTCTGCTGATGCCGCAATCCAGATTCTCAGGTCAGCGTTTTTAATCATATGTCCGGCAAGCCTGCCTTCTATTATGATATTGTCTTTATCTTCACCGATCTCCTTTTGCCGCTCATCTATCAATTTATCAACAGCAGGGTCTTTTTCACAAAGCTCTCCAAACTCTATCAAATCCAGGCCCTGCTCCTTTGCAAGACTCCGGAATACCTCACCTGCTGATATAAAATCAAAAGAGTATTTGGATGATAAATATTTTGAAAGGGATGTTGTGCCGCTGCCCGGCGGGCCGCTGACAGTAATTCTCAAGTTTAAAGACCCCCTATATCAAGGGTCTTTCGTATAACCTGTGAAAGTGTCAGTGAACACAGCATGTACCATAAAATCCATGCCGGCAGAAACAGGGCAGTTGCATCTGCGAGATTTACCTCACCCATAAATGGAAACACAATATTACCCATAACAGGCGCCATATCAAGAAGCCAAAGGAAAATTGGAATTGTAATTATCATTATCCAGCCAAGAGGCTTAAACTGTTCCTGTGACATTTCAAGCTGCTCCTGCATCATCTTATCACGCTTTTCATTCAGCTTGCGCACCTTTTTTTCGTCACCGGAAAGCTGGGCCTCACGAAATTCCTTCTGAAAATCACGCATCTTCTTCTGGACTCTCTGCATCTTCTCATAATCTATTGTATATTTCTGAAGAAGTGAGGAGTAGCATCCTGTTATTACTGCCAGAAAAAGAATCATTACCGGCCAGGACACACCAAGAATACTGTGAAGCGGACCTAAAATCATATCTGCGGCATTTGCAATTCCAGATCTTAAAAAAGGAACACTGTAGACAACCATAACCAGAACCATGATTATAAGAAATGTGAACATTCCCCCGCCTGCAGGTTTTGCATTTGTTGTCTTCGCCATTCGAATAGTTCACCTCAGGAGTTCAACCATCTCTGAGACAGCATTCTCAAGCAGAAAGTCAAGGTTTCTGACAATTTTCACAGTGCATCCTGTCAGCATAGAGTATGATGCCGCCATGTAACGGTTATATCTCTGATGATCCTTTATTGCCACATATCCTTCCATATCCCTTGAACGGGATGTGTCAGAAAGACGGCGTTTTAGGATTTGATCCTCGTCAGTTTCGACAAGCACAATGATATCAGGTTTTAATTCTTCCAGTACCCATGATGGAAGTCCTGCAAGGTACCCGGCAGGAGTACTTACAGTGCAGTGGGTATCAATTATGGTATTATCAGTAATTCTGGCGATGACCTTTGCTGCAGTCTTCTGCAGCTCTCTCTGAACATCCTGATCCAGTTTTCGCATTTCATCACGATCATTGACAATACCCTGGTCACACCCTACTTCAAACATGCATGTTCCAAAATTGATGGAGGTGTATGCTACACCTTCAGCCTTTAAAGCTTCCATCGAGGCATCAATAACTGTGGTTTTACCAACTCCCGGGACACCGGTAATTACAACCTTTTTTCCTTTAGACATTCTTTTAATCACTCCTTTCCAAAGAAGCTGCGCATGAACGGATACATCTCCATTATCTGTTCACTAGCAATTTCTTCATAGAGGCGGTATACTATACTTACAGTAAGCAACAGGCCTGTACCACCAACAGCGCCTATAACACCGAGATAGTTTGCAAGAATACTCAAAAGACCGACAGCTATACCACCTATTACAGTAACACGCGGAATATAGCGGTCAAGATATCTTACAAGAACCTGCTCGTTTCTACGGTATCCGGGTATGTGCATTCCACTCCTCTGAATCTGTCTTGCTACATGCGAAGAGTCCAGACCTGCAGTCTTAACCCAGAACAGAGCAAATATCGCACCACCTATAACCATCACTACAAAATCAACACCCATTCTCAGGATTACTTCCCATACAGGATGACCGAGATCTGTTATCCACCACATCCAGTCAGTAGGGCTGTTGATAGGTGCTGTTGCATACATAATCCCGCCGGTAGGGGTCTGGCCGTCAAATGTTCCAAGAATTGTTATTCCCATATTATTCAGGAAAAGACCAAACATCTGCCAGTTAGCCTGAAGAACACGGACAAGAATCATTGGAAGAACACTTGCGTATATGAGTTTAACAGGGAATCTTCCTCTTGCACCACGCACTGCGGAGTGTGCAAGCGGGATCTCAATTCTTGTTGACTCTGCATATACTACAAGACCGAATATGAACAGTGTTGTCAGAAGTGCCAGAATGTCAAGTCCAAAGTATTCAATGAAATTTGCACCGTCTCCTATGATTGCAAACAGGCGCGGGATAAATCCGACAGGATATGCATCCTCAACTGGTGCCCAGTTAAGAAAACCATTGATTAAACCCTGTGAAACACCGGCCACAATGAAGAGACCCACACCTGAACCAACTCCCCATTTGGTTACAACTTCATCCATGAGGAAAATTAATACGCCTCCCAGACAGAGCTGAAGGAATATCAAAAATGATACTGCCATCATACTTCCGCCAAAGAACTGCATTGCAATTGCAGGGTCCGGCTTTAAGAAACCTCCAATGACATTTGGTGCAGCTTCAATTACAATCATTACAAAGATCATCAGTTTCTGAAGACCCATGTACATGACCTGGCCGCGTGCATCAGATGTGTTAATTCCAAGAAGGTCGGCACCGTTTAAAAGCTGGAGAACGATAGATGCAGTGACGATGGGCCCGATACCAAGGTGGACTATTGATCCACTTGCACCGGCAAGAAGGGCACGGTACATCCCGAGCCAGTCCAGCGATTCGGAGCTTAACCCGAACATCTGAACATTAGTCAGTAAAAAATACAATATCAGAACTGCAACAGTCCAAATCAACTTACTTTTGAAATGAACGTGCCCTTCCGGACTTCTGACAGCAGGCATTGCTGCCAGTAGCGGTTCCATTCGATCCAGCATTGCTCCCATATATGGTTCACCAAAAAAAAATGATCTAAGCAGTCAGTAACTGACCACCCATCTCTTCGACTTTTGCTTTGGCAGTCTCGGAAAAAGCCTCAGCAGTGATGTTCATCTTATGAGTAACTTTTCCACCGCCAAGTATTTTATTAATTCCGATCTGCTCTGCGTCAATAACAAAGACATCGCCTTCAACAGTCACAACGCCTCTTAAAACAAGTGCGTCAAGGATCTGATCAAGATCGCCTACGTCGATTACTTTGTTAGAATTACCGGTCTTGTTAACAAAACCATGCTTTCCGTTGTGCACTTCACCAAGGAGAAGGAAGTGTGAGAAGCGGTGATCTCTGTGACCCGCCCGGCCTCTTCCTCCACGGTTACCTGCTCCACGACGGTTTTTGTGTGTACCGCCGCCGCATGTACGTGAACCACGATATTTAGATCTTTTGTTTACAGGCATCTTTCTTCACCTCATCCTGTAGAGGAGACTGTTAATCTCGCTTCCATAGTTTCCAAGAGCACCGCCCTGCTGGTAGGTGCGCTTAATTGACTTGTATCCTTTTCTGGGAGGGTGCAGACGAAGAACCGGCTTTAATCCCGGAATGTCTGTAATCTGAGCCTCTCCAGCACAGATTGCCTCTGCAAATGTTTTGATATCAGCATACTGAGAGTTTTCCTTAACATACTCATCAGTGAGCTTTTCATTTGCTGTAAGGCGTCCGCGTGTCTCGAGGATTGTTGAAAGAACTTCAGAGTCTACCTCTCCATATGCCACGTAGTCCTTGACCTTCCTTATCATACCCATATATGCAGGTGTTTCAGGAATGAGGACACAGTGGTTTATGTGGTGGAGGCGGAGCATCTTGAGAGTGTCTTTGATCTCTTTTCGGGTGTTTACAACACCACGTACCTGAACTACGACATACATTATTTGTTGCCTCCTGTTCTGACGACATTAGCCTGCTGGAGTGCATTGTATGTTGCCTTTGCGTAGTTGATTGTTGTACGTGTCTGACCGCTTGAGGATGTCCATACATCACGAACGCCTGCGAGCTGAAGTACTTTTTTACCGATATCACCAGTAACAAGGCCGATACCCTGTGGTGCCGGCATGAGTGTTACTGATACACTGCCTGCCTTTCCGGTAACACGCATAGGAATAGAGTGACCCTGTCCGCATGCACATTCCCAGCTGCCGCATCCTCTCTTTATCTTAATGATATTGAGTTTTGCATTGTCGATTGCCTTTTTTATGGCATTTCCGACCTGGGCATCTTTTGCCTGGCCAAAACCTATGTATCCGTCACGGTTTCCAACAACAACAGCACAGCGGAACTTTACACGTCTTCCACTGTCAGTCATTCTCTGAACCATGTTAATGTCAAGAACTTCGTCCTCAAGTTCGGGGATGAAGTAGTCCACGATCTGTGGTTCCTTTATAGGCCTGCCGCTCTCCAAAACATCATCAATGCTTCTGATTTCGCCTGCGGCAACCTGTTTTCCAAGACCGGTGAGAGGAATCCATTCTTCCTGTTCAAAGGCCATTATTTCAGCTCCTTCATTATTGCATCTTCAACAGCTTCGACATTCTCAACAAGGTCGCCTGCTCTTTCCGGTGCGTATTCAGCGATTGTTACGCCTTTTACCCTGTCATCGTCAGGTAAGATGTCCTCACCATGCGGGACATTTAACCCTGCTGCGACAGCTCCTTTAAGTGCAGCGAATACTTTTGCGCCATATTGTGCACGGTGCAGACCTATATCGAGGATTGCCTCTTCATATCCTGCATTAAATGCCTTTACGGCAAAAAGCATACCTGTAAGATATGCTGCGGGTGTGTTTCCTGTTGCACCCTTGTATCCGTATTTTACAAGTTCGCGTGAGTAGGCAGAGACCAGTGTTCTGTCGCCCTCAAGACCTGCCTCTACAAGCTGGCATATAATCTGGCTGTTCGTCTTACGGACAACCATTCTGTGCCTGCCTGATACGACAAGCTTTAAGCGCTTGTAGTAGTCGGTTTTACCTTCTCTGCGTCTGCGAAACTGGACAAAATATCTTGGGCCTGTTGCCATTATTCCATCCTCCCTGTAATATTTTCAAGCTGAGCCTTCATGTGTGCAACACTTCTGTACTGCCCACCGGCAGCTCTTCTGTATACAATCCTGTATACATGCGCATCAATTTCGCCTTTTTCACGGAGTTCACGAAGTTCCCTTCTGAGTGCACGAATCTTTCTGATCCATGCCTGCTTTGAAGGTGTGCGTGCACCTGCCGCTCCTTTCCTGCGTCCCGGACCTTTGCAGTGTCCGTATGAGCGCTTTGCCATGAGTTTGCGTGCTCTGCCGCGGCTGTTGCCTTTTACCGGCTTTGCAACTATTGCACCCTCTTCAACAAGAGCTCTTACATCTTCGCGTGAAATTGCATTTGCAATATCTTCAGCACGCTCCGAGTCAAGTTTTACACGGTGTACACCGCATTTGAGGACGGAGGATGCCATACGCTTCTGGTTTTTAAGATCACTCATCGTCTGTCACCTCATCCTCTGTTTTTTCAGCTTTTTCTGCAGGTGATGCAATATCTTTTCGGTTAAGGATCTTTAATGGAACCTCATCGGCCTTTGCCTGAATATCGACACGTTTTCTGCCGCCTACTGTTGCTGAAATCCTGATTGCCTGTGTCTCTGCATCCAGACCCTCTAAGTCTGCCACATTGAATACAAGTACTTCTTCATAGCCTGAAGGGTGCATACCGCGTACTGCTCTCGGACTTCCAAAGCCCGGCTGCGGGTGGCTTCCCTTGCACTTCTTCTGCCTTCTCTGTTTGCTCTGGAGACCGCGTGGTCTTCTCCATGTGTCATCAAGTTTCTTTTTCCTTGAGAGACCCTGGCGTTTGAAGGATCCGCGCTGGGCATTTCTTGCCTTTATCAATCTAATATTTTCGTCAGCCATCGGAATCACGCCTTGTTTACAATATATATTCCGTCCTGAAAGACTCGTGTGTCACGGCCGCGGACCTTGGTTGCTCTCTCGATTCTGCCTGATGTCATCCCGACAAGTTCCTTGTCAATGCCGGAGATTACAATCTCATCGCTTCCTACTTTCAGTTTGACACCTTCAGGAATCTTTGCAATACGTGTTTCCTTTTCACCGAGGAAGTTTGCTATTTCAAGCTGATCTTTAGTTGCCTTAAGCTGGATCGGGAAGTGGTTGTATACAACTTTCATTGTGTAGACATACTCTTCCTGAACGCCTCTGAACATATTGTCTGCATGAGACACATATGTTCCAAGCATTGCATAGATCTTCTTCCTTGTTGATTCAGTTTCAACGATGAATTCCCCGTCTTCGACTTTTACGCTGATGCCGGGGTAGCGCATCTTCTTCTCAAGTTTTCCCTTGGGACCGGAGACAACAAGTGTTGTTCCGTTCATCTCAGCAGTGACATTTTTAGGGACTGTAACTTTTCTCTGTGAAACCATATTCTGTCACTCCTTAGTATACATACCCTAAAAGTTCTCCGCCAACGCCAAGATGACGTGCGTTTTCATGTGAAAGGACACCTTTTGATGTGCTGACCAGAAGTGTCCCGAAGTTCTTTGCCGGAAGATACTGGTTTTCCCATTTCTCAAGTTCATTGACCTTAACTGTGAAACGCGGAGAGATTACACCACATTTGTTGATGTTTCCGTTGAGGGAAATCTTAAACTGGTTTCCTCTGCCGTCTTCAATAAGTTCAAAACCGCTGATGTATCCTTCTTCCTTCATAATGCCGAGCATAGCTCCAAGAAGCGTTCCTGCAGGTTCGACAATACATTCTGTCTTGCCTACATCAGAAGCGTTTTTGATTGTGCTCATTGCATCTGCAATTGGATTAAGCCTTGTCATTTTTTAAACACCTCTGATTAGTTCATCTTCTTAAAGCCAATTTTATTGGCATATTCACGGAAGCACTGGCGGCAAAGCATGATATTGTATCTTCGTACAATACCCTGTCTTCTGCCGCACATCTGACACTCATTTGCACCACGGCCAAATTTCTTTGTGGGTGCCTCCTCGTTGTTCGATTTATTCTGCGCCATTTTACTGTACCTCCACGCCAAATTCTTCCTGCATGAATTTGACGGCTTCTTCACGTGACACTCTCTGCTTTAGAGGAAGCTTCTTTTTCTGGATGCTTCTTCTTGCAATACGAATGCCTTTCTTCTCAAGAACCACGTTGACATCCATACCATAGATACCAATCATAGGATCATAACTCTGGCCCGGGAAATCTGTGTGTTCCTCAATACCGTATGCTAAGTTTCCGGATTTGTCAAACTGGCTTGCATAGAGTTTTTTCTCCAGAATCTCAAGAGAGGTTCTGACAAAATCCTCTGCCGCTTTTCCTCTCAGACAGACTTTGCAGCCAATAGGCTGGTCTTTTCTGATGCTGAATGCAGGCTGTGTCCTCTTTGCAATTGTACGCACTGACTTCTGACCTGAGATCTCCTGCATGATGTTCTCGGCTTTTACAAGCTTTTCACCTGCTTCACCGACACCCATGTGGATAACGATCTTGTCAACATGGACTTTCTGCATTGGGTTCACTCTTCAATCCCCCATTCGCTGACTGCAGGTTCGGATGTTCCCACCATGAAAACATAGTCCTCAACGGTATCAAAATCCTCGCCGCTCTTTATGTCTTTTAAGTAGACCCTGTTTGCAATGCTTCCAGGAGTAACCTCAATATTTGATATGGTGCCTACCTTTCCTGAATGGCGGCCGCCGATTACCATTGCACAGTTACCTTCTGCATAGCTGAAGTGATCTACTATCTTTAAGCGGTCTTCTCCTGTAATTTTCAGGACAATAGAATCCTTTGGCTTGTAATCCTGTGAATCAACCTCAATGTTTGCACCGTAGCGGAGGTTGAGCTGGATTTTGCCGCCTTTAACAATTGTCTTGTCTGAAATCTTGCAGAGACGTGTCGTTGCATCTTCCTCTGAGATCGGAACAGACACGTAGTCACCCTTTTTGTTGCGAAGAACCCTGAAGTATTTTCCAACTTTAGGAATTGCAACGATATCGAATACACCTACACCTAACTTGGAGTCAGTGCATACTATACCGTTTAAAAGGACTGAACGGTCTTTAAGAACCTTTTTGACCTCTTTTGTATTGAGAACAAGACCCATGTGATCTCTGAGCCACACTGCCATCGGCATTGCATTCTTGTTGTGAGGGCCCGGGGATGTCTTTGCAACAAATGTATTTTCCTTTTTTGCAATACGCCATCCTGACGGCGAATTGAGTCTTTTCATATGATTTGACATTATTTCCTACCCTCCAGTCTCTCTTCACGAAGTTTGTCTTTGAGGTTGAGCTTTACAATCTCTACGACTGATGCATACACAGGTCTTGGAACCTCTGTTCCGTCCACTTTTGTAACTGATACGCCATGAACCAGAATTGTTCCTTTTTCTGTATTTACACCGTCAACAATTCCCTCTTCGCCTCTGTAATCGCCGCGGAGTACCTTTACAACATCGCCTTCCACTACACGGAATGAACGCTTCTCATACTTCTCACGAAGTTCGTGGGATAAAGGTGCGTTCATATATTTGCCGCGTGCGTGGATTGGCGCATTGTAACGTGCCTTGCGCTGCTTTCTGGGCTGAGTGCTTGCAATTCTTACCATTACAATTTCACCTCATACAATGATTGTTGCCATTGAGCCAATCTTCGGGAAACGTTCGGCAACCTCTCGGGCAACAGGGCCTTTAATCTCTGTTCCTTTTGGTTCGCCGCGTTCATTTGTAATGACCATAGCATTATCCTCAAATGTCAGGCGAAGTCCGTTGACTCTTCTGATTTCACATCTCTGCCTGATTACAACCGCTTTTTCTAATTTGCGGCGCATTTCAGGAGTACCTTTTTTGACAGATACTGTTGCCATGTCGCCAAGACCAAGTTTTGGCTGACGCCTTCTGACACCGTGGTATTTGTCAACTGATACAATCTGTACAAAACGTGCACCTGTATTATCTGAACAGGTCAGTCTTGAACCTGTACAAAGTCCTCTTGGGATCTTTGACTGGATTGCTTTCATTCTTCAGACACCTCCACTACAACAAATGTCTTTGTCTTGGATATTGGCCTGCACTCGGCAATCTTAACTGTGTTGCCAATTTTAGCGCCAATACATGGAGGGCTGTGTGCGTGAAGCTTTGATGAGCGTTTTTCATAACGCTTGTATTTCTTCACGTAGTGCAGGTAATCTCTTGATACCACAACAGATCCCTGCATATGGTCACTCACGACTTTACCGGTAATCACCTGGCCGCGTACTGGCAAAGTGCCGTGAAATGGACAATTTACGTCGTTGCATTCCTTTTCAGGAGCACTGACGTTTAACCCTATATTTTTAGCCATATTTACCTCAGATTTTTGATTCGCATGCTGATTCTTCTCTCAGGCTGCATAATCAACACTGATCCATCAACCCTGACAAGAGTCTCATCTGGAAATTTCAGGTCGAATTCTGCGCCTTTTTTCTGCACTTTCTTAAGGCCGTCTTCAGAATTTATTACAAGCATATTTTTTGTCTCATCAAAGATGATGCCGCTAATTCCAATCTGTTCAGGATTGGTTGAATTGGAGACTTTAGCCTCCAGTCCTATTAGTTCATGCCTGCATACATTCTGAAGTGATATCAAGCCTTATTTCTCCGTTTGTTCTGCTCGGTTTTGATACGGGCGATGGTGCGTTTAATCTCACGGATACGTCCGGGATTTTCAGGTGCACCACCGGCGCTTACCTTGCCGAGATCCTGGATAAGTTCAAGCTGAAGCTTTCCAAGCTGTTCGGAAAGTTCCACGTCACTGAACTGGACTACTTCTGATGAGCGTAATATTGCCATATCAGAGTTCCTCCACTACCGGTACATCTTCTGCAGCTTCCATCTCTGCGTCAATCTCTTCTCCGAGGATATCTTCTTCAGGGATGTTCTGCGGCTCTTCTGCAACAGTCTTCATCTCAGGAGCAGGTTCAGCTTTCTTTACAGGCTCAAGTACTTCAAAGTGATCAGGAAGCAGTGCTCCCGGAGGAACAATCTTAACCTGGCATCCTATTGTACCAAGCTTTTTGACTGCAAGTGCAAAGCCGTGTTCAACAATTGTTAGGCTGGGCTCACCTGCGTGTTTGATGTACCCCTGGGTAAACTTCTGAACACGTGAACGTGCCCCTGTAAGTTTTCCAGAGATAACAACTTCACAGCCAAGTGCGCCAGAGTCCATGATACGGCGAAGTATGCTTGATCCTGCCTTTCTGAAGTACCAGCCGCGCTCAAGTGAGTTTGCAAGGCGCTCTGCCATAATCTGTGCATTGAATGACGGATTTTCTACCTGCTGAACTTCAATCTGCGGTGATTCGATACCATAATCATTCTGGAGGCTTGCTGTAATCTCACGAACTACTTTACCGCCTTTTCCAATGACAATGCCCGGCTTTTCAGCAAATATTGTAATCTGTGTGCCGAGGGGAGTACGTGCCATATCCATTCCGCCGTACCCGGCTCTTTTAAGTTCTTTTGTGAGATACTGCTCAACACGTGCACTGCGTATTCCGTCCTCAACAAATCTTCTCTCTATTGACATCACTCCACCTCTCTTACGAATATTTCCACGTTAACTGATTCAGCAAATTTTGGTGTTGCCCTTCCCATTGCACGCGGGAAGACTCCACGCATCCTTCTGCCTCTGTTAGCAGATACGAGGAATATTTCAAGTTTTTCTGTGTCAAGACCGATGTACTCTGCATTCTTCTCAACAGATCTGAGGAGTTTTAAGTAATCGGCTGATGCTTTGACAGGATATCTGCCTGCATCCCATTTGTCAAGACCGCGCTTGTGTGCGACGTTACGATTGAATTTCTTGAACGGGATTGCCTTTTTAAGTGCAACTACATCCTCAAGGTAGGCAATAGCCTGCTTTGTGGTTTTGCCTCTTATGAACTTTGCAATCTCAATCGAATGCTTTGGAGAGCATGGAAGTTCGTTTGCTTTGGCCCGGGCAATTTTATCCCCGTCCATCTTAAGTGAATAATCTGTTCTTGCCATTTTTCATCACTTCAGTGGAACGAATTTACTGGACCTTGTCGCACCGATACCTGCACTTCCATGGCTGACACGCTTTCTTGTCAGTGCAAATTCTCCGAGATACATGAATACGCCTTCCGGCTGTATCTCTACGGGTAAGAAGTCCTTTCCGTTGTAGATCTCAACATTTTTTCCAACCATTTCAGGCATAATAACCATATCACGGAGATGTGTCCTGATACGTTCTTTGCCTTCTCTGAACTCAGCAAGAAGCTTCTCATGGCCTTCTGTCATTCCGCGGTTTAATTTGCGGCGTGTCCTTGAAGGCATGATCGGGAGAAGCTCTGAAAGACTCATCTGCTGAAGTTCTTCAATCTTGAAGCCGTGATAGGTGAACTCTTCTTTTCGCCTCGGCATTCTCTTCTGCTGTTTTTTTGCCATTGTTTGCTACACCCCTTATTTCCTTCCTGTCTGTCTTGCAGCAATGGATCCTACTTTTCTACCCGGTGATGTACCACGTGCAACCGTCTTTGGACGTCCGACGTGCTGGTGTCCACCGCCACCGAACGGGTGGTCGATTACGTTCATGCAGACACCTTTTACGCGAGGCCATTTGGCTGCCTGTGTCTTCATCTTGTGGAACTTCTTACCTGCTTTTACAAACGGCTTCTCACTTCTTCCACCGCCTGCGACGATACCCACTGTGGCACGGCACTCCCCGTGGAACCACTTGTGTTTTCCACTAGGCATCTTGACACCTACGCGCCCGTCTTCGGATTTGCCGATGATCTGTGACTGAACACCTGATGCACGAATGAACTTGCCGCCGTCATTTGGCCTTGCCTCAACGTTGCACACATATGCACCGACCGGTATGTCGATCATTTTCAGGGTGTTTCCGTTTTTGACTTCGGCTTCAGGTCCCCATGCAACTTTCTCGCCGACACCCATGCCCTCTGTTACAAGCATGAACATCTTCTCACCGGATTCCAGCTGGACTTTGGCAATAGGTGCATGTCTTGCGGGATCGTGTTCTATATCGATGATTTCTCCGCGAATTGTTTCTGTTACATATCCGGGGTGCTTTAGTGAAGCCTTGTAAAGGTGCGATGGTGCACGGTATACCGGTCCTCCACGACCACGGTTCTGTGAAATTATGCGTTTTCCCATTTACACCACCCTTACATTACTCCGAGTCTGCTCAGTATCTCTTCGCCTGCTTTCGCATCAGCGAATGTGACAATTGCCTTTTTCTGTCCCTTCATTGTCATGACGGTCCTTACGGAGACAACTTTTTTGTCAAACATCCTCTCAATCTCTTTTGCGATTTTTATCTTGGACGCTTTGTTGTCAACAATGAACTGGAGTTTTCCTTCAAATTCAAGGTCCCTTGAAGCTTTTTCTGAAACATACGGGTATTTTACTATCATTTCAGTTCCTCCAGTCTGTTAATTGCTGAAACAGTCCATACTGTAAGGCGTCCTGCCTGGGTTCCAGGTGCCAGGTGCTCTGCATTTAACTCTGCAACAGAGACTGCATCGACTCCTGCAAGATTCTGTGCTGCACGCATCGGTGTTTCACCGGTTACAATAAGAATGCTCTTTCTCTGTTTGTAACGGCGCCCACGGAGTTTTCCGCGTCCTGCACGAACTTTTCTGGAATCTCTTGCACGCACCACATCATTGTAAAGACCAATGTTTTTGAGTGCTTCAACAATGTCTTTTGTCTGCTCAAATGATTCAAATGAATCGTCAAAGACAAACGGAACTTCGCCTTCAAATTTGTGTCCGCGTGCCAAAACAAGCTCTTCGTTTGTGGTTGCGGCTATTGCCGACCTGATTGCCTTTCTTTTTTCCTGCTTGTTTATCTTGCGGACAAGAATCTTTTCTGTTTTTGGCGGGTGAGCTGCACGTCCGCCTTTTGCCTGCGGAATACGTGCTGTACGTGAACCGTTCTTAATCCTCGGTACATGGGCAACACCACGTCCACTACCCCATGATTCTGCAGATGTTCTGATACCTGCATATGGGTTTGTGCCGTGTGGCTGGTAACGGGTGCTCTGAAGCGCCAGTACTGCATTCTTGATCAGGTCCGGGCGGTATGGCTCATCAAATATTGCCGGGAGCTCGATCTCGCCTGCAACTTTGCCGTCAACTGATTTAATCTGTGCTTTCATTTCAGATCATCCCTGTTTACTCATTGTGCTGACATAGCTGATTGACGGTACACGATCAACATGTTCTCTGTTGCGGATTGCAGGTCTAAGTCTTATCAGACGCTTGATTGGTCCGGGGACTGAGCCCTTGATAGCAATATATCTGCCTCTTACAAGACCGTAGTTTATAAATCCGCCCTCAGGGTTGATCTCTTCAGGGGAGTCGCCTATTTTGAGAACGCGTTTGTTAAATTCAGTTCTCTGCTGGTATCCCATCTGACCCATCTGCGGAACCTGCCATCTTACATGGTGAGGTGTCCACGGACCAAGGTTACCTATGTGACGCTTTTTACCCTGACGTGAGTGTTTACTCTTCTGAACCTGAATGCCCCAGCGCTTGACAGGACCCTGTGTACCCTTTCCTGTGGTAACAGCAGTTACGTCAATATATTCGCCGGCATTTGCTACTGCATCAAATTCAACTTCACTTCCAAAAAGACCTGTTGCAAAGTTTAAGCGTGCTTCCATGTCGCCGCCTGCCACACGAACTTCCATTAAGTCTGAGACTTTCTTTGGAACGCCTGTAATCATTGCAGGCTGTGTGTACATTAATGCAAAAATGTCTGTAACCCTTCCTTCTGCGATTGCATCACGGATCTTCTGGGTGCTTTCTTCGGTGTTGTTCTTCTTCGGGACTGCAATACGCTCTCCAAGTGCTTCTTCGACATTTTCTGCCCACACTTCTGAGAAAGCATGCTTTCCGTATGTATCCGCACTGTATGCACGCACTGCAACAACCTTCATCGGAGGTATTTCAACAATTGTAACCGGTACTGTGATGTCTTTACCCTCGGAAGGGCTGCTTTTATGATCATCAACCATAACAATGTGTGTCATACCCGCTTTGTATCCGGCAAATCCCTGCAGTTTTGGCTCCCCTTCGTACTCAGGCCAGGATTTGTACTTTGGTACCTGGCTTTTCGCACGCTTGCGGGGGCTGTATGCAAGTGATCCTCTGCGTGGTCTGGATATGTTGGCCATCTTTCAATCAATCCTAAATCTTGCTGTTATTTTGCATCGATTCTGACTATTCCGAGATTCCAATAAAAAACATATTTCCCAGGTTTTCCAGACATAATCCGGGATTTAATCCAGGAAGTGTCTGAATCCTCGTTATTGTTTATTTTTGGAAATTTTAGGGGTTAAACAGACGATCTCGTCTGGTCTAAATGAACCTGGATATCCGTGTTCTGTCCGGCAAAAGACCTGATATTTATCAATAATCCCTGCCTCGCATCTTTTGCGGAATGAAAATTCCTGCTTTTACCACGTCTCTCTAAACAGATTCTGACCTTTATCTGCGCTATTCCGGGAATCACAAATGAAGCAAATCTTCATTTATGCCAGAAAAAGGGCCGAAAAAAACATTTTTTCGTCCACCCTGCGTTTGGCGCATACATCAGATCCTACGTCGTCAGCCCGTTGCCCTGATCCCAAAAAGGACTTTGGCAACCTACTATCTCGGCAATCACCGGGAACTGAAACATATACTATGCTGCAATTACCCCGGGCAACCACATTATAAGGCGATAATCATGCTGCAGGCAGTTTCAATGACGTAAATCATTCATCCACTCCTTCAGGATTTATACAAACCTTATAACGGTTTCCTAAATGTTTTCTTTATACTAATATAAATGTAGTGATAAAAATCGTTTTTTTGAATTTGTTAATTTTGAAAACCGGTTTGGAGAATTTCATTATGAAATCAAAGAGAGAAAGACATACTCCACCAAATATGCTAAATCAGGAAATTATTCCGGTTTAATTGAAATATATGTCGCCATCCTCATTGATGTAAACAATAATATCCTCTCTGATGTATCTTGCCCTGAATCTTTCAGGATTCGAATCGCGCATGCGATTTATCAGAGATATTGTATCATAGCGGACTTTTATCCCAATTTTTTCCGCCTCATTAAAAATCTCCTTTGCAGCTTCCAGAAAATCAGAACCTGCCTTTATTGTGCAAAGATGCGTTGCATCAAGAGTATACAGAAATTCAAGGGTTTCTTTGGCTTTTTTAATATTCTCCATCGCCGCTTTTTCTATTGTGCAGACATTTGCCTTTGAGGTATCTATGATATCAGCAATCTGCTGCTGAGTATATCCCTGTTTTCTATATCGAAGAATTTCTTTCTGACGTTCAGTGAGGAGACTTTCTTTCATTAATATGGTTATATGTTTTTATAAACTTAAACACTTCTGCTTAACCCATTAAGTTAACATGCAAAAATAGATTTTTTTCAAAATCTTTATTAGCAGATCTGATGAATTTAAAGTGTTCTCATAAATGAGAGGTATAGAATATGGTAGTTAAAGTAGGAATTGCAAAACTTGGTAACATTGCAAGCGGTGTTATGGCAGAGCTGCTCTTAGACGAGCGTGCAGACCGTGAAGACATGGAAACATTCATGGCAACAAGCGGAACAAAGCTTCAGGAAAATGATATTGCACGTGTTGTTGACAACATGAAAGCATGGGCACCTGACTTTTGTATCGTTGTTTCACCAAACGGCGTCCTTCCGGGACCAAAGGGTGCACGTGAGGCACTTGCAGCAGCAGGTATTCCATGCATTGTAATTACAGACGACATTACATCAAAGAAGGACGACTTTGAGGCACTCAAGGAGTCCGCATTCGGATACATCATCATGAAGGCAGACTCCATGATAGGTGCACGCCGTGAATTCCTTGACCCGAAGGAGATGGCAGACTTCAACGGAAACCTTGTAAAGGTTCTCGCACTTACAGGCGCATTCTCAAAACTTCAGATTGCACTTGATGAAGTAATTGATCAGGTAAAAGCAGGAAAGAAGGGTGCAGACCTCGTTCTTCCAAAGATTGTTATGACATCCGACAAAGCTGTTGCAAATGAGTTTTCAAACCCATATGCATATGCAAAAGGACGTGCAGCATACGAGATTGCACAGGCAGTAGCAGGCCAGAATGTAAAGGGCTGCTTCATGACAAAGGGTCACGAGAACTATACACCAATCGTTGCATCCGCACACGAAATGATGCGCCAGGCAATGCTCCTCTGTGAAGAGGCACGTGAGATTGAGAAAGCAGGCAACGCTGTAATCAGAAGACCACACAAGGGCGACGGAACACGCGTTGAGAAGACAGAGCTCATCTCAAAGCCCTGGTAAACCAATCAATAACTTTTTTTTGTTTTTTTACACAATCTGTTTTTTAGATTTTTAAAATCTCAATTATATACTGCCTGTCTGAGATTACAAGATAATTCAGACATGACATACTTGGGAAGTATATGTTTTTTTCAAAAATTCGGATACAAAATAATTGCAGTTCACTTTGTATTTATTCTAAAGGAGGGATAAATATTTCAAAATCCAAAATTTACTATAAATCCCTGTCCCTTACCAAAAGAGATATGAAAAGCGCACAAAGCGCAATAATTAATGAAAAAATGTAAACATATGACATAGCATCAGTCAGTATTTCAGGAGTTACCATCCCCATTGCAGCCGAGGCGATAGACGGGACAAGAGAAGATATTCTCTCCTGAACAATAAGAGTATAAATTGCAGTCCCCATACTCATCCCGACATAAAACACAAGGTTGCTTACAGCAGAACCTGTGACTTTTCGATCATCAGGACTCTGTTCTATAATCCTGTTTGCACCCGAGCTGGCAACAGTCCCTATTGCTATTCCAAAAATTATCAGCCCTATAACCAGATAGATCTGACTTGCAGCCCCAAGTGAGAAGAAAAGTCCTGCAAAAGCTATTGCAGCAAGAAAACCTGCAATTGAGCATACAACCCGGTTTCCCTCATAGTCAGATAATGCGCCCCCGGCAGGTCCGGCTATTATCATTATAAGGGGAGGTATCAGGAGATACAGGCCGGATATATCAGGAGTCAGTAAAAGAACATTTTCTAGGTAAAAAGGCAGGACAAATTCAATGCCTCCCAAAAGTATCTCAAAGAGCACAAGAAAAATAACAGATCCCAAAAATCCGCCTGAACCAAATATTCTGATGTCAATTATAGGATCAGGATGCCTGAGTTCACATAGTAAAAAGACAGGAAAAGATACTGCAAATGCTGCCAGGAGAATAAGTATTAAAGGAGATTCCCAACCCATTCTGCTGCCGTTTGAAAGTGCAAACAGAAATGCGGCCATTGAAACAGAAAGTGCAACCACACCTGCAAAATCAAAATTTTTCAGTGATTTCGGATCTTTATTATCTTCAACAGCATAAATTGCCAGTAAAATCCCTAAAATTCCGATTGGAATATTTATATAAAATATCCAGTGCCAGGAGATGAAATGAGTTATATAACCGCCTATTGCAGGACCGGCAGCAAGGGCGATACCGCCAGCACCCATGATTATTCCAAGAACCTTTCCCCTCATCTCTGCCGGAAAACCAATTGCAACCTGTGCAGGAACACCTGCAGCCATCATTGCTCCGCCCACAGCCTGAAGGCCCCTGAAAAATATAAGAGACCAGATATTAGGAGATATTGCACAGATATAAGAGCTTAAAGTAAATATTCCAAATCCCGCTGCAATAATGTTCCTTGTACCGTATTTTTCTGCTGTCTTTGCAAAGGGAAGCAGAAGACAGCTTATTATCAAAAAATAAATGAGCGGAATTAAAGAGACTATTCCTATATCAACCTGGTAATCGTTTGCAATTGTCGGAAGTGCAATGTTTACTGCCGTTCCGTCCAGGAGTTCAATTGCTGTTGCCAGAGAAAGGAGCGATAAGACCGGCCAGTAACCTTTAAGCGTGTACTTTTTCCTCATATTTTAATTCATTTTCCTGTAGTTTTCGCCAATATCTTCAGGGATGGTCAGGACAACCGGTTCAAGATGAAGCCTTTCCATGAATGCAGAATCTGATGTTGAGAGAGGATTTGGATTTATTCTTGCAATTACCGAGGCAAATGCCTTAAAAGATCCATCTGAATTGTTTTTATCAAATCTGAGTGCCATATTAAAGGCATAATGGCCGAGTTCTTTATAATACCCGATAACCTTCACGAGGCCTGATGAAAAATCATCAATATAGCTGCTGAATTCAGAAAGGGAAGATATAGGAAGATACCCTCTAATCTCCTTTTCTCCGAAGGGCACAGGATTTGCAGACCAGAAAATCTCATCACCAAAAAGATATCTCTCCGAATTCTTCTCATTTTCCCTCAATTTATCCCAGTAATTTTCATCTCTGTCAGTCAGATACTGACTGCTTTTTCTTATGTAAACTCCGGTTGCATATGTTGGAAAATCATCACAGATTCCCTGTATATGGGGGTGAATCATACTTGCACCTGCAGAAGGCTGATTATTCCAGTTTATAGAGGGATATCCCTCCTTATCTTTAAGTGCTTCATACTGGCCTTTTAAAGCATCCGAGATCTGCTTTTTTGTATAATATTCAGGCGAGTGCTCCTTTGTTATTACAGTTACAACATGGACTTTTGCAAACGGATAGAGATTTGGAAATGTTACACTCTCACCTATTGTAATTCGGCTTTTGTTTTCAAAAACAGGTGTGTCTGCATATACTCTTTCAGGGCAGAAATTACATACCCCCGATGCAGGATTCAGAACTGAAAAAGGATCAATACCTCTTTTTAATCTTGTCGGACTTATACGGCATTTAAAACCGGTGAGTGATTCACACCGGCGATGAATTATAATATCTTTTAAAATTATTTTTTCTTCTGAAAACATATCTCAGCCCATTTATTCTTATAAAACCGGTTTTATTAAGATTATAACATCTGATGATATCATTGTTTGTATAAATAAATAGAGGAAACCCGGATTTTAGGTATTTTTGGCATCACAACCAAATTCCAGTATAATTGCAGAAATAATCAGTAATTTGCCCTGTTTGAAATCACTACCGATTATTCCAGATATAAAAGATAAAAAAAAGAAAATTTATGATATGACCTTTTTGTCTTAGATGACGTACTTTCCGAGAAGACGGATAGAGTTGGTCATGTCAGGTCCGAGTGGTGAACCAAAGATAATCTGTGTAACACCTGATTTTGTAAGGTTGTCACATTTCTCTTTGACCATTTCGGGTGTTCCTGCAATTGTAAATGCGTCAATCTCACCGTCACCGACAAGACCGCCGACTGCACCAAAGTCAAAGCGTGCAAGTGCATCTTTTATCTTTGCTACATTTGAGAGGTCAAGGCCGTGGCGCTCAAGAAGTGCCGGTGGTGAACCTGCTGCAATAAATGCTGCAACAATCTTTGCTGCATTGCGTGCCTTCTTCTCACTCTGGTCTATTGACATTGCGGTGTATGCACCGACATCAAATTTCTTGAATTTTTTGTCGTCAATTTTATCGCATGCTGCTTTAATCAGAGGAATTGCAATGTCAAAGTCCTTTGAGTTTGATGCGTTGATAAGTGCTCCCTCTCCGATTTCTCCGGCAAGCTCGAGCATCTTTGGACCCTGTGCACCGATGTATGTGGGGATTGGCTTCTTCTTTGAAGGAAGCTGAACACCTGTAAGTTTTGCACCATCATAGTCAAAGAACTCCATGTTTCCAGTCTTCTTTATCTCTTCGCCTGCGCAAAGAGCCTGAATCTGCTTAACACCTTCTTTTAAGCGTGCAACCGGCTTTGCAGCTTCAATTGCAAGCTTTGGAAGTGTTGAAAGGTCACCCGGTCCGATACCGAGAACTGCACGTCCCTCGGATATTTCGTTGAGTGTGCACATAAATGATGCAATTGCTGCAGGTGTATCAGTGAATGTGTTCATGATACCCGGTCCCATTTTGATGCTGTCAGTTGCCTGTGCAATTGCA
>JAFGWE010000051.1 GCA_016937345.1 Methanomicrobiaceae archaeon
CCGACATTCCTTTTATATACCGGCCTGATAAACTCAAATATGGAAAGGTATTTACCAGATCGGAGCAAATTTGATGCTGTTGCACAAGAGGTTCCGACAAAACAAGGATTGCGACGTTATAATTAGCTCTTCTTTGGTTTTGTAAAAAATCGTTGCACAAGAGGTTCCGACAAAACAAGGATTGCGACCTCAACGTCCATTGAGGGGACGAGGAACGGACAACCGGTTGCACAAGAGGTTCCGACAAAACAAGGATTGCGACTTCTTACTCGTCATTTTTTTCCTCCTTTTTCTTTCTGTTGCACAAGAGGTTCCGACAAAACAAGGATTGCGACACATGCCTCGAAACCCATATTATGTTTTTCATTTTGTTGCACAAGAGGTTCCGACAAAACAAGGATTGCGACACATAATGTGACACACGTCGCGACCGCTTCTCTCCCGTTGCACAAGAGGTTCCGACAAAACAAGGATTGCGACTGTAAGTGCTGGCCTTTATCAGCTTTGTTAAATCCGTTGCACAAGAGGTTCCGACAAAACAAGGATTGCGACGCGACACCTGTAACAAAATGTAACACGTGTCGCGAATAGTTGCACAAGAGGTTCCGACAAAACAAGGATTGCGACCTATCAGGAACAGATAACCACCACAAAGGCGTCTGATTACGTTGCACAAGAGGTTCCGACAAAACAAGGATTGCAATATTCTGGGTTCTGATTAATTTTGATATTGGATTGATATTTGGCGCAAAAGGTATAAGGAAAAAATCCTTAGAATTTTCATTACATGAGATGAAAAAATGATTGCGGTAATCATCGGGATAATCCTGGCAGTTATAATCACATTTTTTGTATATCGGCATGTTATCAAGTGTACCTATCTTGATGAACAGGACATAACAGAAGAAGAGATCCTGTTTGTATATGGAGAAGAGGATCACTAAAAAATAAACATCCGAAATCACATTCTTCAAATCCACGGACATAAATCAGATAATCACAGGTATCTGCAAGGACACAAATAGCACCCTTCTCCTCCCCGGAATCGCAGGTGCAGCCCTTGTCGCTGCGAAAAGTTCTCAGGTCCGGCGTGCAGGTTTTTCATGCTGGATTTTTGGGAACCTGATATGGGTTCTTGAAGGTGCATTCACAGAAAATATCTACCTGGTGATTATGTTCGGATTCTACTGGATAACAGCGGTATTCGGGTTTTATAATTCAGCGAAAGCCGGTAAAAACAGACAATTAAGAAGAGAAAGTGCCGGAAATGACGATGCAGGAAATTAAAACCCGCCAAAGATTCTGAGGATTATGGCAGCGGCTCCGCCTGCACCTGCACCCAAACCGGCGGCAATCTTTCCCTCACGGCCGGCTGATTCTGCCCTGTATTCCTCAAGCTTTCGGAGTCTGCCCTCATGATCCTCTATTGAGCCCTTCATCTCGGCAAGGGTTTTGCAGATCCATTTTACATCCCGATTTGTTTCGACAATCATATCTCTGGTGTTTTTATTATTAACCATGAATAACAATCCTGATGAATTTATTTCCCTCTTCATAAAATCAGGTAAATATTACTGCAATCATAATTATATCTGCCCATAATATGTCCGTATCTGTTCAGCTCCTTTAGGATAGTCAGGAAGTTTTTTAATATTACTTCACATTACTCTATTTATACAAGGTTTTAATGAATCTCCTGGCCGGGGAATCTGCCCAAAACCACACAATTGTGTTGCATTGAGTGATGCCCCGGCCCTTATGAGATACAGGATATTTCTGCTTCGCATACCTGACCATACAGGATCTTTAGAAAGAGGATACCTGAGAAGAGTATTCCTGGTGAATACACTCCTGAGACAATTGTGTAGAATTCAAAGGTAGTTCGTTATGAGTCTGAGATCCTATATTGGAGAATTATATTCAGTCAGGTCAAAAAACTCCATTTTCAACCTTTTCTGCATGATGACTCTCTTCTTCATGCTTTATGACGTTATAATCACTTATGCAGTACCGCTTGTGGTGACCGAACAGGGATATTCAAAAACCCTTCTTGGAATAATCTTCTCAACAGCAGCAATATCCGGAGCTTTTTTTGACTTCGTAATCTATAAAATTTTTAAAAAGGCCTTTTATCGAACTCTCTTTATTTTTATGTTTCTTGTATGCGTCATCTACGTTTTTGTCATCTGGAGTGCAAATTCCTTTTTAATTTTTATAGCAGCAATGGCAATGTGGGGTTTTTACTATGATCTGAAAAGTTTCGGAACACTGGATTTATTCAGCAGATACATCCCAAAAAAAGATTTATCCTCCGGATTTGGGGTTCTTCAGATCTTTCAGGCGTTAGGATGCCTCCTCGCCCCACTCATAGCGGGTTTTCTGATAATTGATACAGTCGGGTGGGAACCATTCGTGACAGCACTCGTATTCCTGTCTTTTTCTGCTTTCTTCTTTCTCCTGCTTCTCCGTGAGGCAGCCGGAAAACAACAGTTTATTCCATCAGACGAACCCCATACCAAAAAGACTTTTACAGAAGAATTCGGGCTGTGGAGAAATGTCGGAAGTATACTTTTTCCTCTGCTGCTTCTGATTTCTGTCTCAACAGTATTTGATGCTTTTTTTATGACTATTGGACCAATTGTCGCTGAAAATCTGCCATTAGAACCTTTTGACGGGCTGTTTATGTTTGCTTATTTTGCACCGCCTCTGATCATTGGTGGATTGATAGGCTCAGTAACAAAGATATTCGGAGAGAAGAAAACTGCCCTTATCGGGCTTTTAATTGGATCATCAATCCTTACAACAATTTCTTTCATTGACAGTCCTGTGTTTATAATTATGATTGTATTCATATCCACCTGTTTTACCTGTATGATGACACCGGTGTTCCACAGCATTTCCGCACACTGTATACAGGAGACTCCTAAATTTGAGAAAGAAGTGCAGGAACTTAGCGATTTTTTCTTTAATATTGGCTATATAATCGCTCCTGTATTTGCAGGCATAATCGCTGATACCTTTGGTGATATCAGGACATTTTCTGTTCTGGGTGGAATTGGGATTATATTTGCCATTATTCTTTTTGTAATCATGCCGGAGAAGTTAAATTTAAACCCTTCTTAACCCGGGCTTTGTGTAATCTGATATAAAAACGTTCATGAAATTATATTTCATGTAAAACCAAAACCGGAATAATTCCTCATATCGGGCAGTCCTGAAAAATATAAATGGGCTTCATAAAAAGTCTGATAATTGAAAATATTTATCCGTTATTGAGATAAATATCCAGCATGGCGGCAGAAAAGAAATTTCATATCCCATTTTGTAAAAATGATAAAATATTCCTTCTCGTGCTCGCAATAATCCTGATTTTTTTCACACTCACATCACTCTACAGCTTTCTGCTCTTCCATACACTATCCGAACTCTTCAGTATCGTAATCGCAGCTGCAATATTTATAATCGCATGGAACAGCCGTGATTACATCGACAACAATTACCTGCTCTTTATCGGGATTGCGTATCTCTTTATTGGAGGAATCGATTTCATTCATACCCTGGCCTATAAGGGAATGAATATATTTGCAGGCTTTGACGCAGACCTCCCCACACAGCTTTGGATTGCAGGAAGATATCTGGAGGCGGGAACACTTATCGCCGCAGCATTACTGATCTCCCGGCGGGTCAATGTTTACAAAGAGCTCTTTTTATACCTGGTAATATTTCTGGTTCTGATAATCTCCATATTCAAAGGCATCTTTCCTGTATGCTACATTGAAGGGCAGGGTCTCACCGGCTTTAAAATCGTAAGCGAATACATAATCTGCCTCATGCTTGCACTCTCCGCATATCTGCTCTATAAAAGGAGGGAAAACTTTGAACCAAAAATATTCAGTCTGATAATAATCGCGATATTTTCAACAATACTCTCAGAACTTGCATTCACATTCTATGTGAGTGTGTATGGATTTTCAAACCTCACCGGCCATCTCTTCAAGATAATCTCATTTGCACTGGTCTATTACGCTCTCGTAGAGTCCGGAATCAGGCGACCTTATGAGATAATCTTCAGAAACCTTGCTGAGAAAGAGAGAGAGGCAGTAAAGGAGAGGGACACGCTCAATATGTATCTGAATACAGCCGGAGTCCTTCTGATGTTTGTTGATACTGACGGGATAGTAAGACGCATAAACAAAAAAGGCTGTGAAATTCTCGGATATGAAGAGGATGAAATAACCGGAAAGAATTTTAACGCCGCTTTTATTCATCCGGATAAAAATGATGAAGAATGCTGCACCTTTTCAGAATTTATAAGCGGAAACTGTATTGGTAAAAACTGCAGAGAAAATAAACCCCTTGAATATGATATTCTGACAAAAAACGGTGAAAGAAAGACGCTTCTCTGGCAGATAAGCCTGATTACCGGCTCAGGAGAAATAAAAGGTACACTCATCTCAGGTGAGGATATAACTGAGAGAAAGAATGCAGAATCAAAGCTTTTGAGAACCCAGTTCGCATTTGACAACTCCCCGGACGAGATCTATTTTGTAAACAGTGACGGTGAGATAATCTATTCGAATGAATCTGCTGAAAGATCATTTGGCATAAATCCAAAATCGCCTGAAAAGACGACCATATTTGATATCAACCCCGAGTATACGCCAGAGCGGTGGGGAGAATTATGGGCGGCCTTAAAGGCCAAAGGGAAGAGAAGATTTGAATCTGTTCACATTCATTCAGACGGTACAAAATACCCTGTTGATGTAACCGAGCATTTGATCAAACCTGACGGGACTGAATATGTCTGTACTATATCACGCGATATCACAGAAAAAAAGAGGGAAGAGAATATAATTCGGGAGAATGAAGCCTACCTGAGAACACTCATAAGTACAATTCTCGACCTTGTCTGGCTGAAGGATAAGGACGGCAGATTCCTGACATGCAATAAGAATTTTATGAAATTGTTCGCCGCAAAAGAGAACGAGATCCTCGGAAAGACAGATTACGATTTTGTTGACAAAGAGATTGCAGACTCTTTCAGGAAAAATGATAATCTAGCAATTGAAACAGGCAGACCTGTGGTAAACGAGGAGTGGGTAACCTACGCCGACGACGGACATCGTGCATATCTTGAGACTATAAAGACGCCGATGACGGATTCTGACGGAAACCTTATCGGGGTGCTCGGGATCGGCCGTGATATTACCAGCCGCAAGGAGATGGAGGATAATATCCGCAATACATCCGCAGAGCTTAAAAAATTCAGCAGGGATCTTTCAGTAATAATCGATAATGCACCGGCAATGATCTGGTACAAGGACACAGACAATAACATAATCCGGGTAAATCCGAAGGCGGCAGAGATAACCGGTCTTTCAGTGGAGGAGATTGAAGGGAAGAATACACGTGATTTATTTCCATCTTATGCAGAAAAATATTACAATGACGATCTTGAGGTGATAAAATCCAAAAAACCCAAATTCGGGATTATTGAACAGATGATAACAGCAGCCGGTGAAAATCTCTGGGTCAGTACTGATAAGATTCCTTTAAAGGATGAAAAAGGAGAAGTTTACGGTCTTCTCGCTTTTGTTACAGATATAATCGGACAGAAAAAAACCCAGGATGCACTAAAAGAGGTAAACAAGAAATTAAATCTGCTTTCAAGCATAACCCGGCACGACATCCTCAACCAGATTACAGGAGCAGCAGGATACCTTGAGATAATCGGGATGAACAACGAGATCCCAAAAGGATCAAAGACAGAAGAGCATATCGAAAAAATATCAGAAGCAGTAGGAACCATAGAGAAGCAGATCAATTTCACCGGCTACTACAAGGATCTTGGTGATCAGGAACCTCGGTGGTTTGATGCGGGAAGAACAATCGACAGGGCCGGAGAAGACCTTGATTTTAACAGGGTTGAACTTAAAAACAATGTCTCCGATATCGAAATATTTGCTGATCCGCTCTTTGAAAAAGTTATCTACAATCTTATTGACAATGCCTTAAAGCACGGTGAGACGATTACTGAGATATCGTTTTATACTGAAGAAAAACCCGGAGAACTCATAATTGTCTGCGAGGACGACGGTGTGGGAATACCTGATGAGTACAAGGAGAAGATATTCAGGAGAGAATATTACAAAAATTCCGGACTCGGACTATTCCTTTCAAGAGAGATGCTGGCAATAACCGGCCTTACGATAACTGAGACCGGAACACCCGGTAAGGGTGCGAGGTTTGAGATACATGTTCCTGAAGATAAGTTCAGGGGGAACGATGATGAGAAAAAATGACCGGATGGATGCTGTTCTCTGTGTAGACGACGACAAATCCTTCCTGAAAGATATGGAATCATATCTCAAAAATAAGGGGTTTTTTGTTACAGCCTGCACTAATACGGATGAAGCCGCAAAAATTGCGGAATCAGTGAATTTTGGTGCCATAGTGTCCGGACACAGGCAGCCCGGATGCGACGCTCTTTTACTACTCAGAATAATCCGCGGAAGGGGGGATTATACACCATTCATTGTTTTTTCCGAAGAAGACTGTAGTGAGTTTATAGCAGACATACTGAACGGCGGGGCAGACTATTATATCCCCGGGTTTAAGGATAAAAAAAACCGGCTGGAAGAGCTCTCTGAAAAGATTGGCGAACTCATTGCCGGAAGGTATAAGGAGACGCTTTTCCAGTCGTTCTTCTCTAAAAATAATGATCTGATGTTTGTAAAGGATGAGAAGTTCAGATATATAATTGGAAATGATGCGCTTTTAAAACTTCTGGGGCTTAAACCGGAAGAACTGGTCAGCAGAACAGATAAAGAATTTATGGACAGCGACGCTGCCAGAGGTTGTTTTGCATCAGATCTAAAAGCAATTGAAACGGGACAGCCTGTAACCTCGGAAGAAATCCTCGGAGACCGGATTTATGAAACGATGAAATTCCCTCTGGAGATTGCTCCGGGAAAAATAGGAATCGGCGGAATAATAAGGGATATTACCGGTAGAATAGAGATTGAACGGGATCTGATTGGTTTCAGGAATCTGACATCCCATATTCTTGAGGCAATACCCGATGTTTTAATTCGCACTGATAAGAACGGGATATTTACTGATATTTATGCGGGTGATAAATCTCTGCTTATTCTCCCAAAAAAAGAACTTACCGGAAAATCACTGACTGAAATCTTCCCCGGGCATTTGGGATTTTTTTTAATGAAGACAATTCAGGATGCAATTTCCCAAAATAAAATGCAAAAGATCGAATATCCGCTCAAAATAAACGGCAGGGATTTTTATTATGAGGCACGGGTTATTCCGTATCTTAAAGACGAGACAATCACTCTTATCCGTGATATTACTGAACGAAAAGAGGCTGAAGAAGATCTTAAAAGAAAGAGCGAAGAGCTTGCCGCTGCCGAAGAAGAACTCAGGCAGCAGTTAGATGAACTGGTTCTGGTTCAGGATAAACTCAGCAGAAATGAAGCCTATATAAGAACAGTGCTTGATAATATCCCTATAGGGATTGCTGTAAATTCTGTAAAACCGGAGGTTAAATTCGAATACATGAACCAAAATTTCCTGAAATTTTACAGGGTATCAGAAGAGGATTTAAATACACCGGATTCATTCTGGGATTTGGTGTTTGAAGATCCTGATTTCAGGGAAAAGATCAGAAAAAGGGTTCTTAAAGATTCTGAAAGCGGAGATCCTGAACAGATGCACTGGGATAACCTTCCAATAACACGGAAGGGTGAGAAGACAACATATATCAGTGCACAAAACATCCCGCTTGAGGAGAAGGGGCTCGTCATCTCGATGGTCTGGGACGTAACCGATAAAAAGATCTCAGAAGAGAGGAGAATTCTATATCTCTCACGCATAAGATCCCTGCTTGACCTATATAATAATGCAGGCAGATCAAAGGACGGGCTCATATCACTAACCCTTGAGAACAGCTGCTCGATGACCGGAAGCAGGTGTGCATTCATAGGACTTGTTCCGGACGGAGAAGACGAACTGATTATACACAAATGGTCAAAGGGAGTCATGAAAGACTGTAGTGTTCAGGGACTTCCGCTTCATTTAACACTGAAGAACGCAGGCATCTGGGCGGAATCAGTCCGCAGAAGTGAAAGTGTTATAGTAAACGACTACTCCCTCCCAAATAAAGCGAAGAAAGGAGTTCCGAAAGGCCATGTTGAGATCAGGCGTTTTGTAAGCATACCGGTTTTTGACGGAGATAAGGTAGCAGCAGTTCTCGTCGCGGCCAACAAGGATGAGGACTATAACGAGGATGATACCGAAGCACTGATGACTCTCGGGAATCTGATGTGGGAGATTCTCAGGAACAAAGAGACCAGAGAAGAACTTTTAAGGGAAAAAAAACTGTTCTGGAGGACATTTGAGTCCTTACGGGATGCGGCCTTCATTCTCGGTGCTCATCCGGTAAAGATTAGGGTGGTAAACGAGGCCGCAGTCTCTCTTTTTGGCTATGACAAAAAGGAGATGATCGGCCGGACAACCGATTTTATCCATGTAAATGAAGCTTCGCTGAATAAATTCAGGACCCATGTCTACCCATACCTGGAAAAACATGAAAAAATCCCGCGGTTTGAAATGCAGATGAAGAAAAAAGACGGGACCATCTTTCAGACAGAGCATTCAGTAAATCCACTGTTTGACTCCGAAAAGAATCATGCAGGATGGGTCTCCATTGTCCGCGATATTACTGATATCAGGGAATCCAAAAAACACGAGAAGATTCTGCTGAATCAGATCGAGGCCAATATGGAGCAGCTTGCAACACTAAATGACCAGATAAGAAATCCGCTCGCAGTAATCACCGGTCTCGTGGAGATAGAATGCCCGAATTCAGCAGATAAGATAATTACAGAAGTAATGAATATCAACAAGATCATCAGTATGCTTGATAAAGGATGGATTAAATCGGAGAAGATTTGGGATTATCTCAGGACTCATTACGGGGTTGGAATTGAAAATGGAAATAATTTTTCTTCCGGCCCAAAAAAACCGGATGGAAAAGCTTAGAAAAACCTAAGGGCCATTGATTTTTTCCATCCGGTCCATTTATTTAGAAACATCCTGGTGTATATATATCCCGGTCATCTCAGATCAGGGATTTTAAATGCTCCTCATTATCTCATTGATTATAATAATGAAAAGAAGAACAGTTTTCTAAAAACAGTTTCATTCAGTTTTTCAGGAAACACCGGGCTGAAACTTGAAAATATTGTGTTCTTACATTTATTGCAATCAAAAAAGGGCTATAAATTATTCTACCATTCCAGTGAGAAATCAGATAAAGAATGTGATTTTCTAATTATGAAAGATACATTCATCGTTTCTGCCATCCGGGTTTCATCTGAGTTCAGAAAACAATAAAACAAAACCAGAGAGATAAAAGGATTATAATTGCTTTAAATGAATACAATTTCATTACTTTGCTAATTTTTCAGCAACCCGCAAGAGGATAGAATCACCGTTTTTCATATTGTTTGCAGGCGTGACTGATACGGACTCTCTGAATCAGCCGAAAACGCCTTCTTCTCTCACATAATTGGATCCATCAAATCCCTTACCATAAGGGAGATTCCGCCCTTTAAACCTTCAAAAAATCTTATATCATTTCTCTTAAAATCATCATAAGAATAAAATTCTGCCTCATAAAAACCGCATTTTTCAAAGGCAGCTTTTGATGCGGGGTTTGTGCAGTCTGCAATTATCTGCCTGAAGCCTTTTTTTTCCGCGTGTAAAAGCACATGATTTATCATTCTTTTGGAAATCCCCATTCCGCGATAATTTCTGGCAACCCCTATCTGAAATATGTGTAAAATATCTCCGGGCGGAATTTTTTTCAGGTCAAATATCCTGCCCTCAAGCTCATCTATCATGGATATCGCATCCGGAAAAAATGATAGAAGACCGGCAAAAGGCAATTCTTTGCTCTCCAAATCCCCGGCAAGATCAAAACAGAATATGAACCCGGCAATCTCCCCGGTTTTCACATCAGCTGCTATGAAACTGAGATCTTTTTCAAGAAGGTAACTGACGTACATCTTTGAATACAGAAATACCTTTGATAAATCAGGTGCATGACGTTTTGATGTCGGTTCATCGGCGAGAAAATCATAGGTATAAATGCGGGCGGCATCTTTTAGACTTTCTTTACTTAGAGGAGAGATCACAAAACAGGGATCATGCCGGGACATTGCATCAGGACTGTCCGACAGCTCTTCCATATAATTTATCTGGGATCTGTTCTGATGTATTTGTTCCGATCATGTCAGAAAAAGCAGGGACACGAATATCTGCTTTGAAAAACTGTTTTCCTTAATGAGTCCACTCGATTATTTTTATATCCGGGCCGACCGCCTTTTTTACACAGTCCCTCATGTCAGTATAATGGGGGCAGGGGTAACCTATCGGATTTCCCTTTGATATGCATGATGCAAAAACTATTGCCTCAGCACCCCTTTCAACAAGCATCTTCGCCCTTGGTATTGCCCTTTTTCCCGGGCATCCGCCGCATGTCACAAACCCGACAATATCAACAGGCCCTGTCTCTGCAAATGCTCCCATTCCGTCTTTTGTCATCTTAAAACAGGTTGTCCCGGGGCACATATCTTCGGCCATTAAACAGCGGATGATACCTACTTTCATGAAAATGAATTCTCATGCCGTTTTAAAAACATTACTATATGAAGCTATAATTATCCTGCCGAAAAAGAGGATTTGCCGGTATCTAAAAATCCGCCGCCTCTATTTTAATTCATAAAGATAATTTTTGCCCCGGACTACATTCTCCGTGTAATTGTCCTCTTGTGAAGGAGCATTGCCAGTATCATAAAAACCAGTGTAAACACTGCCAGCACACCCAAATCCAAAAGAACCGGGAAGAAATGAACCCCGGTAAATGAATAACGTACGACATCTGTGAAGTATGTGAGCGGAGAGAAAGCCGCCAGAACAACGCCCCAGTCCGGCAGCTGCTCCAGGGGAACGAAGATTCCGGATATAAAGACAAGCGGGAATTTGATAAGCGAAGTCAGCATCATAATATTCGACGGCACGTTTGTCGGAGGCACAGCAAGAAGCATCCCCACAGCCGAGAAACAAAATGCCGCAATTATAATTGCGCTGGCAAGTACGAAACCATGAAGCAGGGAAAGTCCGAGAATTATTCCCATAAGGACAGTGATGCAGGTTATTCCAATCCCAAACAAAAAAGAGGCCAGCATATCGCCAAAAACAATGGCCTCTATCGAGACAGGAGATGAAGCCAGCCGTTCAAGGGTTTTTGCCTGACCTTCCCAGGGAAATATCGCAGGAGAGACGGCAGTACCGGTAAAAAAGAGAGTCATGCCGATTAACCCGGAGATAAGAAACGCCAGCGGAAGCTCCCGCCCGCAATGGAGGACGAACACGACGCGTGCACATGGAAGCCAAAAAACAGGGCTGACATCGAAGAAAAGGCAAAGCATGTCGGA
>JAFGWE010000006.1 GCA_016937345.1 Methanomicrobiaceae archaeon
ATCAAGTCAAGGGTTGTTCCCTTAATGCAGGACGGAGTTCCGGTTGTTATGGGTTATATGGGCTGTACTGAACAGGGCATTGTAACAACACTCGGCCGTTCAGGTTCGGACTACACAGCAGCGGTTGTGGGTGCGGCAATAGATGCCGATGAGGTCTGGATCTGGACTGATGTTGACGGAATCATGACCTCAGATCCGCGTATCATAAATGATGCAAGGGTAATTCCTGACATTTCATACCTTGAGGCAATGGAGCTCTCATACTTTGGTGCAGAAGTTCTTCACCCGAGAACAATTGAGCCCGCGATGCAGAAGGGGATACCTGTCAGGGTAAAGAACACATTCAATCCGTCAGCAGGCGGAAGCTGTGTTCTTGCCGACGGACACCGTGACGAGAGGGTTGTTAAGGCTATCACCTTTATTGACAAGGTCTCTCTCATAAACCTCGCAGGTGCACAGATGTTCGGACGGCCCGGTGTTGCGCGTTCAATCTTTACCGCACTTGCAGAGAATCATGTCAATGTCATGATGATCTCGCAGGGTTCATCCGAATCAAACATCTCCCTGATTGTTGATGATGATCACTTAAACTGTGCAGTAACAGCCCTGAACCGGGTTCAGCAGAGCGGGTACATAAGGGAGGTTACATTTGACCGTGATGTAAGTGCCGTTGCCGTTGTCGGTGTCGGTATGGCAGGTGCCCCGGGCATTGCAGGCAGGGTATTCACATCCCTTGGAAATGCAGGTGTAAATCTTATGATGATCTCGCAGGGTTCGTCTGAAGTGAACATCTCATTTGTTGTAAAGCACGAAGACGGCAGAAAGGCCCTTCGTGTTCTTCATGATGAGTTTAAGCTCTCAGAGGAGTCGGAATAATGCCGGAAGAAGGCAGAGGCGGCCATACATACAGGGATGCCGGAGTTGACATAGACCTTGAGGCGGATGGTGTAAAAGCGCTTGTTAATATGCTCACTTTCAGGCGTACCGGAAGCTATGAGATGTGCAGCGACGTCGGGCATTTTGCAGGCTTAATTGAGTTTGGCGACTATGCCCTTGCTCTTGCAGTCGACGGTGTCGGGACAAAGATGCTTGTTGCGGACATAATGGAAGACTGGTCAACGCTTGGCATAGACTGCATTGCAATGAATGTGAATGATCTCTATGTGATGAACATTGAGCCGGTTGCATTTGTTGATTACATCGCAACCGAAGGTGTTGAAGTAGATAAGATGATACAGATTGGAAAGGGCTTAAACGAGGGTGCAAGACTCTCCAATATGAATCTTATCGGCGGCGAGACTGCGACCCTAAAAGGAATTGTAAATGGTCTTGACCTTGCCGGTACATGCCTTGGAATTCAGAAGAAGGACAGGATTGTAACCGGCTCAAAAATAAAGCCCGGTGATGTTATAATCGGTGTTCCCTCAAGCGGCATCCACTCAAACGGACTTACGCTTGCAAGAAAGATTGTTGAGGACTGCGGCTCATACAGTGAGATGATGCCCTGGGGCAGGACTCTTGGTGAGGAGCTTTTAACGCCTACAAGAATTTATAGCGAGGTTTTAGATGTGACAAAAGCCTGTGAGGTACATGGGATGTGCCATATCACAGGCGGCGGACTCAGGAACCTGACAAGGCTTGGAAAATTCGGTTTTGACATAACAGATCCTCTTACCCCACAGCCGGTTTATGAATGGATGCAGGATGCCGGAAACGTGGACGAGCATGAGATGTACCGGACGTTTAACATGGGTATGGGCTATGTTTTTGTTGTCTCTGAGTCCGTTGCAGACCGTGTTTTAGAGATTGTTCCGGATTCACGCATAGTCGGAAGAATAAGAGAAGAAGAGGGAATCTGGCTTAAGAGAAAGCCTTTCCACTGATTTTTGGATTCTAATTTTTTTCAGATTCTGTACCATCTGGCTGACCAGATCTCTTTTATCAGCTTTTCTCCGCAGTGTCTGTCGGGTTTAGTCTCAAACTGCCTGTATATTGTTGGAATGTCTCTTTGACCTGCGATATCAGAGCCAGTTTTGCGGTCACCGCCGACTACAATCACATCTGTTATCCCGTTGAACTCTTCAAGAAGACCTGAGAAGAATTCACCTGCCTTTTCGGTGTGATGCTTTATGTCCTCCTCTCTTAAGCGTTCAAAACGCTTCTGGGACCACCCTCCCTTTGAGTGCTTCTCCTTAACACTGCTTCTGATGAGTTCACCTTTGATAAGGCCGGATTCTGTAGCAAGACCCACGTAGGATTCTCCGGCATGACCCAGTATGAAAGCCGCATGCCTCTTTTTTGTAAATATCTCCTCTGCAGCTTTTGTGTCAAACGATGCCCCCTTTTTTACATATGCCTCTTCAGGCGGGAAGGGCGGTGCTGCAAAAAAACTGGCGGCTGAAGGCTGGTTTAAGTCAAAAAATCCAACAAATCCTGTCTCTGATTTAATGGTTCCTATGTATGCGGATATTTCCCCGTTAGGATCATATTGTGCCGGGATATTCTCTTTTGGAGGGAGATATACGGAAATTAAATTCTCTTTCTCCTCTCTTACTGATGCAATTTTCCTGAGAAGTTCGAGTGACTCTCTTTTTGAGAGATAGTAGTCCTTTGCAGAGGATTTGGCACTGCTCTCCTCCTTTTCTGCTGTAAGTGCAGTTATCCTCTGTTCAAGTGCATCTATCTGGTTTTTTGATTTTTTCAGCTCCTCTGCTGTCTCCTGGAATTTTGCAGGGTCTGACTCTTTCTTTTCCTCACGTTTTGAAAGTCTTTTTCTGAGTTTATCATTCTCTTTTTCGGTCTCAAGAATTCTGGCTTCAAGTTTTTCCACCTTCTCCTCAAGATCCTTTCTGAAAAAGCGGTTAATCATAAAAAAGTTCCTTTAAGGCCTTTTATTTAGCCGGCCTATATTATCAGATCTTCGCAGTAGTCATCCCTGTATGGAACAGGCTCTGATTTCACTGCTTTTTTGCTCACGATGCCTGAGTTTCCGTCAAGGTCCTGGATAATCAGGGTGAAGGGTTCATTGCCCTCACGTGCATCTGAAATTCTCTTTTTAAGGGCATTTATCTTTGTTTTATTCTCTTCATCAGCGCTAAGGAGGATTGTATCAAGTACCTTGTCCAGACGCAGTAAAACCCCCTCCACGTTTGATATGAAGGCTTCACACATGGGGCCGGGTTCGACAAGCACCCCGAACTCGGGTATCTCCATTGTACCGACACTGCTCCTTATGACTCTGGCTGAGAGATCATCAGGCCCTTCTATTTTCATACTGTATCTGACAGGCTCCCCGTCGCCTATTACAAGAGTGTCAACTGAACTGAATCCGCAGTCACATACTGCGCTTGCAAGCATAACCTCGGAAAAATAGGGGATCCTTTCTGTCTGGTATATGTATTGTATATCTTTTGAACACTGTGGGCATGGTGCGATTATGACGCGCCGCAATTTCAGGCTCCGCCGATCTTGTCGCGGGAGACTTTTACAGACATTGGTGTGATTATTACGTACTTCTGGTCTCCGAGACCCACGATATCCCCGTTTACATCTGCTGCAACATCACGAAGATCCTTTAAGACCCGCTCGTAAGATATCTTGTCCATTTTAAGTCGTCCTATGTCTACAATTACAATATTGCCGTTGTAAACCTCGTCTTTAATTCTTGGTGTGTCACGAAGCTCGTTTATCGTTGCAATTTTTACATACATTGATGCAGGGCCTGCGGAATTTGAAGTCTCTATTGAAGCAAGATCAAGTTCCATGTAGTCTGATTCATCAGGCTGGTTGCTCCTTTTGAAAAGAGATGAGATCTTTACCATATGAAAAATTTGTGGTGTGAATTTTATTTAACTGTATCCATTATAGAGCGGTTTTTTGTATCAAAATCATGAAAAAACAAAAAAATAAAAAATTCAGATCTCCAGATTCCAGATCTCATCTCCTACATAATGGATATTTTTTGCCACTTTTCCGCTTTCTGCTGCCATCATGTCTCCGGAGTTCATAAGTGCAACTCCCACGGCAAGCGGTTTTTTGTAGGACTCTTCAACTATTACCAGAAGATCTCCCTCTTTGAAGTCATCTGATACCGAAACAATTCCCGGACGCATCAGATCCGCACCCTTTGCCATGAAAGGAATTGCTCCAGAATCGACAACAACCTGTTTTTCGGTAAACGGGTTAGCGACAGCGCCACGCAGCGTTGGGAAAACAGATCCGTTTATCTCCATTAAGTATGGCTTTTTATCAACAAGGTAGATTGTTACGTCTCCTGTTGTCTCTACCATCTCAACCTTGTCTGATCGGAAAAGTTCGGATGAATCTCCGAGGCTCTCCTTTAATTTTTCATAAATTTCCGAAAGCTTTGACTTCCTCACAGTATATCTTTTTCTGACGCTAAGTCTGGCCATTAATCTCTCCTTTATAAATCAGAACAGGGATAAAATTTCCCAAATGTATTGCCTGTCTCATCTTTGGGGTGGCGCTATATTTATTTATGTTACACTCGCAATTATAGTAATCCTCATCAAACAAATTAGGGAATCTCATGACACAAAGACCGTTGGAAATTTTAGATAAGGCACTTAATCAGAAGCCTGTTATCGTAAGCCTGAAAGGCGGCAGAGAAATTCGCGGAATTCTTCAGGGTTACGATATTCATATGAATCTTGTACTTGAGAATGCAGAAGAGGAGATTGAGGGTGTCGTTTCAAAGGCAGGCACACTCATTGTCCGTGGTGATAATGTAATTTATATTTCACCGTCAGTAAATTAATAATAACAATTATCAGTTTTTTAGAATAAGGTGATTTTAAATGAGTAAAGGCACTCCATCCAGAGGAAAACGACAGACCCAGACACATATTGTCTGCAGAAGATGCGGTAAGATCTCTTACCATAAACGTGACAAGATATGCTCAGCATGCGGTTTCGGCAGATCAAGCCGGATGCGCAAGTACAACTGGGTAACAAAGAAATCAAGAATTCCAACCCACTAAAATTATGTGCGGAATCGTTGGCATCGCCGATGCTGGCGGTGTTTCTTTCCCGCTTTACTATGCCCTTTATGCCTTGCAGCACAGAGGACAGGAAAGTGCGGGAATTACTACTTTTGATGGCGTAAGTCTCTATAAATACAAAGATAACGGCCTTGTTGCCGAAGTTTTCAATGCGGACATTCTTTCAGGCTTAAAGGGTAATGTCGGTGTGGGTCATGTCCGTTATCCGACAACAGGCGCAAAGATACCTGAAAATATTCAGCCGTTTAACTTTACTTTCCAGCAGAAGAAAATATCTCTCGTTCATAATGGAAATCTGACAAATACACAGGCTCTCAGGCGTGAATTTGAGGAAAGAGGTCAGATCTTCTGCACCACAACAGACACAGAAATCATCGGAAATATAATTGTCGATGAACTTAGGCATTCAAGCAGCATGCAGGATGCGGTTCTGGCCTGCATGAAGAAGCTTGAAGGCTCATATTCTGTTATTGTAATGGTTGATGACAGGATCCATGCATTTCGCGATCCTCTCGGGATTCGTCCTTTGTGTCTTGGAAAGATGCATGAGGGGCATATTGTATGCTCTGAATCCGTTGCAATAGATGCTTTGAACGGTGAATTTATCAGGGATGTAAAGCCCGGTGAGTTAATAACAATCTTTCAGGATGAAGTAAAATCCGTTCAGATTGCACAGGCCTCCGGCAGTGCATTCTGTGTTTTTGAATATATATATTTTGCCAGGCCTGATTCAGTAATAGACGGTAAACTTGTATATGACGTCAGGAGAAGAATTGGCAAGTCTCTTCATCTTGAGGCGCCTGTTGATGCTGATATAGTATCTCCGGTGCCTGACTCAGGTACAGCTCATGCAACCGGATATTCCGAGAGTTCGGGTATTCCGTTCAGAGAGGGTCTGATAAAGAACCGTTATATGGGAAGGACCTTTATTATGCCCAATCAGAAGGCAAGGGAGAACGCAGTCCGGATAAAACTGAATCCTGTCAAAAAGCATCTTAACGGAAAATCGGTTGTTCTTGTCGATGACAGTATTGTAAGGGGAACAACATCCAGAAGAATAATTGATATTGTAAAGGATGCAGGTGCAAGAGAGGTTCATATCCGGGTTGGTTCTCCTGCTATTAAGGCGCCCTGCTATCTTGGTGTTGATATGCCCACAAGAGAGGAGCTGATTGCACATAACAGGACCTGCGATGATGTATGTGAAAAGATTGGTGCAACCTCGCTTCATCATATCTCAATTGATTCTCTAATCCGTGCAACAGGGCACTGTGCTGATGATCTCTGTATCGGATGCCTGACAGGGGAATATCCGCTCAAGATAAATAAGGAGAAGGCATGCCCCAGGCATATTGATTTTATATCCGGCAGCTATCAGGTTGACCTTGATGAATTTGAGAAGAAAGAATAAGATATATCAAAAAATAAACAATTTACCCTGATTTTTTAAGTCTCCCTGTTTTTACTGTCATAAAGATCAGGATTTTTTCACAGATATTTTCACCGTATGATTTAATAAAAACCGGATAATAAATTAAAGATAGTATCCGGAGGATTTTTTAAATGCCAAAAGTCTGTTCTGTATCATGTTCAGCCTATCTGATAGTGCTTTTTGTTGCAGCAGCACTTTTGGCATCTCCTGTCTGTGCACATGACTATTATGTGTCAGGATACCCCGAGTATCTGACAGAAGATTCGGTCCTGCGGTGGAATACGCAAATATGTGGAGAAAACATAGTCTGGGTTGAGAAATTCGGGACTGGACAGGCGGTATGTCTCTATAATCTTAAGGATAAAAAAACGAATATTCTGTCACTTTCGGGGTATTCTGATTTTATTCCTGCGGTATCTGAAGATACGGTCGTCTGGGGCGAAAGGATGAATCCCGACCTGCCTTATCAGATTGTCTCATACAATATCTCCAACGGAGAATATTCCTATATTGACAGTTACCCTGCAAACCAGGGATTTGCTGACGTCTCCGGAGATTATGTCGTATGGCTTGACGGACGGTATTACGGTTTTGCAAATATATTTTTAAAAGATGCAAAAACTAACCAGGTATCACTGTTCAGGGAGTCTAAGACCGGTGATAAGAAATCTCCTCGGATTTCGGGCGATAACGTATACTGGGTTGAGAAGGGAGTGTTGTACAAAAAACCGGTTTCGGGCGGGGAGATATCAGTAATTGCAGAGGGGTTGTCTGATGGATTTTCTGTGTCTGATAACCGGGCGGTATGGGAAAAGTACGATTGTGGGCATTATTCGGTTGTCCTATATTGTGAGGATGATGGCAGTACAACTGTTATATCAGGTGGAGATTCTGATAGCAGGCACCCTGATATATCGGGTGATATTGTGGTTTATGAGGATTACACAAATAAGAACCCGGATATCTCTCTTTATGATCTTTCAACAAAAGTCACTTCATCAGTTTTCTCAGGCAAAGGCAACCAGATTAGTCCGAAGGTTTCAGGTGACAGGATTATCTGGATTGAATACGGTTTAGGGGCTTCTAAATTAGTTTTATTTGAGATAAAAAGCGGTGTAATGCCTGAATCTGATTTTTCGGCAGGATACTCTGATATAAGAGACGGACTTGCACCCTTAACCCTTCATTTTTCCACCAGTTCTTTAATTACTCCGGGAAGAACGAATTCATTCTTCTGGGATTTTGGAGACGGGGATTTTTCGTCTGAAGAATCACCTGAACATATCTATACAGAACCGGGGATATATAATGTCTCATTGACTGTATCAAACGATTTTGGAGAGTGTGTTGTCATAAAAGAGAATTATGTGAAGGTCGGGGAACTGCCGGTTGTGGATTTCACATCCCAGGGTAGAGGCGGTATCGTGCCATACACTACAAGATTCTATGAAATATCATCAGGTGATGTTGATGAAAGGCTGTGGGACTTTGGTGACGGAACAGGATCAGTCATTAAAAATCCGTATCATATATTCACTGATGCGGGAACTTATAATGTCACACTTACTGTCACAAACAGATACGGGTCTGTAACAGCTGCAAAGGAGAATATGATAACTGTCGGACTTTAAGTTAAAAAATTTCTAAAAAAATTACTCGTCTTTTGCGTAACCGGTGCGCGTGTAAAGGCAAATTATCTGCCTGCTTTTCCTTTAAAAATCTGCTGGAATTATTATTAACCCGGCAGTTGGTTATTAAAAATTTCAAAAAATGCCGGTTGCACTAATGATTAAAATCTTAGAAAAAATGTGCTTTTAGTAGCGAGGAATGGATTTGAACCATCGATCTTCGGGTTATGAGCCCGACGGGATTTCCTGACTACCCCACCTCGCTTCGTGTGCTATATAAGGTTGTATTCAGTGCGTATATAATTTGTGATGTTGCATTGGATCTTTTTTATGAATATTCGGGCTTTTTTATGAGATAAAAAAGATCTGATGCTAAAAAACCAAAAAAATCAGTTTTCAAAAAAAGCATTACATACAGAAAAAATAAAAAAGTGATTATAAAAGTTTGTTTTACAAACGCTTTTTTGCATAAATTCTGGAAGCAATCCCGATTATTGCAGTAATTATTGCCAGATAATACGCAGGTGTGATAGCAGATCTCACCGGTATCATTATCGAAAATTCCCCTGCCTGCATTACCATCTCAGAAAATCCGGATAGCAGCGGGAAACTGCCGTTTAGTCCGTACATTGTGAAGTACTGCTGGAACCCGATTCCTGCGGCAGTTACTGCTATCAAAAAGAAGATTACAATATATAGCACCTTTAGTGAGCCTGATTTCACAAGAATTTCAGATACCGTCTTTTGTTTAGGATCATTTGAAAGGATGGAGCCTGCTATTAAGGCAATTCCGAAGATTATTGTGATAACTGAAAGTGCAGCTGTAAGTGAGGTTAAAAGAGGCGATATAATCTGCTCTCCAAATGTGAATACAGTCAGTGAGAAGGGTGATGCACCGATATATAGCGCCCCGTCGCCGAATGTCAGCTGCCACCATTTTCCTGTGAAGGGCAGAATAACCATAAGAACTCCTGCTATTATTCCGGGATAGTTGTAGCCTGTATTTATGCTCTCCTGTGTTTCCGGGCTCATCTCTTCCGGAACTGCCTCATTAATATCTTCTGTCATATCAGACACCTCCGGCGGTAACTTCTACTCCGCTCATATCAAATGCAAATCCCTTCAGCGAATCTGCACCGTAGGTTGGTTTTTTGCCTGAAGCAATTGCATATATCTGTTTCTCGCTTACAGGTGCAGAAAGGACAACCTCGCCTGTGCCTGATTTTGGAATAACCACGCTATCGGTAAGTGTGAGATCAGTTGTTTCACCGCCGATTATGATGCTGTAAACAAGTGTTTTTACAGTTATGTCATTGGAATAGGGATTATTCATAACCCCTGTCAGAATGACTGACGTTTTATCATCCGAGAGTCCGTAGTCTTTTGGAGTAAAATAATCCCCGCCTGCATCTCTTCCGGTAAGTTCAAATGACTGTAGAATCTTATCCGGTTCAGTTCCGTAAAATGCCTTTTCAAAATCCCATCCTGATGTGGATAGGGGGATTATGGCTGCTATAATGATTATTACAACCGGGAAAAGGGCAAGAACAATTTTCAGCTTCTTTTCATCCATTAGTTCGTAATAGTGATTTAGGTTATATATAAAACATTATGTCTGATTCAGCTTAAAAACGGGCTTTTTTTACCTGAAAGAAAATGTTATGCCCTCTCTAAAAAAGAAATTTTAAAGAGTCAGATATTATTTAAGCTGGTTTTTTCATATCTGATTATAATGTCGGATGAAGGCTTTTTTGATGAAGATTCCTCCTTTGACGATGAACTATCACAGCTGCGTCAGAAAAGGATTGCTGATCTGGAAAACCGTTTTTTAAAGAGTGATAATTGCGGCGGTGTTATTGCTGTGGGTGAGGATTCTTTTTTGGATTTCATCGGGAGCAGCAGATATGCTGTCCTGGATATGTGGGCAGAGTGGTGCGGGCCGTGCCGTATGGTTGCACCTGTAATTGAGGAGCTTTCCTCTGAATTATCCGGTCAGGTTGCCTTTGGCAAATGCAATACTGATGAAAACCCGAATCTCAGCCGAAAATTTATGATATCTGCAATACCAACCCTTCTCTTCTTCTCCGGAGGTCAGCTTGCAGACAGGCTTACCGGTGCATACCCCAAAGAGAGCATTGAAAAAAGGATAAAGCTGGCATTTTCACTCTGAAAGAAGGGTTCTTATTTTTTTCAAACAGAATTTTAGAAAAGAGAAATATATCCAATCAGATTTTTGTCGGATTAATATTTTATTTTATTCTTTGAATCTTTCGCTGTGGTTTATCTTTGCTGCCATAATAAAGTCGTTTATTGTGATGCCCCCGCTCTGATATGTATACCATGATATCTCAGTCATACTCTCTTTTTCTATGCAGAGATCCGGATAATGGCCTTCTCTTTTGCATATATCCTCGATTTTGTTTATGAATGCGATACACTCTTCAAAACTTTCCATCTGAAATGTGCGCCGAAGTTTACCTTCGCTGATTGACCACCCCGGAACTTTTTTGAGATATTCAAGTGTCTCCTTTCTTGTAAGTGGCGGAATCCTGCTTATCTGCGGATTGCATCTTTCTGTATTCAGATCCATTATTTAATCATCCACAGTAATAATGAAAAAACTTTGTATCAAAATTGCTTTTTTAGTATTGGGGAAATATCCTTCCACTATCTGTAAAACCAGATTTAATACGCCGGTTTTTAAAAATGAAGATTTTTGGAGGGACGAAAATTCTTAATAAATAATCATGTTAAATTAAATAAGGGATTTTTTTGAGAGAACTTAGAATACATGGAAGAGGCGGTCAGGGCTCTGTGACTGCTGCCGAGCTAATAGCAACGGCTGCATTCAAGAGCAAAGTCTTTTCGCAGGCCTTTCCGGCATTTGGTGTCGAAAGGAGAGGAGCGCCTGTGCAGGCATTTGTCCGCTTTGATGACAAGAAAATCAGGCTTAGAAGCCAGATCTACGAACCCGACTACATAATTGTCCAGGACAGCACGCTTATTAAGGATGTGGATGTCTTTGCAGGCCTTAAAGAAGGCGGAATTGCAATTATAAACACAGAGAAGGATATTCCGGGTATCCCTGAAGGCATCAGGCTTGTAAAGATTGATGCAACTAAAATTGCACTTGAGATACTCGGCCTTCCTATTGAAAACACAACTCTTATGGGTGCATTTGCCGCTGCAACCGGCGAGATAGGCATGGACGCAATAAAAGAGGCTTTAAGAGAGAGATTCCCTGCAAATCTTGCTGAAAAGAATATTAAGGCTGCAGAAGCCGCCTATGATAAAGTAAAGGGAGGCATCTGATATGGCTCTTAATGTAGGATGTGCGGGTGCACCCGGGAGGGCACGTGACAATAAAACAGGTTCGTGGCGTGTATTCAAACCGGTTTTTGACAATGAAAAATGCAACAAGTGCGGCACATGCATGCTCATATGTCCTGAGGTAAGTATTGATGAGGATGCCGAAGGCTATCCCAAAGTTAACTATGACTATTGCAAGGGATGCGGTCTTTGCGCCGAGGAATGTCCCAAAGATGCAATCAGTATGATACAGGAGGAGAAATAATGCTTCAGATAACCGAAGGATCACATGCTGTTGCAGAGGCTGTAAGGCTCTGCCGCCCGCAGGTTGTATCTGCATACCCGATTACACCACAGACACATATTGTTGAGCGCCTTGCGGAGATGGTTGCTGACGGCGACCTTGACGGTGAATACATCTGTGTCGAGAGTGAGTTTTCAGCGCTCTCGTCATGTCTTGGTGCATCAGCAGCAGGCTCAAGGGTATACTCGGCAACCACATCACAGGGACTTGCGTTCATGGCTGAAGTGGTCTTCAATGTCGCAGGAATGCGCCAGCCGATTATAATGACAATTGCAAACCGTGCAATGGGGGCACCTCTAAATATCTGGAATGATCAGCAGGACTCACTTTTCCTGCGTGACTCCGGGTGGATGCAGTTTTATGCAGAGGATGCCCAGGAGGCAACCGACCTTCATTTCATTGCATACAAGGTTGCAGAAAAGCATGACATCCTTCTTCCGGCATTTGTCTGCTTTGACGGGTTTATCCTTTCGCACACATTTGAACCGGTGGATATTCCCACACAGGAGGAGATTGATGCATATCTTCCGGCATTCAATCCTTTACAAAGGCTTGATGCGAAAAAGCCGATGTCTTTTGGTATGTATGCAACACCTGACTACTACCAGGAGTTCAGATATGAGATCAACGCCGCGATGGTCAGAGCTAAAAAGGCAATCCGTGAGGCAGGGGGAGAATTTGCAGAAAAGTTCGGACGCGACTATTCAGGTCTTGTGGAAGGCTACAGGCTTGAGGATGCGGATACCGCAATTGTTGCGATGGGTTCAGTCTGCGGAACAATAAAAGACGCTGTTGACGAGATGAGAGATGCAGGAGAGAAGGTCGGCCTTCTTAAGATACGCTGTTTCCGTCCTTTCCCTGCAGATGAGGTAAAAGAGGCACTTAGGGGCGTTTCAAATGTTGCTGTTCTTGAGAAAAATATTAACATAGGCTCAAGGATGCTCGGCGCTGTCGGCCTTGAGGTCAAGGATGCGGTTTACAAGTCAGGTACCCCTGTCTACTCCTATGTCGGAGGTCTCGGCGGCCGCGACATAAGAAAGAAAGACATAAAGATGATTACTGAATGGGCAAAGCAGGGCAGAAATGACTGCTTCTTTGGTCTTCGTGAGGAGCTGTTAGAATGAGTGAAAATACCTGTGAATTCTTTGATTCCGGACATCGTGCATGTGGGGGATGCGGTCCTGCACTTGCAGCAAAGCTGATTACACGTGCCGCCGGTGAGGATACAATAATTGTTGCATCAACAGGATGTATGGAGGTATTCTCAACACCATACCCTGAAACCGCATGGAAGACGCCGTGGATACACTCGCTCTTTCAGAATGCGGCTGCTGTTGCATCCGGTGTTGAGGCGTCTATTAAAAGACAGGGGCGCAGTGAGAAGGTCGTTGTAATCGCAGGAGACGGTGCAACCTTTGATATAGGCATTCTGTGCATAAGCGGTATGTTTGAGCGTGGGCATGATGTGACATACATCTGCTACGACAATGAGGCATACATGAACACAGGCATTCAGCGTTCAGGTGCAACACCGTTTGATGCAAGCACTACAACAACTCCGGCAGGCAAATTATCAACCGGAAACCAGAGGCCAAAGAAGGATATTCCGGCAATTCTTGTTGCCCACGGAAGTCCGTATGTTGCAACAACATCGGTTGCAACACCGAAAGATCTTATGGACAAGGTTAAACGTGCCATAAACACGCCCGGACCATGCTACATACAGGTCCATGCCCCTTGCTGCACCGGATGGGGATTTGACGGCTGCAAGACAATGGAGATGGGAAAGATGGCACTTAACTCAGGTCTCTGGGTCAACTATGAGATAGTTGACGGCGAGCTTGCAAAGGCAAGAAAGGTAAAACGTGTCCCGGTGGATGATTACCTAAAGGCCCAGAAGAGATTCCGCCATCTCTTTAAGCCTGAACCAAATTCTGATGAGATTGCAAAGATTCAGGCAATCGCTGATAAAAACGCGGAAAAATATGGAATTGACATAAAACCTGTCAAATAAACCGTGAAAAAATCCCTTAATTTTTTTTTTCAAAAACACTTTATTATCCGGCAGATTGGATTTTTTCAAACCTTAAGTTGAAAAAGGAGAAAGATTAACCATATATGAGAGAGGCAATCATGAAGATAAAATATTTAATTTTTGCAATATTTATTGCCGCAATGCTTTTTGGCTCTGTTTCGGCTGAAAATATGACTATTTCAGACTCTGGTGCCGGCAAGATTTCGCTCTACAACAGTGCAATAGATCTTGCAAATGAAGGAAATTTAGATGAATCGCTTGCAATGCTCAATCAGGCAATTGAAACAGATGAAAATTTTACTATTGCATATGCGGCAAAGGCAGGTGTCCTTGTGGCCATGGGCGATTATGAAGGAGCACTGGCTGCTGCAGATAAGGCGACAGAACTCAATCCGAATCAGGCGGATGCATGGGTAAATAAGGCTACAGCGCTTATATCTCTTGGAAGATTTGAGGAAGGTCTTTTAGCTTCAGATAAGGCAATAGAACTCGAACCTGACTATTTTGAGGCCTGGCTGAATAAGGGTACTGCTCTTGGGGGTCTTGGAAGATATCAGGAGGAGTTAGAGGCCTCGGAGAAGGCAATTGAGATCAATCCCCAGAGCAATCTTGCATGGGCGAACAAAAGATATGCACAGCAGATGCTTGGTGAGGGTTCCGGACAGGAGCAGTCGCCTATGTCGTTTTTTGTCGTTATTACCGGTATTTTTGCGGTATTAGTGATATGTAGGGGAAAAAAGAAGCTATAGTGTAGAGAAATATTCTTTATATTATCTCCAAAATCTATCCTCTGATTTGTGCTCCTGTATTGGAAGCAGATGTCAGAAAAATATTTCCTGTTTTGTTCTGTTCTTCTAAATATTTAAAAACTGCATGTTCTATGTTTTTCATGCCACAATCTCCTATTGCATAGAGCGCGGGTCCAAAAGAACTCATGCCTGAACAGACAGCGCCTGTTTCCCGCATCAGATTTAGAAGGTCGTGTATTAACTGTGGTTGCTGTGCGAGTTCAATCTTCTTAAATCCGAGTTCCTGGATTTTATTCACTGAAGATCCAAACAAGTCAAGATCAGCCCCTGCAATGCCGGGGAGCATCCGCATTAAAACTTCATGGCATATTTCCCTGACTTCATTAAGTGGAACCGGACAATAATCTCTGAATATCTGAACCTCTTTATCTCCGCTTGCGCCCGGGGCGATATCAGGGATTGCTATAAGTATTTTCCATTCTTCCGGGAATTTCATTTTTGCTGTAACTGGTGCCGGTATTAATCCTCTGGAAGCAGAAGAAGGTCTGAAATCGGATTTATCACAGCTGTTTCCAAAACTGTGTCCGCCATCCACGATAAAACCCCCATGTTCAAAAGCAGCAGTGCCTATTCCTGATGTACCTCCTCTGCCTGTAAGCCTGGCCAGCTCTCTGGCATTTGATTCAATTCCATTAAGATTAAGAAGTGCTTTGGCTGTAGCAAGGGACAGAGATGTTCCACTACCAAGACCTACATGCCTTTGGGGAGATTTGCGGATTGTTATGGAGGCAGCACCCTGTATGTCCATTTCCTTGATCACATGTCCGGCAACATTCCGGACAATATCTCTGGAGTCTTTTTCAGTACCGGATACTATAAGGTGATTATCCTGGCATGCTTCAATGAGGACACATGGTTCTTTTAGAGAGATACCGATACCTCCGTCAACTCTCCCGATTCCACCATTCATATCTAAAAGACCGAGATGGATTCTTGAAGGAGCCTTTACAATGACTTTTTTTTCATCGGAGAAACTATTATATGGGAAAATTTCATTGATATTAATTATCGGGCGCTTTTGGTGGATTATATTATAATGTCTGCTTAAAAGGGGTTCACCTTTGAATATGCCAAATGTCCTGCTCATATTGGCATCTGCAGCAATTACTTCGGCATCAATAATCTGGCGACGGCTTTCGATTTGGTGGTTTTGTATGATTTTGCCTATTGGAATGTCAGCTTTCATAAAGTCTGATTTAACCTTCGGATCCAGGCGATCAACTGGCGTATACGATACTGCATATATTAAAACATCGGGTGAATTATTATTCTTCAGTTCTACAATGCGGTAGTTTACAGGGTCTCCTTCTTTAATTTGAAGTTCTTCAGCGATTTTTTTATCAGCGCTTATGATTTCCTGTAATTTTGTGCTGATTCCGACCTGGCTATCGGTGGCTATCTCAAGTATTCTGGTGACAGAACCATCTGTTCCTAACAGGATCTTCTGTAAAGATGAAAGATGACCTAACTGGTTTTCAATAGCTTTAAATTTTATATTTATATCCATAATCAATCTCAAGATAATTTGTTATACAAATTCAGAAATGGCTTTCATTATTCCAGGCTGCGAATTTTTAGAATCATAATTCTGTTTTTATTACATATAATTTATTTTTTTAACAATAAAATTTTGGATAATCAGGAGGTATGAATATCTTATATATTTGTTCTGCCAAAAGACAGGATACTATGGAGACCGAGTCTGCATACCTGACACTCATTGGGGAAGTTGAAGGCTACTCCTTTTCCAAAAATATCCTGACGTTTAAAGACGGGGATGGAGAAACACTTCTTCAGTATGTTAAAATCTCCTGAATAATCCCTGACTTTTTTTATTTTTTGGCTCCGCTTGGGCCCTGTTATTCTTTAATTCCCATCGTATCATCAAGCCAGTTAAACTTCGCGGCAAAAGACTGTGCAAAAGCCCCTAACTGGCAGTGTGCCCCGGCACCGTACTTGTCAGAGAATATCATGAGGTTACTATCGCAGGTGAGGTGGTTGTAGAGTTCCTTTGCCTGCATCCCGTCCGGGTCGAATTTATCTGCAGTACCTGCAGTCACCAGTGTTGGACACCGGATATTTGTGGTAATTCCCTTAAGTGAAAAATCCATCCATTTCGCCCAGAACTGGGCCGGCGAACTGACATCAAAGACAAACATTCCGTTCTCGTTTAACCAGCGGGTACCTGTATCTTGTTCCATGGCATCATAGATACCTGCGTTGAAATCAGCCGGATCCGTCTGCAGCCACTCCTGCAGCTCTTTTTCTGTCATGTTCGCGGACGCCTCCCCGCTTTTCTGGAGTGTTTTCAGGAGATTCTGTCCGACGTCGTAGGTTCCTGCGTCTGCGATAAGCGCTGTTATCCTGGGTTCATATGCGGCACCGCGGGGGGCAAGGTAGCCTCCGAGCGAAATCCCCCAGAGTGCAATCCTGTCTTCGTCAACGTCCGGCCTGCTCACCGCATAGTCCACAACGGGTATTATCACATTCTCCCAGTCGAAACGGAACGGAATATGCTGGACCCTTATCACTTCGCCCTGACCCGGGCCTTCGAATGTCAGGACATTGTATCCACGTCTGATTCCTTCCACTGCATATGGATGTAGTTCCTCCTGGCACCCGTCAAAACCTGTCTGAATGATAAGGAGCGGCCGCTCTATGCCTGAGTCATCAACCTTATAAAAGTAGCCGGGGAGAGTCGTATTCTCATACGGGATTACGACAATCTCGTATGGGATAACATCAAGTGCGAGTGCGTCGCAAAATGAGTCCCTGCTTAATTCCCAGGTCTCTACAATTCTGGGATCTGCGGGATTGCCGTGAAGGAAGAACTCTGCTGTGCGGTAATATGTTGCAGCCCTGTAATAGCTTTCCATTGCAGAAACTCTGTGCCCGGCAGCAAGGCTCTTATCTCCCGCAGTTTTGAAGTTGTCCGCGGTCTTTTTCCATTCATTATACCAGCTCTCAAAATCTCCTTCTTTTATCCGGGATGCAGTTGCAAGGCACTCGCCAATATCGGCTTCTCCCGAATACGAGGCGCCAAGTGTCCGCTGGAGTTCGAAAGCAAATTCCTGATCGGTAAATATGAGCGGGGTTGAGTCAGTTGTAATGGCGGCAGATTTTGTAGGAGATTGTTCTAAAGGGCAGGTACAGCCCGCAGACATGGTAAAAAGAATAGCGATCAGGAGGTTTATTGTTATTATACAGGCTCTCCCGTGTTTCATACTTGATCATGCAATGATAGTATAACACTGATTATAACACTTGCGAAAATCCGGTTCAGCAGAAAACTCTCAGGGATTTTATATATAATCTTTAATCATTCTGATTTGATCTTTTGTTATCTGGCTGCAATATTTCACTGAATTGAAAAAAAGTTATTTTTTTATATTTTTCTCAGGGCCAAAACCGCTGATACGATGATAAGAGCTGATAATACAGTGACAAGTCCAAGCGGTGTCTGCGGGAGCTGAGCTGTTTGTTGTTGTGTCTGTGTCTTTTCTGTTGCCGCTGCCGTCTGCACAGGCGCTGTCGGAGCAGGTGTTTGTGTCTGTGTTTCTGTCACAGCCGGAGTCGGGGTTTTTGTTATTGCGGGTGTCGGTATAGCTGTTGACACTGCAGTCGGTGTTGACGTAAAACCTGCCTGAATTGTTTCCGTGTTCTGAACTGTTCCTATAGGTGCTGTTACGGTAACACCTGTTATCTTTCCAAGGTTTTCCATCATGTTGTTAATATCGGATTCAGCCCAGATTGTGTAGCTTCCTGTCTGATATGCGGAATTTCCTGTATCCCATACGCATGCAACCGAACCTGACGGAAGGAAAAATGATGATGCTGTCGGATGAATTCCTGTAATCGGAACAGATGCTCCGGTGCAGTTAATAAGTGATGAAAGTGTTGCTCCCACCTGGTTTTCCACGTTTATGTCAATACCGTCGTCGGATGCCACAACACCGGTTCTTGAGAATACCGGATAGAGGTTTGTATCAATTCTGAAGTCCAGAGCTTCTCCTGAAACAATCTTTCCGTTTGTTATATCAAAACTGCCGCCTCCTGTACGGTAAGCATAAAGCTTCAGGGCAAGGCTTGGATACTGTACATTTATTGCCATATGATTATTCTGTGTGCCGTTCGGGTAAGAGTACCAGACGCCCTGTCTGTTCATAAAATCTGCTGATGATACAAAAAAGCTGGTTTTTGACGGCGTTATCAGGTATGATGGTCCGCTTGTTACAGGAGATCCGGATTCATAGTAGGCAAGCTGTGTGTCTGCAGCTCCGCCTGATGTATAGAATACATCTGCACTGAGAACCAGCCCTTCTTCGCCGATAAAAACCGTATTTCCCTGGTGTATCTCATTTAGTGCCGCATTTACAGGTGAAACTGCAAATAGTATGCACAATATCCCTGCAAACAGAAATAATACGTAATTTTTCATCTTATCTGCCTCTTTTATCTTCATTTTATGGACAACCGTGTAAATATATATGTCTGTCCGTTTATTCTGGTCCGGAAATCAGGCATTTTAAATGCATATAAGGTATAATATCTTTTAAATGAGCGAGATTCTCCGCAGACTGTTACCTTTTGCATTAATTCTGATAATTGCATTTTCAGGCGTATATGTCCTGGAAAACGTAATTTTCAGCTCTGAGGAGAATCCCGGGTATGTATCTCCCCCACCTGATCTTCTCCAAATTACAGATGATATAGAAGGTGAGATAACACTTCTGACAGGAGAGATAAGAGCTGCTGCAGGGAAGCTGTCGGAGGCCGCCCCGGATTCTTTGCAGGGAGTGTTAACGGATGCATATTCAGATTCCGGTTATGCGGTTTCATACGCGTTTATGTCACCTGACGGGATTTTGAAAAATGCCATAACTGGTAACTATTCAGGTTTTGCAGGTATTGATGCCGGCACAATCCGGCCTGAAAATATGATAACTGATTCGAAAACGCCTGTGATGACAGATGCTTTTGTAACCCCTGACGGTTCTACGGCGGTCGTAATCTCATATCCTGTATATTCTGCCGGGGGGGAATACCTTGGTGCTGTTTTGTGCATGGCAGAACCTGCAGAATTTTTAGGGGATATTATCGCACCTTTCGAGGATTTAGAGGGTATGAGTATTACAGTGATGGAGACGGACGGATACATTCTGTATGACAAAGACCCGGCACAGGTGGGAAAAAATCTTTTTACAGATCCATATTTTTCACAGTATACAGGACTTGTAAACCTTGGGCACATGATATCTTCAAAAGAGACAGGGTACGGGACATATACATTTTATGATCCGTCATCTGCGAGCAAAAAACCTGTAAAAAAGCAGGCATACTGGGATACTGTCAAAAATCCGGGCCCTGAATGGAGGGTAATTCTCTTCAAAACAGCTGTTTCGTCTGTTTAGGCAGAATCTGTTTTTTTATCTCCGATGTTTATTTTTCTGTCCATGCTTCCGCTTACAAATCCGTCAAGATCAAGAGTTATATATAAAAATCCCAGTTCCTTTAGCTGTTTTGAGATTTCATCCCGGTTTTTCAGGATTAGAGACATATCTTCTGCTGCGACCTCAATTCTTGCGGAGTTATAAATTTCTCTTACACGAAGCTGTGAAACCTTGTAGCTGCGGATAATATCCTCTGCTCTCTCAATTCTGCCAAGGGTGTATTCTGATAATGTGCTGCCATACGGAATTCTGGTTGCAAGGCATGATGCCGGTGATTTACTGCTGTTCGGAAGATTGTATGCTTCTGCAATCTTTCTGATATCATCCTTTGTAATCATACAATCAGCAAACGGATGTTTTATCCCCTCCTCACATCCTGCCAGATATCCCGGTCTGAATACTTTTATGTCATCGAAGTTTGTGCCGTCTGCGATATTTGAAAATCCCTTTCTTTCTGCCTCTGACTTAAGGAGAGCCGCACCTGACTTTTTGCATATGTAGCACCTATCCCTGGTGTTTTTTGAAAAGTCAGGGTTTTTCAGGATTTCTGAGTTCAGAACAGTGAGGGGAAGCCTGAGTCTTCCGGCAAGTGCTACTGCAGATTCAAACTCATACTCCGGCATAAGAGGACTTTTTATTATTGCACACTCTGATAAGCCGCCCAGAATTTCATGTGCCAGGACTCCGAGAAGGGTGCTGTCGACTCCCCCGGAATAGGATACAACAAGGCTTTTTTGATCTTTTATGTATTTTTTCAGGTTTTTTAGTTTTTCCCCGGATACTGTCATAATTATACTGTGTCCTTTTGAGCAGGGCTCTTTTTTATTGCCGAATGATTTTGAGAAGCCGGTTAAAATTTGTAATTTCCTCTTGGGATTATTATCTCAAATCTGGCCTCTTTACCGTAAATTCCCGTCTCTTTTAATTCAATATTTGTTATAGCAAGAATTTCGCGTGACAGGAAGAGTCCCAGGCCTGAATTCCGGAAATATTTGCGGATGAATATATTCTCTTTTTCATTGTCGGGGATTCCCTTTCCGTTGTCCGTGTATATCAGGACAAGAGAATTTTCTCTCTGCTCTGAAAAGAGCCTGATCTCAGTCACTGTCTCCCCGTAATTAACCGAATTTTCAAGAAGGTTATAGAAGACCTTCTCAAGGAGGGGATCGGCAAAGATCTCCAGGCTGCCGACATCTGTTTCGGTTTTGATACCGGATGTTATTATGTTTTTTACCTGGGTATTGAAGATTTTACTGATATTCTGCCATGCCGGAGAATTAACTCCGATATCCTGGTAATCTTCGGTGAATTTTATCTGCTCGTAGATGATTCCGGCTGCTGTCGATTCCTTCTCCATATATTTTTCAAGTTTTTTGTCGGGGGTTTCTAGATTTTTAATATGCTCTTTTGAAAGATCCTGGTACCCTTTAAGGACAGTTAACTGATTGAGGATATCATGGCGTGTAATTCTTGAGAGGAGGTTGAGTTTTTTGTTTGCCTGTGAGAGTGAGTCTTCCATTTTTTTTCTTGCGGTTATATCATGTAAAACAAAGTGTGCCATGACAAAATTGCCGCCCAAATCCCGCTGAATGCGCCCTGAAACCATAATTGTCATAGGCTCCCCGTTTTTTTTGATGATTTCATACTCCGAATAAAGTTCTCCTGTATCTGTAAACCGGCGGAAATTTTCAATCGCCATCTCCCTGTTATTCTCAGGGAAATATTCGTAAAAGTGTTTCTGACGGATTTCTTTCCATCCATATCCTGTCATATGTATGAACTCGGGATTTATCCCGGTTATTCTTCCGTTATAGTCGGTTGAGATATAGGCAACAGGAGACTGTTCAAAGAGCTCCCTAAATCTCTTCTCACTTGACCTGATCTCTTCTTCAGCATTTTTTTGGGCAGTAATGTTTCTTATTATGATTATTGAGCCCTCTGAATGCTCCCGTCTGTCTTTTAGCAATATTGACTGGACGTGGTAGATACTGTAATTATTATTCTTTCTGCAGGTAATCTCCCTCTCCTGCTTATTTAGTCCGGCATTTACAGCCTCATCTATGAATTCATTAAATTCAGGCCAGTCCGGACAATATTGGGTTAACAGTTTTCCCGGGTTATCACTGATACTGCAGTTTAATTCTGTATCTGCAATTTCATTTGCTTCAACTACATACCCGTAATTATCAACTATTACAAGGCCGGAGGGCATCATCCTGAATACCGAGTCGTATGCAACGGGAACGAGTGAAAACAGTCTGTAATGGAACAGTCCCACAAATGCCATAAAAAGCGTGAAAAGGTATGCAAGCGGGGTTATGTCGATGTGATACCTGGGCCCGAACCATAATACATAGAAAACCATTGTGGATATGAGGATTGCTCCGCTGAGGGCCAGTATCTTCACCTGATCCTTTATAATACCGTGTGTATGCCTTGAAAAATCCAGAAGAATCAGAATACCTGAAACAATTGATATAATGAAGTAGGCAAAATTCAGCAGGTATATAGGGCCCGGATTAATTGAGATCAGAATAAGTCCTTCTGATGCTGCGAAACCAACGGATTCGTATAAAAGAGGTATAATAAAACGGGATTGTGCTGTAATTATTACTATTGCCGGTATTATGGAGAGTATCAGGTATGTAAGCGGTGTAAGATACCTGTCCCTGCGGGTATATTTCATGACAAATATCAGCCAGAGTGGCGGAATTAAAGCTATTCCCAGGTATTCAAACCGTATTGTAGAGAGAATCAGATCCGGTCTTGTAAATGAGAGTTCAATCCCATAAGTGAATGAGTAGTATGACGCAACCAGTATGAGCAGGATAAAGGGAAACTCATTTTTAAATGATTTTTTTGTAAGAATCAGAAAAACCAGAATGGCCCCGAGAATGCCTGAGAAAAAGTATAGTATTGATATATCGTTCATTTTACCACGCATACCCTGAGATCTAAGGTTAGAGATTCTTTATATGCCGAAAATATCACTTATCCGGGAATCCTACTTAATAAAACCTCTTTAATAATATATATTTATTGCAGATATTTCCGGTTAAACACCTTAACGGCACCTGCCGGCCATATCTTTAAGATAGTGATATTTATCCTTTTGCGGCTGTGATTTTGTCTCATTTTTAATAACAAAAGTTGACAGGAGCGAATAAATTTATTCTTCAGGGTACATAAGACTGTATGAAGGATGCGGGGTTATGAAAAGAAGCGAAAGGTACGACCGGCAGATAATGCTCTTTGGAGATGGTGCACAGGAGAGGCTTTTTAATTCAAAAGTTCTTGTTGCGGGTGCAGGCGGACTTGGGAGTCCTGTTTCTGTCTATCTTGCAATAGCGGGTGTAAAAACAATTGTTATTGCCGATTGTGATACAGTCTCGCTTTCAAATTTAAACCGCCAGTTTCTTCATGACACATCTGCTATCGGGATTAAAAAGACTGATTCTGCAAAAAATACTCTTGAGAGGCTTAACAGTGATACTGAGATATTAACTGTGTCTGATAAGATTACAGAGGATAATGTATATGAAATTTCGAAAGGCTGCAGCCTGATAGTTGACTGCCTTGACAACTTTGAGACAAGGCGGGTTTTAAACAGGGCTGCTGTAAGGATGAATATCCCGATGATCCACGGCGCTGTCTCCGGCTGGGACGGGCAGGCAACAACTATTATTCCCGGTATCGGCCCCTGTTTTGAATGCATATTTCCTGCGGACAAAACTCCGAAAAAGGCATTTCCGATTGTCGGCACAACAGCAGGTGTTATTGGAAGCATTCAGGCAAACGAGGCTGTGAGGATCTTAACCGGCAGCGGCGCTACCCTTACCGGAAAGCTTCTCATATGGGACGGGAGGGGCAGTTCTGTTGATCTGATACCGCTTTTAAGAAATGAAAACTGTCATGTCTGCTCAGGACAAAAATAGTACAAGGCGTTTTGAATATATGATATCAATAGAAATAGCTTCTTTTGCAAGGTTTAAGGATACTTTCGGGGCCGGCAGGAGAATCGAGATCTTAAAAGACAGCAATATATCTGCAAAGGATGCTCTCCTCAAACTTTGTGAGGAGACAGCAGGCGGTTTTGATGTTTTGTTTGACTCTGATAAGGAGCTTTTGGAGAGCGTTCTTCTAATGCACAATAAAAAAAGGATCTCCGGAGAGGATGCAGACAGCATAATAATAGAAGACGGCGACGAGATTGTCATATATCCGCCGGTGTCTGGAGGATGATATGGGCGTTATTGCGATTACAAAAGATGATATTGACGTTGCAAAACTTATCAGCGATGCAAAAAACCCAAAGACCGGCGGAATTGTGATATTTGTCGGAACAGTCCGTGATGACGGTATTGAGGCTATCGATTTTGAGTCTTTTGATGAGGTGGCACTTTCAGATCTAAAAAATATCGCAGCGGAGGCGGAAGAGAAGTTTTCCTTAACATCGGTTGATATCATTCACAGAAACGGCCTTTTAAAAGTCGAAGAGACTATTCTTGTTATTGTTGCGGGTGCAGGCCACCGCCATGAGGCTTTTTCAGGGTGCCGGTTTATTCTTGAGGAGATTAAGCGGTATGTGCCTATCTGGAAGAAGGACATCTCAAAGGGAGGCGGGGGGCACTGGCATGCATGAGGCTTGAAAGCTGCAAAAAAAATTATACAGGCGAGAGCCAGAGGTCAAGAAGCCCTGAAGAGACCCTTGAGATTATTCTGCCAGTTGCAAAAAGCTGCGGAATTACAAGGGTTGCCGACATAACAGGCCTTGACAGGCTTAAAATACCGGTATTCTCCTGCATCCGGCCGGGAGCTGCGGACGGTGCGATATCGGTTTACAACGGCAAGGGCTTAACGGAGGATGCGGCACGCGTCTCTGCAATTATGGAGGGTATTGAGAGGTATTCCGCAGAGATTAACGGCCGTGAGCTTGTTTACGAAAATTTCAGCTCCCTTGGCGAAAAAAAGGCTGTCAACCCTCAAAGTCTTATCCTGCCGGCGGGTGTTGACTTCGATTCAAAAATTCCGTGGTACCCGGGATTTGATATAATAAATGAAGAAGATGTCCTCGTTCCCGCACATGCGGTTTTTCATCCTGTTCCGCACGGCACTGTCCGTTTTTTCAGGACGAGCACAAACGGGATTGCGTCCGGAAACACAACCGAGGAGGCAGTGCTTCACGGACTTTGCGAGGTCGTTGAAAGGGATGCCTGGTCTCTTGTTGAGGCATCAGGCTTTGCAGGACCTGTTCTTGAGAATATAAGCGATCCGAAGCTGAAAGGTGTCATTAATTCGTTTGAGGATAACGGGGTTGAGCTTATTCTCCGGGATATTACTTCCGACAACGGTATTCCGACAATTGCGGCGGTTGCAGACGATGTGAAGCTAAAAGATCCCTCCCTTTTATGCATCGGAATGGGCACCAGTCTTTCCCCTGCAATAGCGGCACTTCGGGCGATAACGGAAGTTGCCCAAAGCCGTGCAACACAGATTCACGGTGCACGTGAGGATACAACCGATGCTGACTTCAGAAAGAGGCTTGGATATGACAGGACAAAGCGGCTTAACAAAAAGTGGTTTGAGACGTCTGAGTCAAAGGATTTTTCCGGGATTTTGGGTTTTGAATCTGATGATTTCCTTGAAGATCTCAGGTATGTGTCTGAGAGGCTTCAGGAGTTTTGCGGGATACAGAGGATTATTGCAAGCGATTTGAGCATTCTTGACTGCGATATAAAAGTTGTCCGTGTCGTAGTTCCGGGGCTTGAGACATTTGCGATTGACAACGAAAGAGTTGGTGAGAGGTGCAGAAATGCAAGACGTAATCGTATACTTAGGGCCAAGCCTGAACATTGAAACGGCAAAGAGGATTCTTCCGGAGTCTGTTGCAGACTACCGGCCGCCAGTCAGAAGAGGGGATTTGGAGGAGGCAGTTTCAGAGAGGCCAAAGGCAATATGCATTATTGACGGTCTTTTTTTCCAGGACTGCTCTGTTGGCCACCGCGAGATTTTAGCGGCACTGAAGTCGAAGATTTCGGTCTACGGCTCATCCTCGATGGGTGCTCTTCGGGCGTGTGAGCTTGACAGCTTTGGAATGGTCGGTGTGGGGAGAATTTATGAGATGTACCGGGACGGTGTTATTGAGTCAGATGATGAGGTTGCACTCGCCTGTGATCCGTTCTCAAATGAGGCAGTTTCCGATGCACTCGTTGATATGAGGATTAATTTTGAGAGAGCATTCAGGTCAGGTGTCATCACCGGAGATGAGCGGGATATTTTAATTAAGACTGCGTCCGGGATTTACTATCCGAACAGGACTTACCGGAGGGTGTTGAAGGATGCCAAAACAAATGATGAGATTTCGGGTGAGTGTTTTGAGCGACTTACGACTTATCTCAGGACTAATTCATTTTCGCAGAAGGAAGAGGATGCCAGAGAGGTTTTGAGGGTTGTTGGGGATATAATTAAGAATTGATTTTTAATAGAAATTTATCTATGGACAATTACTAAAAACCCTTTTTTTCAAAGACCTTCTTATATTAAAAGTTTATATCGTGAATGGCCGCGATCAGGGGGTTAATATTAATTCTCTATATTTTAATATCATGATATCACTATGGATAAAAAATCCTACCAACATTTAGAAAAGAGTTTGTCCAACCAGCCTTTTTGCATATAAAATTAACTCTAAAATCAGTCAGTCCCATTTTTCAAGACATCTTCAGGTACAT